>NZ_JBIVEG010000018.1:0-154676 GCF_044747545.1 Streptomyces sp. NPDC090077
CATGACATCGACCTGGTGACCGGGCGGTCGAGGACCGCGTCCGTACGCACCGCCCTCGTCCTCGCCCGCAGCCACGGCGGCTTCAACTCCGCCGCCCTCCTGCGCGCCGTCGACTGACGGCCCCACCGACCGGCGCACGCCGCCGTCACCTTCCCCGGACGGCGGTGGGCGTCCTTCTGCCCCGCGGCCGCAATCCCCCGGCCGCGGAATACCGATGAAAGGGATCCACCTTGTCCAAGCAGGAATTCACCTTCGACGACCTCAAGCGCATCCTCCTGGAGGGCGCGGGCGCCGACGAGGGGGTCGACCTCGACGGCGACATCCTCGACACCGACTTCGAGTCCCTGGGCTACGAGTCCCTGGCGCTGCTGGAGACCGGCGGCCGCATCGAGCGCGAGTTCGGCATCACGCTCGACGACGACATCTTCAGCGACCACAGCACCCCCCGCTCCCTGGTCGAAGCCATCAACGAGAGCCTCAAGGTCGCCGTCGGCGCCTAGGCCTCTTCCCCGGCACGGTCCCTGCCCGCGTCCGCGGCCCCTCCGCCAGGGGGTGCCCGGCCGGGCAGGGGCCGGCCGGGGCCTCCCGAACCGTCCCCACTCCCGAGGAGCCATGAGCATGCCGCAGCCCGGCCTGCGCGAGGTCGAGCACGAGATCACGATCTCTGCCCCGGCCGCCGCCGTCTACCGCTTGATCGCAGAGGTCACGAACTGGCCGCGGATCTTCCCGCCGACCATCTACGTCGACCACACCCCGGCCGGAGCCAACGAGGAACGCATCCGCATCTGGGCGACGGCCAACGGCGAGGCCAAGAACTGGACCTCCCACCGCACCCTGGACCCCGAGGGCCTGCGGATCACCTTCCGCCAGGAGATCCCGGCACCGCCGATCGCCGCCATGGGCGGCACCTGGATCATCGAGCCCCTCGGCGAGGGCGAGTCCCGCGTGCGCCTGCTGCACGACTACCGGGCCGTGGACGACGACGCCGACAGCCTGGCGTGGATCGACGAGGCCGTCGACCGCAACTCGAAGACCGAGCTGGCCGCGCTGAAAACGAACGTCGAGCTGGCGCACGCGGCGGAGGACCTGACGTTCTCCTTCGAGGACACCGTGCAGATCAACGGGTCCGCCAAGGACGTCTACGACTTCGTCAACGAGGCCGACCGCTGGGAGGAGCGCCTGCCGCACGTGGCGACGGTCCGCCTGGTGGAGGACACGCCGGGGCTCCAGGAACTGGAGATGGACAGCCGGTCCAAGGACGGCTCGCTGTACACCACCAAGTCCTACCGGGTCACCTTCGCCCACCGGAAGATCGCCTACAAGCAGACCACCCTGCCGGCGCTGATGACCCTGCACACCGGCTACTGGACCTTCACCGAGAACGCCGAGGGCGTGGCCGCCTCCTCGCAGCACACCATCACCCTCAACACCGCCAACATCGCCGCGGTCCTCGGCGAGCAGGCCACCGTCGAGGACGCCAGGGAATACGTGCGCACCGCGGTGAGCAACAACAGCCGCGCCACCCTCGGCCACGCCAAGGCCTACGCCGAGAGCCGGGCCTGAGCGCCGTCCCGCGCCGGACGCCCGCCCCTCACCACCGAACCGTCCACGAAAGGACACACCATGTCGAACACTCAGCCGGGCGAAGCCCTGCGGCTGGCCGTCATCATCAGCAGCGTCCGTGAGGGCCGCTTCGGCCCGGTACCCGGCGAGTGGTTCGCCGGAGAGGCCCGGCAGCGCGAGGACCTCGTCGTCGACGTGATCGACCTGGCGGAGCACGACCTGCCGGCCGCCCTGTCGAACGAGCCCTCCCCGGAGACCGCCGAGACGCTCGCCGCGATCTCGCCGCGCCTGGAGCAGGCCGACGCGTACGTGGTCGTGACGCCGGAGTACAACCACAGCTTCCCGGCCTCCCTCAAGCACCTCATCGACTGGCACTACACCCAGTGGCGTGCCAAGCCGGTCGGCTTCGTCTCCTACGGCGGCCTGGCGGGCGGCCTGCGCGCGGTGGAGCAGCTGCGCCCGATCTTCGCCGAGCTGCACGCCGTCACCGTCCGCGACGCCGTCAGCTTCCACTCGGCGTGGGAGCAGTTCGGCGAGGACGGCCGGCCCAAGGACGAGCAGGGTCCGGCGAACGCGGCCAAGGTCCTCCTCGACCAGCTCGCCTGGTGGGGCACGACCCTCCGCGAGGGCCGGGCCAAGAACCCGTACCAGGCCTGACCCCGGCGCCGGAGCGGCCGCTCCGGGCCCGGACGGACGAGGGGGCGGCTCCGCCGCCCCTTCCCCGGACCGCCCGCGGTCCGGCCCTCCCCGACCCACAGAAAGGTGGAACACCCATGTCCAGAGCGGACGACACGATCCGGTCCCGCACCGAAGAGCTCCAGGGGATCAAGGAGTCCGCGCGCAGCGGCGACCAGGGCGCGACCGAGCGCCAGCACGCCAAGGGCAAGCTGACGGCGCACGAACGGATCGCACTGCTGCTGGACAAGGGCTCCTTCACCGAGGTGGAGCAGCTGCGACGGCACCGGGCGACCGGTTTCGGGCTGGAGGCGAAGAAGCCCCACACGGACGGCGTGGTCACCGGGTGGGGGACGGTCGACGGTCGGACCGTCTTCGTGTACGCGCACGACTTCCGGATCTTCGGCGGGGCGCTGGGTGAGGCCCACGCCGCGAAGATCCACAAGATCATGGACATGGCGGAGGCGGCCGGTGCCCCGCTGGTCTCCCTCAACGACGGCGCGGGCGCCCGCATCCAGGAGGGCGTCTCGGCGCTGGCCGGCTACGGCGGCATCTTCCAGCGCAACACCAGGGCATCGGGCGTCATCCCCCAGATCAGCGTCATGCTCGGACCCTGCGCGGGCGGCGCCGCGTACTCCCCGGCGCTCACGGACTTCGTGTTCATGGTCCGCGAGACCTCGCAGATGTTCATCACCGGCCCGGACGTCGTCAAGGCGGTCACCGGCGAGGAGATCAGCCAGAACGGCCTGGGCGGCGCCGACGTCCACTCGTCCGTCTCGGGCGTCGCGCACTTCGCGTACGACGACGAGGAGAGCTGCATCGCCGAGGTCCGCTACCTGCTGGCGCTGCTCCCGTCCAACAACCGGGAGCTGGCCCCCGTCGAACGCTCCGGCGACCCGGCCGACCGCAGCTGCGAGGCGCTGCTGGACCTGGTCCCCGTACAGCCCGGGCAGGCGTACGACGTCCGCGGGGTCATCGAGGAGGTCGTCGACGACGGCGACTACTTCGAGGTGCACCCGGCCTGGGCGGCCAACCTGGTCTGCGCGCTGGCCCGGCTGGACGGGCACGTGGTGGGCATCGTCGCCAACAACCCGATGGCCAGCGCCGGCGTGCTCGACATCGAGGCGTCCGAGAAGGGCGCCCGGTTCGTGCAGTTCTGCGACGCCTTCAACATCCCCCTCGTCACCCTGGTCGACGTACCCGGTTTCCTGCCCGGCGTGGACCAGGAGCACAACGGCATCATCCGGCGCGGCGCCAAGCTCCTGTACGCGTACTGCAACGCGACGGTCCCGCGGATCTCCCTGGTCCTGCGCAAGGCGTACGGCGGCGCGTACATCGTCATGGACTCGCGCTCCATCGGCGCGGACCTGGCCCTGGCCTGGCCCACCAACGAGATCGCGGTGATGGGTGCCGAGGGCGCCGCCAACGTGGTGTTCCGGCGCGAGATCGCCGCCGCCGAGGACCCCGAGGCCGTCCGCGCGCAGCGCATCGCCGAGTACAAGGACCAGCTGATGCACCCGTACTACGCGGCCGAGCGCGGCCTCGTCGACGACGTCATCGACCCCCGCGAGACCCGCACGGTGCTGATCCGGTCGCTGGAGATGCTCCGCGCCAAGCACGCCGACCTGCCCGCCCGCAAGCACGGCAACCCGCCGCAGTGAGCCCGGCCTCTCCCACCCTTCCCTTCCTGCCAAGGAGAAACGACATGACAGACCTCGTCCTCGGACGGACGCGCCCCGAGGAGGCGGTATGAGGCTGCTGGTCACCGGCGGCGCCGGCTTCATCGGCTCGCACTTCGTCCGGACCCTGCTCAACGGCGGTTACGCGGGCCACGAGGAGACCCGGGTCACGGTCCTCGACAAGCTCACCTACGCGGGCAACCGCGAGAACCTGCCGGCCGCCCACCCCCGGCTGGACTTCGTCCGCGGCGACATCTGCGACGAGGCGCTGCTGCGCGAGCTGCTGCCCGGCCACGACGCGGTGGTGCACTTCGCGGCCGAGTCGCACGTCGACCGGTCGGTGCACTCCGCGGCCGAGTTCGTCCGCACCAACGTCGGCGGCACCCAGACCCTGCTGGACGCCTGCCTGGCCACCGGGGTCAACCGGGTGGTCCACGTCTCCACCGACGAGGTCTACGGCTCCATAGCCGAGGGCGCCTGGACCGAGGAGTGGCCGCTCCAGCCCAACTCCCCGTACGCCGCGTCCAAGGCCTCCTCCGACCTGATCGCGCGCTCCTACTGGCGCACGCACGGACTCGACGTCTCGATCACCCGCTGCTCGAACAACTACGGGCCGTACCAGCACCCCGAGAAGCTGATCCCGCTCTTCGTCACCAACCTGCTGGAGGGCGAGCAGGTCCCCCTGTACGGCGACGGGCGCAACGTCCGCGAGTGGCTGCACGTCGACGACCACTGCCGGGCGATCGCCCTGGTCCTGGACCGGGGCCGGGCCGGCGAGGTCTACAACATCGGCGGCGGCAACGAACAGACCAACCTGCACATCACCGAGCGGCTGCTCGCCCTGTGCGGCGCCGACGGGTCCGCCGTGCGCCGGGTCGCCGACCGCAAGGGCCACGACCTGCGCTACGCCCTCGACGAGACCAAGATCCGCGAGGAGCTGGGCTACGCGCCGCGCGTCCCCTTCGAGCAGGGCCTCGCCGACACCGTCGCGTGGTACCGCGACAACCCCGGCTGGTGGAAGGCCGTCAAGCACCGAACCGACAACACCGGCCCCGAGGGCCGTGAAGGGACCCCTGCATGAACGTCCACAAGGGACTCATCCTCGATGAGACCGTCAAGTTCCACCAGGACGCACAGGACGACCGTCCCTTCGTCCCCGGCACCACCGAGATCTGGCCCGCCGGAGCCGTCCTCGACGAGCACGACCGCACCGCGATCGTGGAAGCCGCACTGGAGATGCGGATCGCCGCGGGACCCAGCTCGCGCCGCTTCGAGTCGCGCTTCGCCCGCAAGCTGAAGCGGCGCAAGGCGCACCTGGTCAACTCCGGCTCCTCGGCCAACCTGCTGGCCATGACGGCCTTCACCTCGCACCTCCTGGAGGACCGCAGGCTGCGCCGCGGCGACGAGGTGATCACGGTGGCCGCGGGCTTCCCCACCACCGTCAACCCGATCATCCAGAACGGGCTCGTCCCCGTCTTCGTCGACGTCGAGCTCGGCACCTACAACACCACCGCCGACCGGGTGGCCGCCGCCATCGGCCCCAAGACCCGCGCCATCATGATCGCGCACGCCCTCGGCAACCCCTTCGAGGTCGCCGAGATAGCCCAGCTCGCCGAGGACCACGGCCTGTTCCTCATCGAGGACAACTGCGACGCCGTCGGCTCCACCTACGACGGACAGCTGACCGGCACCTTCGGCGACATCACCACCGTCAGCTTCTACCCGGCCCACCACCTGACCATGGGCGAGGGCGGCTGCGTGCTGACCTCGAACCTGGCGCTCGCGCGGATCGTGGAGTCCCTGCGCGACTGGGGCCGGGACTGCTGGTGCGAGCCGGGCGAGACCAACAAGTGCCTCAAGCGCTTCGACTACCAGATGGGCACCCTCCCCGAGGGCTACGACCACAAGTACATCTTCTCGCACGTGGGCTACAACCTGAAGGCCACCGACATCCAGGCGGCCCTGGGCCTGACCCAGCTCGACAAGCTCGACGAGTTCTGCGACGCCCGCCGCCGCAACTGGCGCCGGCTGCGCGAGGGCCTCGACGGCGTCCCCCACCTGATCCTGCCCGAGGCCACCCCGCGCAGCGACCCGAGCTGGTTCGGGTTCGCCCTCACCGTCGACCCCGACGCGCCCTACACCCGGGCCGCCCTGGTGGACTTCCTGGAGGACCGCAAGATCGGTACGCGGCGCCTCTTCGCGGGCAACCTCACCCGCCACCCGGCCTACATCGGCCAGCCGCACCGCATCGTCGGCGACCTGACGAACAGCGACGTCATCACCGACCAGACCTTCTGGGTGGGCGTCTACCCGGCACTGACCGACGAGATGCTCGACTACGTCATCGCCTCGGTCAAGGAGTTCGTGGGGGCCCACGCGTGACGGCAGGCACCACGGACGTGCACGGCTGGCTGGAGGAACGCCGCCGCGCCCACCGCTTCCGGGTGGACCGGATCCCCTTCGCGGAGCTCGACGGCTGGTCCTTCGACCCCGTCACCGGCAACCTCGGCCACCACAGCGGGAAGTTCTTCACCGTCGAGGGCCTGCGGGTGGACACCACCGTCGACGGAGCCGGCCGGCAGTGGCACCAGCCGATCATCCGCCAGCCCGAGGTGGGCATCCTCGGCATCCTGGTCAAGGAGTTCGACGGCGTCCCGCACTACCTGCTCCAGGCCAAGATGGAGCCCGGCAACCGGAACCTGCTCCAGCTGTCGCCGACGGTGCAGGCCACCCGCAGCAACTACACCAAGGCCCACAAGGGCGCCGACGTCCGCTACATCGAGTACTTCACCCAGCGCGGCCGCGGCCGGGTGCTGGCCGACGTCCTCCAGTCCGAGCACGGCTCGTGGTTCTACCGCAAGAGCAACCGCAACATGCTCGTCGAGGCCGTCGGAGAGGTGCCCGAGCACGACGACTTCCGCTGGCTGACCCTCGCCCAGATCGGCGAGCTCCTGCGCCAGGACAACGTGGTCAACATGGACACGCGCACCGTCCTGGCCTGCGTCCCGTTCGCCGACCCCGAGGGCGGCTCCCTCCACTCCGGCACCGAGCTGCTGTCCTGGTTCACCGGGGAGCGCTCCCGCCACGACGTGAGCGCCGAACGCGTCGCGCTCGCCGGCATCCCGGGCTGGAAGCGCGGCGAGCGGACCATCGAGCACGAGGAGGGGCGCTACTTCGACGTCGTCGCCGTAGGCGTGCAGGCCGGCAGCCGCGAGGTCGCCGGCTGGACGCAGCCACTGTTCGAGCCCCGGGGCACCGGCGTCACGGCCTTCCTGACCCGCCGCATCGGCGGCGTTCCCCACCTGCTGGTGCACGCCCGCGTCGAGGGCGGCTTCGCCGACACGGTCGAGCTCGGCCCCACCGTGCAGTACACCCCGTCCAACTACGCCCACCTGCCGCAGGCGGAGCGCCCGCCCTTCCTGGACCTCGTGCTCGGTGCCGATCCCGCCCGGATCCGCTACGAGGCACTGCACTCCGAGGAGGGCGGCCGGTTCCTGAACGCGGAGAGCCGCTACCTGTTCCTCGACACCGACGAGGACCAGGCCCCGCTCGACGCCCCGCCGGGCTACCTGTGGGCGACCCCGGGACAGCTCGGCGCCCTGCTGAGGCACAACCACTACCTCAACGTGCAGGCGCGCACCCTGCTGTCCTGCCTCACCACGGGAGCGGTACGCCTCTGATGGAGCACGGGACGGAGACCGGGCCCGCGACCGGGCCCGTACGCGTCGGCGTGCTGGGCTGCGCCGACATCGCACGCCGCCGGATGCTGCCCGCCCTGAGGGAGTGCCCCGGCACGGAACTCGTCGCGGTCGCCAGCCGCGACGCCGCCAAGGCCCGGGCCACGGCCGAGGAGGCGGGCTGCGCCGCCGTCACCGGCTACGGCGCCCTGCTGGAGCGCACGGACGTCGACGCCGTGTACGTGCCGCTCCCCGCGGCCCTGCACGCCGACTGGGTGGAGGCGGCCCTGCGCGCGGGCAAGCACGTCCTCGCGGAGAAGCCGCTCACCACCGACCTCGCGGCCACCCGGCGGCTGTCGGCCCTGGCCGCCGGGGCCCGCCTGGTGCTGCGGGAGAACGTGATGTTCGTCCACCACTCCCAGCACGCCGCCGTGCGCGCGCTGCTCGCCGACGGGGCGATCGGCGAACTGCGGGGGCTGCGGGCCGAGTTCGCCATCCCCCGGCTGCCCGACACGGACATCCGCCACGACGCCGCCCTCGGCGGCGGCGCCCTGTGGGACACCGGCGTCTACCCCGTCCGGGCGGCCCTGCACTTCCTCGGGGACCGGCTGGAGACCGAGGGTGCCGTCCTGGTGCGCGGCGGGCCCGGCCGGGCCGTCGACACCGCCGGCACGGCGCTGCTGCGCACCCCCGAGGGGGTCACCGCGCAGCTCGCCTTCGGGCTCGACCACGGCTACCGGAGCGCCTACGAGATCACGGGCAGCGAAGGGCGCCTCACCGTCGAGCGGGCCTTCACCCCGCCCGCCGGGCACCCGCCGCAGGTCCGCCTCGAACGGCGCACCGGCACCGAGGAGATCACCCTCACCCCGGACGACCAGGTGCTCGCCACCGTCGCCGCCTTCGCCCGGGCCGTCCGTACCGGGGACGCAGCCCCGGACCCGGACGTCCTGGGCCAGGCGGAGCTGCTCGACTCGATCCGGCGTGCCGCCCGAGTCGTCTGAGCAGGACCGGATCCCTTCCGCGCGCCCCGGCGGGTGGAAGGGATCCGGCCGCGGTGGCTCAAACCTGACGCAGATTGACCGCGTTCTGACATACATCCGATTGACGTGCACATTCGACGCACAAGAGACTTTTCGTAATTTCAGACATCCGTCGTCCCTGCTGATGAGGAGTCATCTTCCATGCGCTTCAATCTCATCGGCCCCTTCGAGATCGTCACCGACGACGGCAGGACGTACCAGCCCGGAACCCCGAAGGTCTGCCAGACGCTCGCGCTGCTGCTCACCCGGCCCGGGGAGATCGTCACCGCCGAGGCCCTCATCCGGGAGCTGTGGGGGGAGAACCCGCCGCGCAGCGCCGTCACCACGCTCCAGACGTACGTCTACCACGCCCGCCGGATGTTCACGCAGGAGCGGCTGGTCCCGGCCGACCGCTGCCTGATCGTCACCAGCCCGCCCGGCTACTCGATCCAGGTCGACGACTCCGACGTCGACGTCCGGATCTTCGAACGGCTCGTCACCCGGGCCCGCCACGAACTCGCCGAGGACGAGCCGTCCCGGGCCCTGCGCACCGTCCACCAGGCACTCGACCTCTGGCGCGGGCCCGCCCTGTCGAACTTCCCCGCCGGCGACGTCCTCGCCGGACACGTCGTGCACCTGGAGGAACTGCGCATCAGGGCCTTCGAGACCCGCATCGAGGCGCACGAGCGCCTCGGCCGGCACCGCGAGGCCATCCCCGAGCTGCGCAAGCTCATCAACGACTACCCGCTCAACGAGTGGTTCCACAGCCGGCTCATCTCCGCGCTCGGCGCCGCCGGCCGCCGGGCGGAGGCCCTCCAGGCGTACCAGAAGGTGCGCGGGCTGCTCGCCGACGAACTGGGCCTGGAGCCCTCCGCCGAACTCCAGCAGCTCCAGGCCGGTCTGCTCGGCCACCCCTCCCGCAGGGAGCCGGCCCGGGCCCGCGCCGGGGTCTAGGAGTCCGGCACGGGGGCGGTGCGGCGGGCGGTGCGGTGCGGTGCGGGGCGGGGCGGGGCTCAGAAGTTGCCGAGGCCGCCGCAGACGTTGAGGGCCTGCGAGGTGATCGAGGCGGCCGTGTCGGAGGCCAGGTAGCCCACCAGCCCGGCGACCTCCTGCGGGGTGGAGTACCGGCCGAGGGGGATCTTGGCCCGGAACTTCTCCAGGACGGCCTCCTCGGTGGTGTCGTAGGCGGCGGCGTAGCCCTGGCGCACCCGCTCGGCCATCGGGGTCTCGACGTAGCCGGGGCAGACGGCGTTGACCGTGATGCCGGTCGGGGCCAGCTCGTTGCCCAGCGCCTTGGTGAAGCCCACCACTCCGTGCTTGGACGCCGAATAGGGGGCGCCCAGGACCACGCCCTGCTTCCCGGCGGTGGAGGCGATGTTGATGATCCGGCCGCGCTCCTTGGCCCGCAGGCCGCCCGCGTTCAGGGCCTCGCGGGTGACGCGGAAGACGCTGGTCAGATTGGTCTCGATGACGTCGTCCCACAGCTCGTCGGCGATGTCCGCGGTGACCCCGCCGCCCGAGCGGCCGGCGTTGTTGACCACCACGTCGATGGTGCCGAACCGCTCCACGGCCGCCCCGATCCAGGCCCGGACGCCCTCCCCGCTGCGCACGTCGACGGCCGCGCCGTCGACCTCCAGGCCCTCGGCGGTCAGCTCAGCCACCGTCCGGGCCACGTTGTCCGCGTCCCGGGCACCGATGAACACCCGGTGGCCCGAGGAGGCCAGCGTGCGGGCCACTTCCAGGCCGATGCCGCTGGTCGCGCCCGTGACGACGGCGACGCGCTTGGTCTGGCCCTGCTCCTGGTCCGGCATGTGAACTCCTCGGCGAATCTCGGATGGCGGCGCACGCGGAGCATCCGGCACCCCGATGGAGCGGAGCTCGAAGCGACCTGGGCCGCGCCCGGCGCCCCGGCCGGGGGAGGGACCACCGGGGCTCCATCGGCCGTCGAGCGGCCCTTCACAAGCTCGAACGGACACCCGTACGCGAGAGGCGACCATGATCAACCTGTTTCAGCCCCAGGTCGGGGCGGAGGAACTCGACGCGGTCGCCGGGGTGTTCCACGACCGCAGGCTCGGCAACGGCCGACGCACCAGGGCCTTCGAGGAGGCCTTCGCCGCACACCTGGGGATCCCCGCGGACCACGTCGTCTTCACCAGCTCCGGCACCACCGCCCTCCACCTGGCCGTCGAGACCCTCGACCTCCGGGAGGGCGACGAGGTCGTCCTGCCCTCCATCGTGCTGCCGGCCACCGCCGAGGCCGTCGCCGGACGCGGCGGCCGCCCGGTCTTCTGCGACGTCGGCCGTCGTACGCTCAACCCGTCCCTGGAGGACATCGAGGCCGTCCTCACCGAGCGCACCCGCGCGGTCCTCCTGCTGCACTACGGCGGCCGCACCGGCGACGTCGTCCGCATCGCCGCGCGCTGCCGCGAACTGGGCGTCCTCCTGATCGAGGACGGCGCCTGCTCCGTCGCCTCCAGCGTCGGCGGCGTCCCCGCCGGCACCTTCGGCGACCTGGCCGTCTGGAGCTTCGACCCCGGCCGGGTCATCGTCACCGGCGACGGCGGCATGGTGTACGCCAAGGACCCCGAGCGGGCCGCCCGCACCCGGCTCCTCGCCCAGCGCGGCCTGGTCCGGGCCACCAGCTTCGGCCACGCCGCCGTGGACTCCGCCGCCGGCCGGACGCCCCCGCCCGAGTACGGCCGCGGCATCGTCGGCAACGACCTCACCGCCGCCATCGGCCAGGTGCAGCTGCGCCGCCTCCCCGAGATGGTGGAGCGGCGCAGCCGGATCGCCGAGCGCTACGACCGCGAACTCGCCGGCACCGAGGGACTGCTGACGCCCCCGCCGCTGCCCGAGGGCCAGCAGACCACCCACTGCCTCTACTGGGTCCAGCTCGACCCCGCCATCAAGGACAAGGTGGTCGGCGACCTGCTCGCCGAGGAGATCGACACCACCTCCCACTACGCCCCCCTGCACCGGTTCCCGTCCCGGGACACCCACGGGGAGCTCCCGGCACCCCGGCTGCCCGCCTGCGACTGGGCCGTCGACCGCACCGTACGCCTGCCCCTGCACCCCGGCCTCAGCGACGAGGACGTCGCCGCCGTCATCGGCTCCCTGCGCAGGGCCGTGAAGACGCGGCTCGCCGAAGCCGGCTCAGAAGAAGGACTCACCGTGAAGGACACCCCATGAACCGACGCGTCGTCATCACCGGGATCGGCGTGGTCGCACCCGGGGGAGTGGGCACCAAGGCGTACTGGGCCCGGCTCACCTCCGGCCGCACCGCGACCCGTGCCATCAGCCTCTTCGACGCCTCCGGCTTCCGCTCCCGGATCGCCGCCGAAGTCGACTTCGACCCGCTCGCCCACGGATTCACCCCCGAGGACGTCGCACGCCTGGACCGGGCCGCACAGTTCGCGCTGGTCAGCGCCGACGAGGCGATCCGCGACAGCGGCCTCGACCCCGCGGCCCTGGACCCGACCCGCACCGGCGTCACCCTCGGCAGCGCGGTGGGGTGCACCACCGGCCTGGACGTCGAGTACGACAAGGTCAGCCGCGGCGGCTCCACCTGGCAGGTCGACCACACCCTCGCCGTCCCCCACCTCTTCGACTACTTCGTCCCCAGCTCGCTGGCGGCCGAAGTGGCCTGGCGGGTCGGCGCCCAGGGACCCGTCTCCCTGGTCTCCACCGGCTGCACCTCCGGACTCGACTCCATCGGCCACGCCGTGGAGCTGATCCGCGAAGGCAGCGCCGACGTGATGGTCACCGGAGCCACCGAGGCCCCCATCTCGCCCATCACCGTGGCCTGCTTCGACGCCATCAAGGCCACCTCGCCCCGCAACGACGACCCCGAAACCGCCTCCCGGCCGTTCGACGCCACCCGCAACGGCTTCGTCCTCGGCGAGGGCTCGGCCGTCCTGGTCCTGGAGGAACTGGAGAGCGCCCGCCGGCGCGGCGCCCACGTCTACGCGGAGATCGCCGGCTTCGCCAGCCGCGGCAACGCCTACCACATGACCGGCCTGAAGGCCGAGGGCCGCGAGATGGCCGAGGCCATCACCGTCGCCCTCGACGAGGCCCGGCTGCCCGCCTCCGCCGTCGACTACGTCAACGCCCACGGCTCCGGCACCAAGCAGAACGACCGGCACGAGACCGCCGCCTTCAAGCGCAGCCTCGGACAGCGCGCCTACGAGGTCCCGGTCAGCTCCATCAAGTCGATGATCGGCCACTCCCTCGGCGCCATCGGCTCCCTGGAGGTCGCCGCCAGCGCCCTGGCCATCGAGCACAACACGGTCCCGCCCACCGCGAACCTGCACAACCCCGACCCGACCTGCGACCTGGACTACATCCCGCTGACCGCCCGCGAGCACCGCACCGACACCGTGCTCAGCGTCGGCAGCGGATTCGGCGGCTTCCAGAGCGCCATGATCCTGACCCGCCCGCGTCTGGGAGCCGCCGCATGAGCGCCGCCACCGCCACCGAAACGGCCGCCGCCCCCGCCGCGCCCGCCACCCCCCAGGCCGCCCCGGTCGTCACCGGCATCGGCGTCGCCGCCCCCAACGGGCTGGGGACCGAGGCCTGGTGGGCCGCCGTCCTGCGCGGCGAGACCGGCATCCGCCCCCTCACCCGCTTCGACGCCGCCCCGTACCCGGCCCGGCTCGCCGGCGAGGTCCCCGGCTTCGACGCCGCCGAACACCTGCCCAGCCGGCTGCTCCCGCAGACCGACCAGGTCACCCGGCTCGCCCTCACCGCCGCCGACGAGGCCCTCGCCGACGCGGACGTGGACCCGGCGACGCTCCCGGACTTCGCCGCCGGAGTGATCACGGCCAACGCCGCCGGCGGCTACGAGTTCGGCCAGCGCGAGCTGGAGGCCCTGTGGAGCAAGGGCGGCCAGTACGTCAGCGCGTACCAGTCCTTCGCCTGGTTCTACGCCGTCAACAGCGGCCAGATCTCCATCAAGAACGGCATGCGCGGCCCCAACAGCGTCATCGTCAGCGAACAGGCCGGCGGGCTCGACGCGGTCGCCCAGGCCCGCCGCCAGATCCGCAAGGGCATCCGGCTGGTCGTCACCGGCGGCATGGACTCCTCGCTCTGCCCCTGGGGCTGGACCGCCCACCTGGCCACCGGAGAACTCAGCACCGCCGAGGACCCGGCCCGCGCCTACCGGCCCTTCTCCGCCGGAGCCGACGGCCACGTGGTCGGCGAGGGCGGCGCCCTGCTCATCCTGGAGGACGCCGACGCCGCACGGGAACGGGGCGCCGAACCCTACGGCACCGTCGCCGGGTACGCCGCCACCTTCGACCCGCCGCCCGGCTCCGGCGGCGCCCCCCGCCTGGGCGCCGCCGCGGCGCTCGCCCTGCGCGAGGCCGGGCTCACCCCCGCCGACGTCGACGTGGTCTTCGCCGACGCGGCCGGCCGCCGCGACCCCGACCGGGCGGAGGCCCGCGCCCTCGCGGACCTCTTCGGGGAGTACGCGGTCCCCGTCACCGCCCCCAAGACGATGACCGGCCGGCTCGCCGCGGGCGGCTCCTCCCTCGACGTGGCCGCCGCCCTGCTCTCCCTGCGGGACGGGGTGATCCCGCCGACCGTCAACACCGGCCCGCCCGCCGAGGACTGCCCGATCGACCTCGTCACCGAGGTCCGCAGGCCCGAGCGGCTGCGCACCGCCCTCGTCCTGGCCCGCGGCCGGGGCGGTTTCAACGCGGCCATGGTCCTCCGGGGCCGCTGACCCCCCCGCACGCCGACGGCCGCCGACCGGGCACCCCGCACGCCCGGACGGCGGCCGTCGGCGCGGCCGGTTCCAGTGACCTTCCAAGCGGCCTCAACCGGTCATGAGGACCGTGGTACGCCGGGATCACCCCCGATCAGGAGGACTGCGCCGTGCCGATCTTCAGATACCCGGAACCTCCGCTCGACGGGCTGCTGCGCCGGGCCGCGCTGCGCGACCCCGCGGCCTGCGCCGTACGCAGCGCCCACGGCATGCGGACCTTCGCCGAACTCGACGCCCGCGCCGACCGCTACGCCGCCTACCTGGAACACACCCTCGGCCGGCGCGGAGCCCGCGTCGGCATCGCCAACACCCTCGACGAGGAGTTCGCCGCCGCCTACTACGGCACCCTGCGCAGCGGCAACACCGCCGTCCTCCTCAGCCCGCTCGTCCGGGCCGCCGGACTGCGCCACATGTGCGAGGACGCCCGCGTCGAGATCGCCTTCGTCCCCACCGCCACCGCCGAGCTCCTCGTCAAGACCGCCGACCGGCTGCCCCTGCTGCGCGCGGTCGTCGTCACCGACGCACCCGACGGGATCGTGCCCGCCGACGCCGTCCCGCTGTGCCTCGCCCTGGACTCCGCCCCGCGGCCCGCGCCCCGCGCGACGGCGCCCTCCGACCCGGACGCGGAAGCCTGCATCCAGTTCACCACCGGCACGACCGGCCGCCCCAAGGGCGTCCGCCTCACCCACAGCAACCTCGTCGCCAACGCGGCCCAGACCGCCGCCGCCCACCACCTCGACGCCGGCGCGGTGACCCTGAACAACCTGCCCGTCTACTACCCGATGCACCTCAACTCGGCCGTCTACGCGGGCGCCTGCCAGGTGCTGTGCCCCTCCCCGCGCCCCGCCGCCGCCCTCGCCCTGGCCGACCGCACCGGAGCCACCCACCTCTACACGCTCCCGGCCCGCCTGCACCAGCTCGCCGCCGACGTCCGCTTCGCCGAGGGCCCCCGCGGCGCCGGCCTGCCGCACCCCCTCCCCGGCCGGCCCGGCCGGCTGACCGTCGTCCTCTCCGGCGGCAGCGCCCTCGCCCCCGCCGACGCCCGGCTGCTGGCCGAACGGCTCGGCGTCCCCGTCCTCCAGGGCTACGGCATGGTCGAACTCTCCCCCCTCACCCACTCCCAGCGCCCCGACGGCCGCACCGGCACCGGCACCGTCGGCGCACCCGTGCCCGGCACCGAATGCCGCATCGCCCACCCGGACACCGGCGCCCCGCTCGGCCCCGGCGAGACCGGCCAGGTCCAGGTGCGCGGACCCCAGCTGATGGCCGGCTACCTCGGCGAGAGCGGGCCGCCGGCCGACGCCGACGGCTGGTTCTCCACCGGGGACGCGGGCCGGATCGGCCCCGACGGCGAACTGTTCCTCGCCGACCGCCTCGACGACGTCTTCTCGTACGACAGCGAACTCGTCTCGCCCACCGCCGTCGAAGCCGTCCTCGCCGCCGACCCCCGCGTCGAGGACTGCGTGGTCGTCGGCTGGCCCGACCCCGTCCACGGAGCCCTCGTCTGGCTCGGCATCGTCCTCGCCGACCCGGCCGCCCCCCGGCTCCTCGACGTGCTCGACTCCATCGTCGAGGCCGCCAACGAACAGCTCGCCCCGCACGAGCGGATCCGCCGCGTGGAGGTCCTCGACACCGTCCCCCGCACCCCCGCGGGCAAGCCGGAACGCCGCTCGCTGCGCCGCGCCCTGCGCCTGCGGGCGGCTGCCGAGGCCGCCGCCTGAGCCAGACGCCCCCGCGAGGGGCCGTGGACGGCCGGTGCAGCCGGGGTCCAGGACCCTTCGAGCGCTCCTCCGCCGAAGCCCGCGATGGTCGGGAGAGAGGTTGAGAGAGGTGTGATCCGATGTCAGGTGAGCGTGTACAGCACACGTCGTATTCGGTGGACGTGGCCGCCCCCGCGGGCGTGGTCTACGCGCTGATCGCGGACACCACCCAGTGGCCGCTGTTCGTCCCGCCCAGCGTCCACGTGGAGCGGCTGGACTTCGACGGGACCCGGGACCGCTTCGGCATGTGGGCCACCGCCAACGGGACGGTGACCTCCTGGGTCTCCCAGCGCTCCCTGGACCCCCGGCGGCGGACCATCGACTTCCACCAGGAGGTCCCGGCACCCCCGGCGACCGCCATGGGCGGCCGCTGGGCCGTCGAGGAACTCGGCCCCGCCCGCTCCCGGCTGCACCTCGTCCACCGGTTCGCGGTCCGCGACGACGACCCGGCCGGCGCGGAATGGCTCACCCGGGCCACCGACACCAACAGCCGGGCCGAACTGGACCAGCTGAAGGAGACCGCCGAACTCTGGGCCAAGCTCGACGGCCTGCTGCTGACCGTCGAGGAGTCGGTCCGCGTCCACGGCCCGTCCGAGCTCGTCTACGACTTCCTGTACCGGGCCGGAGACTGGCCCGTCCACCTGCCCGAGATCACCCGGGCCGACGTGGTGGAGGACCGGCAGGGCGTCCAGCTGCTCGGCATGGACACCCGGGGCGCCGACGGCGCCACCGAGACCAGCGAATCGGTCCGCGTCTGTTTCCCGCACGCCGGCCGGATCGTCTTCAAGCAGACCCGCACCCCCCGGCTGCTGGCCGCGCACACCGGCGAATGGGCCGTCGACCCCGACGAGACCGGGGTCACCGCCGTCGCCACCCACCAGGTCCTGCTCCGCGAGGCCGACATCGAGCCCGTGCTCGGCCCCGGAGCCGACCTCGCCCAGGCCCGCGACCACGTACGCCGCACCCTGGGCGGCGCCAGCACCCGCGTCCTGCACCTGGCCCGCCGGCACGCCGAGACGGCCGTACGCACCCTGATCCCGCAGCGATGAGCGCGGCCCCCGGCGACCGCCCGCCGCCCTCCGCGACACGGGCCGCCGCCGCACCCAGGCCGTGGACGCACCCCGCCACGCCCCTCCAGCTCGACATCCTGCTCGACGCCCTCGCCCACCCCGGCCGGGGCCTGTACACCGAGCAGCTGCACTGGCGCTGGCAGGGCCCCTTCGAAGCCGAGCGGTTCGCCCGCGCCTGGCAGACCGTCACCGACCAGGAGGCCGTCCTGCGCACCGGGCTCGCCGAGCCGGCCGCGGGGACCCCGCCCCGGCTCGCCGTACACCCGTACGCCGCCCCGCTGATCACCCACCACGGCCCCGGCGGCACCGGCCCGCGGGACTGGGAGGCGCTGCTTGCCGCCGAGCGGATGCGCGAGTTCGACCTGACCCGGCCCGGCCCGCTGCGGATCGCCCTGCTCGGCACGGCGGACGGCGGCACCCGGGTGGCCCTCACCTACCACCGCGCGCTGCTGGACCCGGTGGGCGTTCGCGGGCTGCTGCGCTCCTTCCACCGCGCCCACGCCGCCGAGGGCCCGCCCCGCGGCGGGGAACGCCGACCCGACCTGCGCGACCACCTGCGCTGGGTCGGCACCCGGGACCTCGCCCCCGCCCGCGCGTACTGGACCTGGGCCGCCCCGCCCGCCGGCAGCGTGACCCTGCCCGCCCTGGACCGGGGCCCCACCCACCAGCGCGGTCACGGCCGCACCCGCCAGCGCCTCACCCCGGCCGAGGCCGGCCGGCTGCGCGCCTGGGCCGCGCTGCTGGGCGCGGCCGAGTCCACCGCCCTCCAGGCCGCCTGGGCGCTGCTGCTGTACCGCGCGGGCTCCGGGGACGCGCCGGGAGCGGTGCCGGTGGCCTTCTCGGCGGCCGTCTCCGGGCGGGGCATCCCGCTGGAGGGCGCCGGACAGCTGCCGGGACCCCTCGGGAACGCGCTGCCGGTGGCGGTGGACGTGCACCCCGGGGCCACGGTGTCGGTCCTGCTCGGCGAACTGGCCGGCCGGGCCGTCGACCTCGCGGCGTACGAGTGGGTCGCGCCGGGCCAGATCCGGAGCTGGGCCCCCGGCACCCCGCGCACGGAATCGGTGCTGGCCTTCCTCCCGCCGGAGCCGGGGGCGCTGCCGCCGGGGGCCGCCGGGGCCGCCGGGGCCTCGGGCGCCGGGGAGGCGGAGGTGGTCGGGGCGCTCAGCGGGGTGCCCGTCGCCGTGTCGGCGCGGCACGACCACGACGGCGGGCTGACCCTGACCGCCGTGCACGACCGGACGCGGATCACGGACGGGGACGCCGCCGAACTGCTCTGGCAGACCGCCCTGCTGCTGCGCCGGCTGCCGCTGGAGGCCGGGCCCGACACCACGGTCGCAGAGGCGCTCGCACCGCTGCACGGGGCGCCGACGCCCCGGGCCGCCCCGGACCCCGTGCCGGCCGCCCGCGTGCTCCGCCCGGCCGCCGCGGCCGGGGCCGGACTGGTCTGCCTGGTCCCCCCGCCCGGCGCCGCCGAGGACTGTTACGACCGCCTCGCGGAACGCCACCGGGGGCCGCGGGCCCTGCTCACCACTACCCCGGACCCGGCCGCCGTCCTGGCCGCGCTGGCCCCCGCCCTGGCCGCCGGGGAACCCGTCGCGCTCGGCGGCCACCCGGGCGCGCGCGCCCTCGCCGGCGAAGCCGCCCGGCGGGTGGCCGCGTACGGCTGGAGCCCCCCGCGGGTGGTCCTCGCCGGCTCCGACCGCGCCCTCGCCAAGGCCCTGGCGGGACTTCCCCAGCCGGGTTCGAGCGGTCTTTGAAGGACCTTCGAGCGCCGACGCCGACCGTGGTAGGGCCCTGTCACCGGGAGCGCCCAGCGCAGAGGGGAGCAGAGCCGTGCCGGCCCTCGCCCAACCGGAACCGCCGCACCTTCCGCACCTGTCACTCGACGGACTGCTCCGCCGAGCCGCCGAACGAGCCCCCGACGCCCCCGCGCTCCGCGTGGGCGGACGGACGCTGACCTTCGGCGAGCTCGACGCCCGGGCCGACCGGATCGCCGCCTTCCTGGAGTGCTCGGTCGGCCGGCGCGGGGTCCGCGTCGGGGTCGCCAACACCCTCGACGCGGACTTCGCCGCCGTCTACTACGGCACCGTCCGCAGCGGCAACACCGTCCTCCTCCTGAATCCGCTCGTCTCGCCCACCCGCCTCGTGAAGGTGCTGGGCTCGGCCGGCGCGGAACTGGCCTTCGTCCCCCGCGCCACCGCCGAACTCCTCGCCGACGCCGAGGACCGGCCGCCCCGCCTGTCGCTCGTCCTGGTCACCGGCGCCGGTGACGCACCCGTCCCCGGGGACACCGTCCCCGTGGACCTCGTCCTGGACGCCGTCGCCGCCGCCACCCACCGCGCGGCCCCCGGGGAGCCCGCCGGCTTCGACCCCGGCGCGGAGGTCTGCGTCCAGTTCACGACCGGCACCACGGGCCGCCCCAAGGGGGTCCGGCTCACCCACCGCAACCTCGTCGCCAACGCCGCGCAGACCGCCGCCGCGCACCACCTCGACGCCGGCTCCGTCACCCTCAACCACCTGCCGATCCACCTGCCGATGCACCTCAACTCGGCCGTGTACGCGGGCGCCTGCCAGGTGCTGTGCCCCGACCCGGAGCCGCTGGCCTCGCTCGCGCTCGCCGAGAGCACCGGAGCCACCCACTACTACGGGCTGCCCGCCCGCCTGCACCGGCTCGCCGCCGACGAGCGGCTGGGCGCCCCCGGCACCCTCCCCGGGATCCCCGCGGGCCCCCGGCTGCGCGCCGTGCTCTCCGGCGGCAGCGCACTGTCCCCGGACGCCGCCCGGATCCTCGGCGAGCGGCTCGGCGTCCCCGTCCTCCAGGGCTACGGCCTCGCCGAACTCTCCCCGCTCACCCACTCGCAGAGCCCCGACCGGCCGGTGCCCGGCTCCGTCGGCACGCCCGTGCCCGGAACCGGGTGCCGCATCGTGCACCCCGGGACCGGGGAGCCGGTGGACCCGGGCGAGACCGGCGAGGTCCAGGTGCGCGGACCCCAGCTGATGGCCGGCTACCTCGACGAGGACCAGCCGCCCGGCGACGCGGACGGCTGGTTCTCCACCGGGGACGTCGGCCGGATCGGCCCCGGCGGGGAGCTGTTCCTCGTCGACCGGCTCGGCGACGTGTTCCTGCACGACGGCGAACTCGTCTCGCCCAGCGCGGTCGAGCGGGTCCTCGGCTCCGACCCGCGGGTCGCCGAGTGCGCGGTCGTCGGCTGGCCCGACGCCGTGCACGGATCGGTCACCTGGGCCGGCATCGTGCTCCGCGACCGCGCGGCCGACGGGCCCGCCGTACTGGAGGAGATCGCCGCCCGGGCCAACACCCGCCTGGCGCCCTTCGAACGGATCCGCCGGGTCGAGGCGATCGACGCCGTCCCCCGCACCCCCGTCGGCAAGCCCGTCCGAGGCGAGCTGCGCCGCACCGTCCGTACCCGCGCCGCCGAGGAAGCGGCGGCCTGAACCACCCCGCCGTCCGGTGGAGTCCGTCCGCCGGACGGCGGGGGCCAGGGGCCGCGGGGGCGCCGGGGACCGGCGTCCGTGAGGGTTCGTCAATTCTCCGCCAGGCGCTCCACCGGTGATCGAAAACCGCGTCGCCGGGATCCTGCCCGGCTGCCACAATGGATCAGCTCCGGAACAAACAGGAGGTATCCCATGACCGGTACGCCGGAAAACGAAGCCGCCGAACCCGCCGATGCCGTCGAGCCTGATGACAAGGCCAGGTTCCGCGAGGCTCTGGAGCGCAAGGCCCGCGCCACCCGCTCCCAGCAGGCGCACAACGCGGGCGGCCTGAAGCTCAAGGGCGGCAGCGGCCCCAGCGGCCAGGGCCGCACCTTCCGCCGCAAGGCCGGCTGAACCACCCCCCGACACCCCGTCCAGGGCTGCCGCGGTCCGAATCCCCCATCGGATCGCGGCAGCCCTTTTTCCGCGTTCCCGCCGGGCGGAGTTCCGGCGGTCAGCCGGCGGCCGGGCGGAACACCGCGTCGAGCACCCCGTCGAAGACGCCCAGCCCGCTCCAGTCGCCGTTGACCTGTGCGGTGAGCAGCCGGCCGCCGTCGCGGGTGCCCACGGCGTACGTCCACGAGCCGTACGTCGCGCCCGCGTTGCCCCAGACCGTGGCCCCGCAGGGCAGGGCCTGGGAGAACACCCCCAGGCCGTAGCGGGTGCCCGGGATCCACGGGACGGGGCCGGTGGTCTCGACGGTGGTGAACATCTCCCGCTGCTCGGCGGCGGGCAGCAGCTCCGCGCCGAGCAGCGCCCGGAAGAAGCGCTGGAGGTCGCCGAGGGTGGAGACGACCCCGCCGGCCGCCCAGGCGAAGGACTGGTCCATCACGGTCGCGTCGTGCACCGGGGCTCCGGCGTCGGCGGAGAACAGGGTGGAGTAGTGCAGCGGGTGCGGTCCCGCGATGTCCGCCTCCGTCCCCGGGAGCGAGGTGCCGGCCAGTTCCAGGGGGCGGACGACCAGCCGGTCGAGCTCCTGCGCGAACGGTCTGCCGGTGGCCCGCTCGGCGATCAGCGCGGCCAGGACGTAGTTGGTGTTGGAGTAGAGGAAGGCCTCGCCCGGGGCGAAGAGCGGCGGGGTCGCCAGCCCGGTCCGGACCAGTTCCTCGGGGGCGTGGGAGTCGTGGCGGTGCCGGAACCAGGCCTCGCCGACGCCCTTCGCGAAGAACTCCGCGTCGTTGCCGTAGTTGAAGATGCCGCTGGTGTGGTCGAGCAGCTGCCGGAGGGTGACCGTACGGCCGTCGTGGCCGTTGCCCGCGAGCAGTCCGGGCAGCCACCGTTCGACCGTGTCGTCGAGGCCCAGCCGTCCCTCGGCGGCCAGCAGGAGGACCACGGCGGCGGTGAAGGCCTTGGTGGTGCTGCCGATCCGGAACCGCTCGTCCTGCTGCCGCCGCCGGCCGGTCGCGGTGTCGGAGAAGCCGGCGGAGCCGAACCAGGTGCCGCTGCCGTCGCGGACCTCGGCGGCGATCCCGGGAGCACCGGAGCCGGCCACGGCCCGGTCGAGGGCGTCCTGCGGGGTGGTCGTCACGGGGGAGGGCGCGGCGGTCATGTCGGGATTCCTTCCGGGAGGTGTTTCGCGGATGACTGAAAGCTAATTAGCTTTCAGTCATCCGTCAATGAAGGAATCGGGATGGTCGGTAAATATGCAGCTCAAAGCGATGTGATTTTGCAATGAGTCTGAAGTCTAATGCAAATGCGACAACAGTTGTTTGCAATGGGCTGTCCCCGAAAGCAATACTGGGACCCGGCGTGGAGCAATGACGACGGAGGTGGCCCGTGCCCGGAGGCCGGCTGACGCACGAGGAACGGCGGGAGATCGCCCAGGGGTTGGCGGCGGGCCGCACCTACTCCGAGATCGCCGCCCGGCTGGACCGGCCCGTCTCCACCGTCACCCGGGAGGTGGCCCGCAACGGCGGCGCGGGCGCCTACCGGGCCGACGTGGCGCACCGCGCGACCGCCGGGCGGGCCAGGCGGCGCGCGCAGGCCCCGGCCCAGGCCCCGGCCGCCCCCGGCGGCGAGGACGCGCACGGGCGCGACCCCGAGGCCGTGCGCGAACTGGAGGAGCAGTTCACCGCGATGATGGTCGGCACCGGCCTGCCGCGCATGACGGCCCGGGTACTGACCTGCCTGTACGTCACCGACGGCGGGAGCCTGACCGCCACCGAGCTCGCCCGGCGCCTCCAGGTCAGCCCGGCCTCCGTCTCCAAGGCCGTCGGGGAGCTCGAACAGCAGGAGCTCATCCGGCGCGAGCGCGACCCGGGCCGGCGCCGCGACCGCTACGTCATCGACGCCGACGCGTGGTTCCGCGGCTGGATGGCCAGCGCCCGGCAGAACACCATGCTGGCCGACTTCGCCCGCCGCAGCGCCCGGACCCTCGGAACCTCCACCCCCGCCGGGACCCGCATGCAGGACATCGGCGACTTCTTCGAACACGTCGGCCGGGCCATGGTCCGGGCGGCGGAGGAATGGCGCCGCGACGGCGCCCCGTAGCGTCCGTTCCCCGCCGGTCGCGACGCCGGGCCGTACTCGTCTCGCGACGCCGGGCCGTACCCGCCCGTCAGGCCCCGTCCCCGCGGGGCCGCAGGACGTCCCGCAGCACCCCGCGCGGCAGGCCCCGGCGCCTGCGCTCGCGCGGGTAGCCGATGGACACCTCGTCGAAGCGCACCCCGTCGTGGTACGTCGTACGGGGGATGTGCAGGTGCCCGTACACCACCGCCGCCGCCCGGTAGCGCAGGTGCCAGTCCGCCGTCAGCGTCGTCCCGCACCACTGCGCGAACTGCGGGTACCACAAGACGTCCGTCGGCTCCCGCACCAGCGGGTAGTGGTTGACCAGCACGGTCCCCAGCGCCGGGTCCACCGCGTCCAGCCGGGCCGCCGTCGCCGCCACCCGGGCCCGGCACCAGCCGTCCATGTCCGGGTACGGATCCGGGTGCAGCAGGAACTCGTCCGTGCACACCACCCCCGACGCGTGGGCGGCGGCGAGGGACTGCTCCTTCGTCAGCGCCGGGTCGCGGAACGAGTAGTCGTAGTGCGTGAACAGCGGAGCCACCACCACCGGCCCGCCGGGCCCCTGCCACACCGGGTACGGGTCCTCCGGCGTGAGCACCCCCAGCCTCCGGCACATCTCCACCAGGTACCGGTAGCGCTGCTCCCCGCGCAACTGCACCGGGTCGTCGGCCGGCGTCCACAGGTCGTGGTTGCCGGGCGTCCACACCACCTGCGCGAACCGGTCGCGGAGCAGCCCGAGCGCCCACTCGACCTCGGACGCCGTCTCGCTGACGTCACCCGCCACCAGCAGCCAGTCCCCGGGCGACCCGGGCACGATCTGCTCCTCCAGCAGCCGGCGGTTCTCCGCGTGCACCACGTGCAGGTCGGACACGGCCATCAGCCGGCCGGCCGACGCCCCCGCCATCAGCCGCCCACCTTGCGCAGCCAGCCGTCCACCGTGTCCGCGACGGCGCCCGCGTCCGCGCCCAGCAGCGAGAAGTGGTCGCCCGTCACCTCCGCCACGTGGTCCGCGTACTCCCAGCCGCCCGCGGCCGCGGCGGCGGACGCCGAGGCGCGCACCAGCAGCGTCGGCGCGGACGCCGGCTCCGGCGTCCAGTCGGCGAACACCCACAGGTGGCCGCCCATCGCGAGCAGCCGCCCGTCGTCGGGCAGCCCCGGCCCTCCGTCCGCGCCCAGCAGACGAGCCGCCAGCACGGCCGGCCCGCGCCGGTCCCCGCCCCGCGCGCACGTGTCGAGCAGCACCACCGCCGCCGCCTCACGGCCGATCTCCAGCAGCTCCCGGGCCACGGCGTGCGCGATCCACCCGCCGGACGCGTGCCCCAGCAGCACGGGCCGCGCGGACCCCGCCGCCTCGGCCACCGCCTCCGCCTGCGCCCGCACCAGCGCCTGCCGGCCGCGCGGCAGCACCGCCTCACCGGTGAAGCCGGGATGCGGCAGCACCGTCAGGCCCCGCCGGCCCTCCAGGGCCGCCGCGAGCGCGAGGAACTCCTCCGGGCCGGACGCCGCGCCCAGCGACGGGAACGCGAACAGCCCCGCCACCCCATCCCGTTCCGGCGCCAGCCGCACCGGGGCCGGCCAGTGCGCCACCCCGGACCGGGAGTCGTAGCCGGGCAGCAGCCCGGCCGCCGCCATCAGCAGCGCCGCGCCCTCGGCGGTACGGCCCTGCGCGTGCGCCCCGCGCAGCAGCCCCGCGAGGGTGCCCCCGGCCGCGGGCGGCGCCTCCCCCTCGCCGGCGCGCGGGTTGGCGGCCCGGCGCGGCCGACGGGGCACCAGGCTCCGCAGCACCGCCGGCACGGGGGTCCCGGCGGCGCGCAGCGCGCCCGCGTCGGCACGGGCGGCCACCAGGGTCAGGCCCCGCGCGAGCGCGTGCCCCAGCAGCCCGGCCCCGTCCCCGCCGGCCGGGGCCGCCAGCCCCGCCGGGAGGCCCTCGGCGTCGGCCCCCCACCCCAGCACCGCCGCGGGCAGTCCGGCCGCGCGGCGGCGGGCGGCCAGCGCGGTGACGAAGGCGCCCACGACCGCGGCGCACTCCGTACCGCCGGAGCCCACGGCGGCCCCGACGGTGGTGACGAACACCAGCGGCGTCCGGTGCCCGTCCAGGCCGAGCGCGGCGTCGACCGAGGCCTCCAGCGAGGGCCCGCCCGGGCCGCTCAGGTGCACGGCCGCCGCCTCCTCCCCGGGCCCGGCCGGCCGCACCCCGTACGCCTCCACCAGCTGCCGGGCGCCCTCCTCGGCGTGCGGCCCCTCCACGGCGCCGCTGAGCCGGACCGGGTCCGGGCCGCCGGCAAAGGCCGCCCTGGGCGCCACGGCCCCCGTCCGCACCAGACGCCGCGCGTACGCGACCCCGTCGCGCAGGGCCAGATCCGGCTCCCCGCCGCCCACCGCCCGCACCAGGGCCCCGCGGCTCGCGTCGCTGCCGTCCACGTCCACCAGCACGATGCGGCCCGCACCCGTACCGGCGAGCCACGCCTGCACCGAGCGCACGAAGCCGCGTACGGCCGCCGCGACGAGATCGGTGACGCCCTCCCCGGGCAGCACCTCCTCGGCGCCGCCCGTGACCACCGCCAGCACGGAACCCGCCAGCCGCTCCTCGGCGAGCCAGCCGCCCACCAGCTCCCGCACCTCGTCCACCGCCGCCGCCACGCCCCGCCCGCACAGCTCCTCGCCGACGGCGGGACCCGCGACCCGGGCCAGGACCAGCTCCGGCACCGGACCCCCCTCCGCCGCCGCCAGCAGCCCGGGCAGCCCGGAGTACGCGGGCGCCCCGTCGGACTCCGGCAGCGGCGACGGGACGGCTCCGCCGCCCGGCACACCGAGCAGCGCCCGGCGCGGCCCCCGCACCGGCCCGGCGGCCTCCGCCGCCCGCTCCCACACCAGGGCCAGCGGGCTGACGGGCCGTCCGGCCGCCCCGCCCGGCAGCGCGGACAGGGTCACGGCGGCCTCGGCCACCGGACCGCCCTCCGCGTCGGCCAGTTCCAGCGCCACCACCCCGGACGCGCCGCGCACGGCACGCACCCGCAGGGCGGTCGCCCCCGTCGCGTACAGCGCCGTACGCCGCCACGCCCCGGCGACGCGCGGCTCCGGCTCCGCCGCCAGCACGGGGTGCAGCGCCGCCTCCAGCAGCGCGGGGTGCAGCGCGTACGGCTGCCCGTGCAGCCCCGCGGGCAGCAGCACCTCCGCGAGGAACTCCCCGCCCCGCCGCCAGGCCCGCACCACCGCAGGGTGCTCCTCGGCCCCGGCCCCGGCCCCGGCCAGCGGTTCCGCGTCCCGCGGCGGCCACTCGGCCAGGGCGAAGGACGGCGCCCGGCCCGGCGCCAGAACGGCCGTCAGGTGCCGCACCCACGGCTCCTCCGGTTCGGCGCCCTCCGCCCGGGAGACCACCGTCAGCCGCCGCCGGCCGGACCCGTCGGGGGCCTGCGCCAGCAGCTGGAGCAGCACCCCGCCCCGCGCGGGCAGGGCCAGGGCCGTCTCCGTGGCGGCCTCCTCGACCTCCGGCGCGCCGACCGCGCCGCCCACCGCGAGGGCCGCCTCCACCAGCGCCTGCGCCGGCACGCTCCCGGACGCGGCGAACTCCGGGTGGCTGCGCGCCGAGACCGTCCCCGTGAACAGCACGGCCCCCGCCTCCGGGAGGTCCAGCCGCCACGCGGCCAGCGGGTGCCCCGTCGCGGCCATCCCCGTCGCCGCGGCCGTCGCCGACCCTGTTGCCGCGGACCCCGTTGCCGCCGCCCCCGCCGCCGCGGACCCCTGGGTGACGGCCCTGCCGGACCCCCGGGCGCCGCCCCGCGCCACCGGGGCGGCGGGACCCCCGCCCGGTCTGCGGTCCTCGCGCCGGAAGGGGTACGTGGGCAGGCCGTACAGCGGCGCCCCGGCGGGCAGCCCCAGCGGCAGTCGGCCGAGGACGCCGTGGGCGTACAGGGTCGCGGTCGCCGTGAGCAGCGCCCGGACCTCGTCGCCCCGGCGGCACAGGGCCGGCACCAGGACCGCGGAGCCCCCGTCGGCGAGGCACGGCCGGGCCATGGCCGCGAGGGCGCCGTCGGGACCCAGCTCCAGTACCGCGGTGGCGCCCTCGGACTCCAGGGTGCGGACGGCGTCCTGGAAGCGGACGGTCTCGCGGACGTGGCCGACCCAGTACTCCGGACGCGCGACCTCCTCGGTCACGATGCCGCCGGTGAGCGCGGAGACGAAGGCGATCCGGGGCCGCCGGAAGTCCAGGCCCGCGATGGCCCGCCGGAACTCCTCCAGCATCGGGTCCATCAGCGGCGAGTGGAACGCGTGCCCCGCGCGCAGGGTCTTGGACTTGACGTCCTGTTCGGCCAGCCGTCCCACGACCGCCCGGACGGCCTCGCGGGCGCCCGAGACGACGACGTCCCGGGGCCCGTTGACGGCGGCGAGCGCCGTGCCCGGCACCAGCAGCGGGGCGACCTCCTCCGCGCCCGTCCGCACGGCGACCATGAGCCCGGCCCCCGGCAGGGCCTCCATCAGCCGCCCGCGCGCCGTGACGAGCACGGCCGCGTCCTTCAGGGACAGCACCCCGGCCACGTGCGCGGCGGCGATCTCACCGGCGGAATGCCCGCCGACGAACCTCGGCACGACCCCCCACGACTCGACGAGCCGGTAGAGCGCCACCTCGACGGCGAACAGCGCGGCCTGGGCGGTACCGGTGCGGCCCAGGGCGTCGGCGGAGGCGCCGGCGTCGTCCCCGAACACGGCCTCCCGGACCCCGCCCCCGAGTTCGGCGCACACCTCGTCGAAGGCGGCGGCGAACACGGGGAAGGCCGCGTACAGACCGCGGCCCATGCCCGGCCGCTGGCCGCCCTCGCCGGTGAACAGCACGGCCAGCTCCCGGCGCCGCGCCGCCGTCCCGCGGACCAGGCCCGCGGCCCGCCGGTCCCGGGCCAGGGCCTCCAGCCCCCGCACCAGCTCCTCCCGGTCCGCGGCGACGACCACCGCCCGGTGCTCGAAGGCCGTACGGGTGGTGGCGAGCGCCCGGCTCAGGGCCCCCGGCCGCGCCCCCGGCTGCCCGCCCAGCCAGGCCAGCAGCCGCCGGGCCTGGGCGCGCAGGGCCTCCGGGGTGGTGCCGGAGACGGTGTACGGCAGCGGGTGCGCGGCCCCGTCGGCCCCGCGTCCCCCGTCGGCCCGGGCGGTACGCGGCGCCCGCTCCAGCACCACGTGGCAGTCCGGGCCGCCCGTACCGCGGGCGCCGACGCCCACGACGAGCCGCCGGCCGGTCCCCTCGGCGTGCGGGACCGGACCCGGCTCACCGGGGTCCCGGTCCGGGCCCGGCAGCGCCCCGATCAGGTCCGTGATGCCCACGGCGCCGCGCGGTTCGACGTACCGGACCCCGACCGGGTCGACGCCGGCCCGCTCGCAGACCCGGCGCAGCGCGTCCTCCCGGCCCGGCCGGGACCCGGCGCCGGGCACGGCAGGACCCGTACCGCCGTCCTCGTCGATGCCGGTGCCCGCGATCACGCCGAGCACCCGGTCGCCGTCGGCCAGGGCCCGGGCGAGGGGCTTGAGGACGACGACGCCGCCGCCCTCGCAGCGCACCGGGCCGCGGGACCCGTCGCCCCGTGCCGCCGCGCCGGGCACCGGTTCCGGGCCGAGCCCGGCGACCAGGGCGGTGTCGCAATCGCCGCCGCGCAGGCTCTCACAGGCCAGGTGCACCGCCACGAGCGAGGAGGAACGGCCGGCGTACACGGTCGTGCTCGGGCCGCGCAGGCCCAGCAGGCCGCCGGTGCGGTGGCCGATCGTCTCCGGGCCCTGCTGGTACGACGGGGCGGTGTGCCCGTCCCGCACGGCGCCCACGAACACGCCGACGCGCTCGCCGCGCAGCGACCCCGGCACGATCCCCGCGTGCTCTAGGGCCTCCCAGCACAGCTCCAGCACCAGCCGGCGGCGCGGGCCCATCGACGCGGCCTCGCGCGGGGAGATCCCGAAGAAGGCCGGATCGAAGGCGTCGGCGGCGTCGTCCGGCAGCCGCCACGGGGCGTCCGGGCCGGGAGCCTTCGGGAGGCGGCAGGACAGTCCGACGACCGCGATCCGGTGGTCGGGGGGCACGGTTGCGTCCGGGAGCGGACCGCGAGCGTCTTCAGGCATTTCTTCTCACCCATCCGTCCTGACGCGAGGTGGTGCGGGGGAGATGGTGCGCACAGCGGCTGGAGGCGGGCTCAAGAACGGCTGAATCCCGTCGCCCGGCCGGTGGCGCCACCTCCCCGACGGCCCCAAAACCGGTCGTCCGAACGGGAGATGAGAGCATGCCGGGAGGGCCGGCAACACCACGGAAGACGAAAGGTCATCTGCAATGGAGCATTCCGCCGACGGCGTGTACGACGTGGTCATCCTCGGTGGCGGCAGCGGGGGCTACTCCTGCGCCCTGCGCGCGACCCAGCTCGGCCTGAGCGTCGTCCTCGTCGAGAAGGGCAAGCTGGGCGGCACCTGCCTGCACAACGGCTGCATCCCGACCAAGGCCCTCCTGCACGTCGGCGAGGTCGCCGACGAACTGCGCCGCAGCGAGTCGTACGGGGTGAAGTCCACCTTCGAGGGCGTGGACATAGCCGGGGTGCACGCGTACAAGGACGGCGTGATCGCCGGCCTCTACAAGGGCCTCCAGGGCATGCTGAAGTCGCGCCGGAACCTCACCCTGGTCGAGGGAGAGGGCCGCCTCGTCTCCCCGACCGAGGTCGAGGCGGGCGGTGTCCGCTACCGGGGCCGCCACGTCGTCCTCGCCACCGGATCGCAGCCACGCTCGCTGCCCGGCCTGGCCATCGACGGCAACCGGGTGATCTCCTCCGACCACGCACTGTTCCTCGACCGGATCCCCGAGTCGGCGGTCGTGCTCGGCGGCGGCGTCATCGGCGTCGAGTTCGCCTCCGCCTGGAAGTCCTTCGGCGTGGACGTCACCGTCGTCGAGGGCCTGCCGCACCTGGTGCCCGCCGAGGACGTCGACGTCTCCAAGTCCCTGGAGCGCGCCTTCCGCAAGCGGAAGATCAAGTTCGAGCTGGGTTCCCGCTTCTCCGGGGTCGAGTACACCGAGAACGGCGTACGGGTCTCCCTGGAGAACGGCAAGCAGATCGAGGCCGAACTGCTGCTCGTCGCCGTCGGCCGCGGCCCGGTCTCCGCCGGCCTCGGCTACGAGGAGGCGGGCGTCGCCCTCGACCGCGGCCACGTCGTCGTCGACGAGCTGCTGCGCACCAACCTGCCGACCGTCTCCGCCGTCGGCGACCTGATCCCGACCCTCCAGCTGGCCCACGTCGGCTTCGCCGAGGGCATCCTCGTCGCCGAACGCCTCGCGGGCCTGCCCGTGAGCCCGGTCGACTACGACGGCGTCGCGCGGGTCACCTACTGCGAGCCGGAGATCGCCTCCGTCGGCCTCAGCGAGGCGAAGGCCAAGGAGGTCTACGGCGAGGACAAGGTCGTCGTCAGCAGGTTCAACGCGGGCAGCACCGGCAAGAGCAAGATCCTGAAGTCGGCGGGCGACGTCAAGCTCGTCCAGGTAGTCGACGGCCCCGTCATCGGCATCCACATGATCGGTTCGCGCGTCAGCGAGCAGATCGGCGAGGCCCAGCTCATCTTCAACTGGCAGGCCCTCCCGTCCGAGGTCGCGAGCCTCATCCACGCCCACCCGACCCAGACCGAGGCCCTGGGCGAGGCCCACCTGGCCCTCGCCGGGAAGCCGCTGCACGTCCACGGCTGACCCCGCGGTCGGTATTCCGCCATTCGGAAGGGCCGGGGTCAACTCCCCGGCCCTTCCTGGTATTTCGGCAAAACCGCTGGTACGACACCCACCCGAATGCCACGATCACTGCGCCGCGGGCGTGGGGCCCGCCGGTAACCGGCCATCAGGCGAGGACGTATCCATGAACCCGGAACACGGCACCAACCTGGCACACGGCACGCACGGCACGGCACGCACGGGCGGCGACAGGGCGGCAACCCTCCTGCTCGGCGTCTCCACCGTCCTCATCGGCCTGATGGCGGGCCTGTTCTTCGCGTTCGACGTCTCGGTCATGCCGGGCCTGGCCGCCGGCGACGAGCGCACCTACGTCACCGCCATGCAGAGCTTCAACGCCGCCATCGACGGCAACGGCCTCTTCGGCAGCGTCTTCGTCCTCGCGCTGCTCACCACCGCCGCCGCGGCCGTCGTCGAGTACCGCAGGGGCCGGCGCGGCACCGCCGTGTGGGCGGCCGCCGCGGCCGTCGCCTACCTCGTCGTACTGGTGATCACCTTCGCGGTGAACATCCCGCTGAACAACGAGCTCGCGGCCGTGGGCGACGCGGCGAAGCTCACCGACTTCTCGGTGGTGGAGAAGTTCAAGGGCACCTGGGTCACCACGAACATCCTGCGCACCCTGCTGTGCACCGCCGCCCTCACCGCCCTCGTCCGGGCCCTCCTCCTCCACGGCCGCGGCACCGCCCGCTGAGCCGTCGGAGACGGGCACGTACTGATCTTTTCGGGATATTCGGTGGCTCCAGCACCTTGATGCCACTTCGCGACGAAGCAGGACGAAAACCAGTCATAGTCCGGCGATGTGCTGCCGTCATGTGCACGGGGTACGTAGGTTCTCGCCTCGGTCCGGGACGTCCTGTGACGCCCGGCCGCGCAGTTCTTCCACTGCAACGGGAGGGGAATCGCATGGCTGACATCGACCTCGGTGTGGCGTCCGACTGGGACGAGGGGGACACTCACGGCCGCGTCAAGCTGCGGCCGAACCAGGTCTACCCGAACTCGCCCAAGAAGGACGTGCTCATCAGCTCCCCGGTGAGCATCGAGCTGTCCGTGAACACGAACCACTCCTCCTCGCAGGAGGCGGACAAGATCTACTTCACGACCCACCACGGATCCACGAAGAAGATCATCGCGGTGCTCGACTCCGACGGCAACCTGCACATCGCCGGCCGTCTGATCACCGAGCAGAAGGACCTCCGCTACTAGGAGATCCCCTCCGGACCGCCTCGCCGTCCGGGTGACGGGACCGCGCCACTGCCCGGCCCCGTCACCCCGTGACTGCGTGACTGTCTGACTCCGTGGGAAGGCCTAGGCGGCGTGCTGGCCGTGCAGGACCAGCGCCCAGGCCAGCAGCCCGAAGGCCACCGTGCACAGCAGGGTGCGCCACGCGTTCGCGCGGACCCAGGTCCCCTCGAACGCGCGGCGCACGGCGGCCGGATCGGCGATCCGGTCCACCGGACCCGCCTTCTCCAGGGCGTTGTTGAGCGGGATGTTCACCCGGGCGGTGACGATCATCGCCAGGACGTACGCGACGAGGGCGCCGGCCAGCGGCACCACCGCGTGGCGCCCGTCGCCCGGCAGGTGCAGGCCCAGGGCCAGCGCGGTGAACACCAGCGAGCCCATGTAGCCGAGCAGGAACCAGCCGTTGAGGATGGCCACGTTGATCCGCTGCATCGTCTCGATCACCGTCCGGTCGGACGAGGCGCGCAGCCCTGGCATCACCGCCACCGAGAACCCGTAGAACAGACCGCTCACCAGTCCCGTGGTGATGGTCGCAGCGATCAGTGACGCGAACCGTGCCGTTTCCACGTGGTCCCCCCGCCTGTGTGGGTGCCGCATGTACTGCCGCACCGCGATGGCCGGATTCTCGCCCACCCAAGGTCGTTCCACCCCTGATCCAAGCGGTATCCAGCTGATCCTACGGTCGTACGCAGGCCACCTGCCGTGCCATTGCACAGGCCCAACAGCCGGGCCGTGCAGGTGGGATGACCCATTCCGGGAGCACCCCCGGAGCGCGGTACCCTCCCGCTGGGCCCGCACGCCCGCCAGGACGCCGGAGAGGAATCCGACCGTGACCGACCCGAAGCACAGACTGGACGCACTGCGGTCCGACATCGAGCGCCGCAACCCCGCCCAGCCCGAGTTCCACCAGGCCGTACGGGAGGTCCTGGACACCCTGGCCCCCGTTTTCGCGGCGCGCCCCGAGTACGCCGAGGCCGGGCTCGTGGAGCGGCTCGTGGAGCCGGAGCGGCAGATCATCTTCCGGGTGCCGTGGACGGACGACCACGGGCACGTCCACGTCAACCGCGGCTACCGGGTGGAGTTCAACAGCGCGCTCGGCCCGTACAAGGGCGGCCTGCGCTTTCACCCGTCCGTGGACATCGGCGTGGTCAAGTTCCTCGGCTTCGAGCAGATCTTCAAGAACGCCCTGACCGGACTCGGCATCGGCGGCGGCAAGGGCGGCAGCGACTTCGACCCGCACGGCCGCTCCGACGCCGAGGTCATGCGCTTCTGCCAGTCCTTCATGACCGAGCTCCACCGCCACATCGGCGAGCACACCGACGTCCCGGCCGGGGACATCGGCGTCGGCGGCCGCGAGATCGGCTACCTGTTCGGCCAGTACCGGCGCATCACCAACCGCTGGGAGGCCGGCGTCCTGACCGGCAAGGGACAGGGCTGGGGCGGCTCCGCGATCCGGCCCGAGGCCACCGGCTACGGCAGCGTCCTGTTCGCCGCCGAGATGCTGAAGGTCCGGGGCGAGTCCCTCGACGGCCTGACGGCCGTGGTCTCCGGCTCCGGGAACGTGGCCCTGTACACCATCGAGAAGCTCCAGCAGCTCGGCGCCAACCCGCTGACCTGCTCCGACTCCCAGGGCTACGTGGTCGACGACAAGGGCATCGACCTCGCCCTGCTCCGCCAGATCAAGGAGGTCGAGCGGGGCCGCGTCAGCGAGTACGCCGCCCGGCGCGGCCCCTCGGCCCGGTTCGTGCCCGGTGGACGGGTGTGGGAGGTCCCGGCCGACGTCGCGTTCCCCTCCGCGACCCAGAACGAGCTGGGCGCCGAGGACGCGCGCACCCTCATCGGGAACGGCGTCAAGGCGGTCTCGGAGGGCGCCAACATGCCCAGCACCCCCGAGGCGGTCCACCTCTTCCAGGCGGCCGGCGTCGCCTTCGGCCCGGGCAAGGCCGCCAACGCGGGCGGCGTCGCGGTCAGCGCCCTGGAGATGGCCCAGAACGCGGGCCGCACGGCCTGGACCCGGGACCGGGTCGAGTCGGAACTGGCCGCCATCATGAGCTCCATCCACGAGGTCGCCCACGAAACCGCCGCCCGCTACGACGCCCCGGGCGACTACGTCACGGGCGCCAACATCGCCGGCTTCGAACGCGTGGCGGACGCGATGCTGGTCCAGGGCGTGATCTGACCCCTGCCGCTGCCGGGTCCGCGCCGCCAGGGGGCGCGGACCCGCCGTGCCCCGGGCCTGCCGCTCAGTCCGCTTCGGTACCGGGCCCCCCGGCCCGCTCCGTCCAGGCGGTGAGCTGCCGCCGGACGGCCAGGGCCCGGGGATGACCGGGACCGTGGACGCGTTCGACGTCCGCCGCGAGAGCGCGGTAGAGGTCCCGTGCGGCGGCGGCGTCGCCCGCCTTGCCGGTGTACCGGGCGTGCTGGGCGCGGCTGGCCAGGGTGTCGGGGTGGTCGGGACCGAGGATGCGGGTCTCGTCCGCCACGAGGTCGCCGAAGAGGTCACGCGTGGTGGCGGGGTAGCCCGCCTTGCCGGTGTACCGGGCGTGCTGCTTGCGGCTGATCAGGGTGTCGGGGTGGTCCGGGCCCAAGACGCGGGTCTCGTCCCGGATGAGGGTGCGGAAGAGCTCGCGCGCCGCTTCGAGTCCGCCCGCCTTGCCGGTGAAGCCGGCCAGCCGGTAGCGGCTGAGCAGGGTGTCGGGGTGGTCCGAGCCCAGGACACGGGTCTCGTCGGCGACGAGCCCGGCCAACAGGTCGCGTGCGGTGGCGGGATCGTCCGCTTCGCCCGTCCAGTGGGCGAGCTGGTGGCGGCTGGTGAGGGTGTCGGCGTGGTCGGCGCCCAGGACGCGTGCCTGGTCCCGGGCGAGATCCTTCATCAACTCCCGTGCGGTGGCCGGGTCGCCCGCTTCGCCCGTCCAGTGGGCGAGCTGGTGGCGGCCGGTGAGGGTGTCGTGGTCGTCGGGACCCAGGACTCGCTCGTAGTCGCCGACCAGGGTCTCGTAGAGGTCGCGTGCGGTGGCGGGGTCGCCCGCTTCGCCCGTCCAGTAGGCGAGCTGGTGGCGGCTGGTGAGGGTGTCGGCGTGGTCGGCGCCCAGGACGTCGGTCTCGTCCGGGATCAGAGCGGCGACCAGATCGCGCGCGGTGGCCGGGGCGCCCGCCTCGGCGGTGCAGTACGCGTACTGGTAGCGGCTGACAAGGGTCCCGGGATCCTTGGGGCCGAGGAAGCCGGCCGACGCCGTGGTGAGGAGGGCGTAGAGGCGGGCGGCTGCCCGGAAGTCGCCCGAGTCCATGGCTGCCTCGGCTTCGGCGCGGAGCTCCCGCGCCGTCTTGTTCGGGGCGTCCGTGCCGGTGGGGCGGTTGTCCGGGACAACGACGGGCACGGGTTCGCCGAGCTCGGTGGCGATGCGGTGGACCGTGTCGCTGTCGGTGTCGTTGACTGCCGTCACGCGGGCGAGGGCCGTGTCGATGTCGTTGCCCTCGGGGTCCGCGGGCCCGGCCGGCCCGGTGAACGGCGCGAGCCCGGGGAGGTCGTCCGCCGGGGCGGCCCCGCCCCGGCCGCGCAGGAACTCCAACTCGTCGGTGAGCGCCTTGATCTGCTCCTGCAGGCGCGCCGCAAGGGCCTCGGCCTGCTGCTTCTTCTCCTCGGCCCGTCCGAGTTCGTTCTCGGCCTTGGCCTGCTGGGACCGGGCCCGCTCCAGCTTGGACTGCGCGGCTTCCAGGACCTCCTGGCCGACGGCCCGGTCGCGCTCCCTGCCGAGGGCACCGACACGGTCGTTCAGCTTGTGGATCATGCCGAGCAGGATCCAGATCAGCCGCGCGGCGTTGTCGGCCGTCTGGCGCAGCTCCGCCTGCTGCTCCAGGGCGCGGGTGAGCCGGTCGTAGGTCTCGATCTGCTGGGCCTGCACCGCCGCCAGGTCCGGCACGCCCGGTCCGGCCGTCGCGGCGGATGCCCTCGGGGCCATGGCGCGGGGCGGGTGCTTCGCCTCGTACAGCAGGGCTTCGGCCTCGCCCTGGCGGCGTTCGCGCAAGGGCGCGGGGGCCGTCGCCTGGATGAGCGAGGTGACGAACCGCTGCGGCGGGATCCGCCCGCCGAGCAGCGAGCTGATCTGCGTGGAGGAGTAGCTGATCTCCTTCTCCAGCACGGCCAGGGTCTTGCCGGAACCGTCCACCTGCGCCCGCAGGAACGCGGCGAGTCTGCCGGCCGCCGGGTTCTCCGGGCGGATCTGCCCCCACGGGCGGCCCTTGCGCCTGTTCGTTTCCGCCACCCACGTACCCCCTGGTGCGCGCCGTGCGTCTGTCCGGTCCGGCCGGGACAAGTGCCCTTCCATCCGCAACCTATCTGCGATGTTCCGCCCGGAGGGTCCGGACAACCCAACTCCCCCGGATGGTGCGCTCACCGGCCGCACCCCGCGGCCCGACCCCGAAGGGCCCGACCACCATGACCGACCTCCTCTCCGTCGCCGCCGACGTCCTCACCCTCATCGGAGCGGCGCTCTCCCTCACCCTCGACGTCCGCCGGGCGCGCGCCGAGGCCCGCGCGAAGGCCGGGGGCACGGAGGCCCCGGGGAGTGACCCCGGGGCGGCGGCGTAGCCTGTAGGTCCGACATCGACAGGGAGTTGCCGCGTGCTGACCGCGCTGGACGGGACGTACGGGGACCGGGCGGACGCCGTGAGCGTCGCCGGCCGTACCGCCTCGTACGAGGAACTGCTCGGCGCGGCGGGGGCCGTGGCCGCCGACGTCGCCGGCGCCCCCGCCTTCGCCGTGACCGCGACCGCCTCCCTGGAGACCGTCGCGGCGGCCGTCGGCGGGCTCCTCGCCGGGGTGCCCTTCGTACCGCTGCCCCCCGACGCCGGACCCGCCGAACGCGAGCACGTCCTGCGCGACTCCGGCGCCGTCGAAGTCCCCGTCGACTTCGCCCGCCGGGCGCCGGCGCCCTCCCGGGCGGCCGGACCCGGGGACCCCGCGCTGGTGCTGTACACCTCCGGCACCACCGGCCCGCCCAAGGGCGTGGTCCTGACCGCCGACGCCCTCGCCGCCGACCTCGACGCCCTCGCCGGAGCCTGGCAGTGGACCGCCGAGGACACCCTGGTGCACGGGCTCCCGCTGTTCCACGTGCACGGCCTCGTGCTCGGCGTGCTCGGCGCCCTGCGCACCGGGAGCCGCCTCGTGCACACCGGCCGCCCGACCCCGCAGGCGTACGCCGCCGCCCGCGGCAGCCTGTACTTCGGGGTGCCGACCGTGTGGTCCCGCATCGCCGCCGCGCCGGAGCACGCGGCCGCGCTGTCCGGCGCCCGCCTCCTCGTCTCCGGCAGCGCCGCCCTGCCCGCACCGGTCTTCCGGGACCTGGAGCGCCTCACCGGCCACCGGCCCGTCGAGCGCTACGGGATGACCGAGACCCTGATCACCGTCAGCGGCCGCGCGGGCGGCGAGGTCCGGCCCGGCACCGTCGGCACCCCGCTCCCCGGCATCCGCACCCGCATCGCCGCCGAGCCCGGCGCCGAGATCGGCGAACTCCAGCTCACCGGACCCACGCTGTTCTCCGGCTACCTGGGCCGCCCCGAGGCGACCGCGGCCGCGTACACCGGGGACGGGTGGTTCCGTACGGGGGACATCGCCGCCGTCGACCCGGAGGACGGGGTCCACCGCATCGTCGGCCGGGCCTCCATCGACATGATCAAGTCCGGCGGCTACCGCATCGGCGCCGGCGAGATCGAGAACGCCCTGCTGGACCACCCCAAGGTGGCCGAGGCGGCCGTCGTGGGGGTCCCGGACGCCGACCTCGGGCAGCGGATCGTCGCCTTCGTCGTCGCCGAAGGGGTCACCGGCCCCGAACTCACCGACTTCGTCGCCGCGCACCTCTCGGTGCACAAGCGCCCCCGCGAGGTCCGCTTCGTCCCCGCGATCCCCCGCAACGCCATGGGGAAGCCGCAGAAGAAGCTCCTGCTCACCGGCGAGTCCGGCGAGGCCGGGAAGTCCGGCGAGGCCGGGAGGTCCGGCGAGTCCAGCACGATCGGAGAAGCACGATGAACGCCGTCGACCGCGGAAGCCCCTGGATCCGCCGGTTCCACCCGCCTGCGGTGCGGCCGGGCACGGCCCTGCCGGTCCTCGTCGTACTCCCGCACGCGGGCGGCAGCGCCTCCTTCTACTTCCCGTTCTCCCGCGACCTCGCCGCGCACGCCGAGGTGCTCACCGTCCAGTACCCCGGCCGCCAGGAGCGCTTCGGCGAGCCGATCCCGGACACCATCGCCGGGCTGGCCGACGGGGTGGAGCGGGCGCTGGAACCCTGGCGCGGCCGGCCCCTCGTCCTGTTCGGCCACAGCATGGGCGCGATGGTCGCCTACGAGCTGGCGCGCCGGCTGGAGGCGGCCGGCGAGACGCCGCGCGGCCTGATCGTCTCCGGGCGGCGATCGCCGCTGATCACGCGGGAGGAGGGGGACCTCCACGCCCAGGACGACGACACCCTGCTCGCCCGGGTGCACTCCCTCTCCGGAACCGATCCCGCGCTGCTCGCCGACCCGGACTTCCGGGCGCTGATCCTGCCGGCGCTGCGCAGCGACTACCGGGCGGTGGAGACCTGGCGGCACGTGCCGGGAGCGCCGTTGCGGACGCCCGTCAGCGTGCTCGGCGGGGAGTCCGACCCGCGGGCGAGCGTGGCCGAGGCGATGGCCTGGCGGGACGTGGCCGGGGCCGGGTTCGGCTTCCGCGGCTTCCCCGGCGGGCACTTCTACCTGGTCGAGCAGCACGCGGCCGTGGTGCGGGCGGTGGCCGAGGACCTCTCGGGGTTCACGGCGGGCTGACGCCGCTGCGGGCCGCGGCGGGGGGCCCCAAGTCCCGCCCCGCGCCGACCCGTACCGCCCCGCCCCGCTCCGCCCCGCGCCGAGGGCCGGTGGCGGCTCAGGCCGTCGGGGCGCCGCGCACCGCCAGGTGCCGGGCGAGCACCTCCAGCGCCTGCGTGACCTCGGGCAGCCGCTCCGCCCCGGTCTCGCCCAGCGCCCGGGCCAGCGCCTCCTCGACCTTGGAGCTGCCGGCGGCCCGTACGGCGGCCACCCGCGCGGAGGCCGTGGGGGACTGGCGCACCAGGGTCCGGCGGCGGTCGGCGGGGTCGGGGGCCGTCTCGACCGAGCCGGCCTCGCGCAGCCGGGCGACGGCGCCCGAGACCTGGCTCTGCGGGAGGCCCGTGCGCTGCGCCGTCTCGCCGACGGTGGTGTCCGGGTGCGCCGCGATGTCCCCGGCGACGATCACCACGGAGCGGGTGCCGCCCGCGTACTGCCCGGATCCGCCGGGGGGTTCGGGCAGGGCCTCCTCGCCGAGCTTCATCAGGGCGCGGCCCAGCAGGAAGAGTTCGATTCCGTCCACCGTCCCAAGGTACATCAGAATTGATTCATCGAATCAGATGCATCTCTCTTGATGTATCGGGATGGATGGATTAGCTTGGGTTGCAGGGCGGTGGACGAAGGGTCCGGCGCCGAGAGCCGAAGGAGAGCCGCCATGCCCGGTCTTGCCGTTCCCGGTGCCACCCTCCACTACCAGCTCCAGGGCTCGGGGCCCCTGTTGCTCGTCTCGCAGAGCGGCGAGGGGGACGCGGACCGCACCGTGGACCTGGTCCCGCACCTCACCGACGGCTTCACGGTCCTGACCTACGACCGCCGGGGCCTGTCGCGCAGCCGTCTGGAGCAGCCCGGCCGGACCACCTCGCTCGCCGAGCACGCCGAGGACGTCCACCGACTGCTGGCCGCCGTCACGGACGAGCCGGCCCTGATGCTCGGGTGCAGCCTCGGCGCCGTCATCGGCCTGCACGTCGCCGCCGAACACCCCGGGCAGATCTCCACCCTCGTCGCCCACGAGCCCGTCGCCCCGCGCCTGCTGCCAGACCCCGCCGACCGCGAGCGGCACGCGGCGGAGCTCGTCGAGATCCAGCACCTCTTCCAGGAGGAGGGGCTGCCCGCGGCCGCCCGGGAGGCCGCCCGGGTGCTCGGCATAGACACCAGCGGCAAGGACTACGAGCCGGGCCTCACCCCGCAGCCGATGAGCGAGATGCGGCGCGCCAATTTCGCGTACTTCATCGAGCACGACTTCTCTGCGATCCTCCAGGACACGCTCGACCCGGCCACCGTGGCCGCGAGCACGACCACGACCCGCATCCTCCCGGCCGTCGGGGCCGCCACCCCGTCCACCGTCTTCGACGTCGCGTGCGCCCACGCGCTGGCGGACCTGGTGGGTTCGGAGATACGGGTCTTCCCGGGCGGGCACAACGGCAACACCAGCCACCCCCGGGCCTACGCGGAGCGCCTGCGGGAGGTCCTGACGGCCCGCTGAGGGCCCGCCGACCGGGGCCGCGCCGCGGACGGTGCCGGCGGTGGAGCGTGGCCGGCCCGTCCCGTCAGTCCCGCTCGCTGAGGTGGGCCTCCAGTGCGGCGGCGCCCTGCAGCAGGGCCCGGCCGCGGGCCGACAGGCGGGAGTGCCAGTCGTGCAGGGCGGCTTCCAGGGGCTCCAGGCCGCCGGCCGCGCGGACCTGGGCGATCAGCGGGGCGATCTGCTCCAGCAGGTAGCCGCCGCGCCGGAGTTGGTGGGCGAGGCGGGCGTCGCGCACGGCGGCCTCGTCGTAGACGCGGTACCCGGTCCGGGGGTCGCGGCGCGGATGCACCAGGCCCGCCTTCTCCCACTTGCGCAGGGTCGCGGGCCGGATCCCGAGCTTTGCCGCCAGCGGGCCGACGAACGTGCCGCCCGGCTCGGGGGGCGGGACCGGGGTCAGGTCGCGGAGGGCCTGCTCCACCGCCCGGAGGGTCCGGCGGTCGTCGAGGAGCTGTGCGTGGGTCTCGTCGATGAGCCGGAAGGCCTCGTCGACCGCGTGACCGTTCACCGCCCGCATGACCGCCGCCGCGGTCTGGTGGCCATGGCCCGGCAGCAGGGCCAGGAACGCGCGCAGGGCGCCCGCGTGCAGCGGGGTGTAGACGCGGTAGCCGGCCGCCGTGCGGGCGGCCGCCGGGAGGATGCCGGCCTCCTCGTAGTTCCTGACCGCCTGGGTGGACAGGCCGTGCCGGCGCGCCAGGTCGATCGGCCGCAGCTGTCCGGTGATTTGAGGGTTCTGGCCCATAGGAGGCGAGAGTAGTGGAAAAAGTTTCAACCGAAGGTTCAACGATAGCGTTGAAGGCATGGCGAACCCCATCACAGACACCGTCCACGCCTTCCGTGCTTCCGCCCTCCTGCGGATGCTTCCCGAGCGGCCGCGGCTGCTCGCCCTCGGCGAGCCCACCCACGGCGAAGAGACCCTGCTGCACCTGCGCAACGACCTCTTCCGGCAGCTCGTGGAGGAGGGGTACCGGACCATCGCCATCGAGAGCGACTGCCTGCGGGGCCTCGCCGTGGACGACCACGTCACCTCCGGCGCGGGCGTACTCGACGAGGTCGTCGCGCAGGGCATCAGTCACGGGTGGGGGGCCTCCGCCGCCAACCGCGAGCTGGTGCGCTGGATGCGCGCCCACAACGAAGGCCTCCCGGCCTCCGAGCAGGTCCGCTTCGCCGGCTTCGACGGCTGCCCGCTGGAGGTCACGGGCGCCACGAGCCCCCGGCAGTCCCTCACCGCGCTGCACGGCTACGTCGCCGCCCGGCTGGACGCGGACCTGCTGCCCTGCACGGGGGAGACCCTCGATCGGCTGCTCGGTGCCGACGCACCGTGGACCGAGCCCGCCGCCGTGACGGACCCGGCCCGGTCCGTGGGGCAGTCGGCCGAGGCCGGTCGACTGAGGCTGATCGCCGACGACTTGGCGGCCCTGCTCGACGCGCAGGCGCCCCGGCTGGCCGCGGCGGGCCCGCAGGAGGAGAAGGAGGAGTGGGAGCGGGCGCGGCTGTATGCGCGGACGGCCACCGGCGTGCTGCGCTACCACCACTGGATGGCCGACGGATCGCCCGCCCGGCTGGACCGGCTCATGGGGGTGCGGGACGAGCTGATGGCCCGCAACCTGCTCGCCCTCGCCGAGCGGGGGCCGGTGTTCGTCCACGCCCACAACGGCCACCTCCAGCGGGAGAAGAGCTCGATGCGGATGGGCGGGAAGCGGGTGGAGTGGTGGAGCGCCGGTGCGCTGGTGGACGCCCGTCTCGGTGCGGAGTACGCCTTCGTTGCCACCGCCCTCGGCACGATCCGGCACCGGGGAGTGGACGAGCCGGCGCCGGACACCGTGGAGGGGCTCCTGTACGCCCTCCCGCAGGACCGCTGCCTCGTCGACGCCGGGCGGCTGGCCGGGGTGTTCGGCGACGCCCTCCCCGCGCCGCGCGTATCGCCCTGGTTCGGGTACGCCCCGCTCGACCCGGCCCACCTGGCGGGCGGCGACGGGGTCGTGTTCGTCAAGGACATGGTTCCGGCGTAGCGTTCATTCTTCGCCTATTGCAACGAAAGGGCGGTGATCGTTGCGTTGAATTCAGGGGTGTTGCAACGATTGCATGACTCTGACCTGCAGTGATGAGAGTTCTTCGCAACGAGTGTGTTGCTCGGGTTGTGAACGCGACGTAGCGTTCAGGTCATCGGAAACACCGAGTCGAGGACCTGAGGGAAGAGGAAGAACCATGAAGAACTTCGCCACCGCCACCGCGATCACCACCGTCCTGGACGTTCCGGCCGGGAACATCCGCTTCATCGCCGCGGACCGTGCCGACACGACGGTGGAGGTGCTGCCGGCGAACGCCTCGAAGAGCCGGGACGTGAAGGCGGCGCAGGAGACCACGGTGGAGTTCCGCGAGGGTGTGCTGCGGATCAGCGCGCCGAAGAAGAGCCAGGTGTTCGGGGCTTCGGGTGCGGTCGAGGTCACGGTGAAGCTGCCCGCCGGGTCGAGCGTCGAGGCGAGGACCGCGTCGGCCGAGTTCCGCGGTGTGGGACGGCTGGGCGAGGTGTCGCTGGAGAGCGCGCACGGCACGGTGAAGCTGGACGAGGCGGCCGGGGTGCGGCTGGTGCTGGCTGCCGGGGACGTGGCGGTGGGCCGGCTGGACGGTTCGGCCGACATCCGTACGCAGAAGGGCGATCTGACGATCGCGGAGGCCACGGGCGGGACGGTCACCCTGCGCACCGAGCACGGTGACATCAGCGTCGGTGCGGCCCGGGGGGTCGCGGCCTCCCTGGACGCGGGGACCGCGTACGGCCGGATCAGCAACGCCCTGCGCAACAGCGGCGAGGGCGCGGTGCTGAGCATCCACGCCACCACCTCGTACGGCAACATCACCGCCCTCACCGCCTGAACACGGACGCGGCGGTATGGTCGGCCGGACCCGGGGAGAAGGAGTGCCGTGACGCCCGACATCGTGATCGCCCAGACCACCGTCGACGACGCGGAACGCGCCCGGCTGCTGGCGCACGGGGCGGTGGAGGAGGGGCTCGCGGCCTGTGCACACGTCGACGCCCCCCTCACCGCCGTCTACCGGTGGAAGGGGAGCGTCGAGACGGGCACCGAGTGGCGGATCTCCTACAAGACCGCCCGGGACCGGCTCCCGGCCCTCGCCGAATGGGTCGCCCGGACCCATCCCTACGAGGTCCCGGAGTGGATCGTCCTCCCCGTCGTCGGAGGCTCGGCGGCCTACCTCGGCTGGGTCGAGCGGGAGAGCCGGCAGCCGTGACGCGCACGGCTGCGGTCGGCAACTCGCAGCGGGGCTCGGTACGTTGAGGTGATCCTGGCCGCCCCGCGTACGACAGCACCTCTGCGAGGAATCCCATGAGCCCCACCAGCACCCCGAGCACCGACCCGGCCGCCCGGCTCCGGCGCGCCGTGGCCTTCCGGGCCCTGCACGAGGGGCCCGGCCCCTTCGTCGTCCCGAACCCCTGGGACGCGGGCACCGCCCGGATCCTGGCCTCCTTCGGCTTCGCAGCCCTCGCCACCACCGGCGCCGGCCTCGCGCACAGCCTCGGCCGCCCCGACGGGGCCAACCAGGTCAGCCGCGCGGAGATCCTCGCTAACGCCACCGCGATCGTCGACGCCACCGGACTGCCCGTCACCGCCGATCTGGAGAGCGGCTTCGGCGAGCGCCCCGAGGACGTCGCCGAGACCATCCGCCTCGCCGCCGCGGCCGGCCTGGCCGGCGGCTCGATCGAGGACTCCACCGGCCGCGACGAGGACCCCGTACGGCCGCTCGGCGAGGCCGTCGAGCGCGTCGCCGCCGCCGTGGAGGCGGCACAGGGCCTGGACTTCCCCTTCACCGTCACCGCGCGCGCGGAGAACTTCTTCCAGGGCCGCCCCGACCTCGACGACACCATCCGCCGCCTCCAGGCGTACGAGGCCGCCGGCGCCGACGTGCTCTACGCCCCGGCGCTCCCGGACGCCGAATCCGTCCGCGCCGTCTGCTCCGCCGTCGAACGGCCCGTCAACGTCCTGATGACCGCCGCGCTGAAGCTGTCCGTGGCCGACCTCGGCGCCCTCGGCGTACGCCGGATCAGCACCGGCTCCGCGCTCTCCCGAGCCGCCCTCGGCGCCCTCACCCGCGCCGCCCGCGAGATCACCGGGACGGGCACCTTCGGGTTCGTCGCGGACGCCCTCCCGTACGACGAGGCCAACGCGATGCTGGCCGAAGGCCGCTAGGGAACACCCTCGTCGCCCTCGCCCGGGACGCCGACGGCACCGACCCCGCCGTCAACCCGGACCCTCACGCGCTTTCACTCGAAAGGGTGAATCTGGCTGTCTTTATGTTTGGGGCGGCGGCGCGCCTTTGCCCAGGTGCGGGGCTCGCCACGGCCCTCGGCGGCGCCGTCGTCACCGAGCTGCGCGCGGCAGGCTGGGACACCACCGCGACCCCCGCCCACCGCCCGGTGGCGAACGCATGGATCCCATGGATCCCATGGATCCCGCTGCTCGCGCGCGGGCCGTCCCCGACGGAAGCCGACGCAGCCCCCGGAAACGGGATCGGGCCGGGGGTCGAACACCTTCATGCCGTGAGACAGGACGAACCGCATCATGCCGGACAGCCTTCACCTCTGGATGCGTCACGAGGCCCGCCCCACCGAGCGCCGGGCCCCCCTCACCCCCCAAGACGCCGCCCGCCTCGTCGAGGCCGGCATCCGCGTCACCGTCGAGGAGTCGGACCGCCGCGCCTTCCCCCTCGCCGCCTACGCCGCCGCCAGCTGTGCCACCGCCCCCACCGCCTCCTGGCACGAGCAGGCCCCCGACGACGCGTACGTCCTCGGCCTCAAGGAACTCCCCGCCGGCCCCGACGCCCCCGCCCTGCGCCACCGGCACATCTACTTCGGCCACGCCTACAAGGGCCAGGCCGGCGCCCGCGAGCTGCTGGCCCGCTTCACCGCGGGCGGCGGGGCCCTGCTCGACATGGAGTACCTCACCGACGAAGCGGGCCGCCGCGTCGCCGCGTTCGGCTACTGGGCGGGCTACGTCGGCGCCGCCCTCGCCGTCCTGCACCACCGCGGCGCCCTCACCGCCCCCCTGGCCCCCACCGACCGCCCCGCCCTGGACGCCCTCCTGGCCGCGGGGGTCGACCCTGCCGACCCCACCACCGCCCTCGTCATCGGCGCCCTCGGCCGCTGCGGCCGCGGCGCCTGCGACGCCCTCGTCCGGGCCGGGCTGGAGCCCACCCGCTGGGACCTCGCCGAGACCCGGGACATCGACCGGCCCGCACTCCTCGCGCACGACCTGCTCGTCAACACGGTGCTGACCACCACCCCCGTGCCGCCGTTCCTGACCAAGGCCGACCTCGACGACCCGGACCGCCGGCTCTCCCTGGTCAGCGACGTCACCTGCGACGTCACCTCCGACTGCAACGTCCTGCCCGTCTACGACGAGACCACCACCTGGACCGAACCCGTCCGCACCCTCCGCGGGGGCGAACGCCCCCTCGACCTCATCGCCATCGACAACCTCCCCTCCCTGCTCCCCGTGGAGGCCGCCACCGCCTTCTCCGCCGAACTCACCCCGCACCTGCTGCGCCTGGCCGCCTGGGACGGCGTCTGGTCCCGCGCCCTCCACACCTTCGAGACGGCCGTACGGGCCCAGGAGGTCTCGCTCGACCGGTGAGCGTGAGCGGGGGGGGTACGGGGCTTGCGGTGCGGGCCCGCCATCTCCCCCTAGACCCCCGGCCGCCGGTCGGCGCCTGCCCACCCGCCTCCCCGGGTGCGGGCCGGTGGGGTGGGGAGCGGTAGGCCCTCGGGCGGTCTCGGAGAGGGGCGGGGGTTTCCCGGCAGTCCATCGTCCTTCCGGGGCGGGCCGGTCCCTCAAGGGCGCTCCTTCGTCGCGTCGCTTCGCGATCGCCTACGGCGACCCTTGACCGACCGACCCGCCCCGGAAAGCCGAAAGACTGCCGGGAAGCCCCCGGAGGAACGGTCACGGGGCAGGTGCGGGATGGGCGGGCCCGTCAGTGACGAGGCGAGGGGCCGGGTGTCGGCTACCCGCACGAGAGCTTGGTCAGGGCCTCCTGGGGGCCACCCGAGCGCGACGGATCGCTACGCGCTTCTCCCGGCTTGGCGTCCGGCGACCGTCTGGGGCGTGTGTCACTCGTTCACCGGCCGGACCATCGCCGTGAGCACGGGGGAGTCGGGGGAGGGGCGGACGGGGGCGATCGGCTCGTAGCCCCAGGACTCGTAGAGCCGGAGGACCTTTCCCTCGCCGGCGGCCGGGTTGACCATGAGCGATGCGTACCGTTCCGCGCGGTCGGCCAGCAGGGCGTCGTGGATGCGGCGGGCCAGGCCCGTTCCCCGGTGAGCGGTCGTGACGCCGATCTCCCAGACCGCCAGGGTGGGGGAGCGGGTGTACGCCTCGTCCAGGTCGCCGATCCGCTTCCACCAGAGGTCGCCTGCCTCGACGGTGTTGCCGTACGCGTATCCGACCGGTTGATCCTCGGCGTCGAAGGCGAGGACGGCCGTGAAGCCGGGGGTCCGGCCGTAGCGGTCCAGGCGTTCGGCGACGGTCGGGACGGCGTAGTTCGGGAGGTGGAGGAGGGGCGCCCGGACGTCGGCGTACGCCGTGAGGAGCGGGTCGCGGACCTGCTCCAGTTCGGTGAGGCGGTGCAGGCGGGTCGTCATAGGTCCCGCACCATGACCGCGTAGACGGGGGAGTCGTCGGAAGGCTTGGCTTCGTCCCGCTTCCGGTAGCCCCACCGCTCGTACAGGGCCTGCACCTTCGTGTGGGTGGAGTCCACGAGGAGCGTGGCGAAGTCCACGTCCAGGGAGTGGCGGAGCGCGTCATGGATTCGCTGCGCGCGGCCCGTGCCCTGCCGTGGGAAGGAGCGGACGTCCGGCGCGTCGGAGTGCGTGTACCACTTCAGGTGCATCGTCGTGACTCCTCGATTCAGCTCACTGCCTCGGGCGCCTTCGTGCCCGTGGCCCCGATGACTTGGCGCGTCCTGGCGAGCCTGTTCGCCATACGCTGCGACCGGTCGGGGCGGGAGTTCACCACCGCCGTCGGCAACGTCGAGTCGGCGTGAGGCGTACGTTATCGGACAGTCCGCAGAGGGCGTACAACAATAAGGCATATGAGGGTAGGCTTGGTCCATGGTGAACTCGGAACAAGAGCGCGTGGGACAGCGCATCAAGCGGCTGGAGCAGGAGCTGACCGCCGCCAAGCACGCGGCGCTGCGACCGTTCAAGATCAACGTTCCGCAGTACGGGGTCCTCTACGAGCTCTCGCGGCAGTCGGGGCTCTCCGGTGCGGCCCTCGCCCGTCGCTGCATGGTCACCCCGCAGACCATGTCCTCGGTGCTGTCCAACCTGGAGGGCCGCGGCCTCGTCGAGCGGACCCCGCACCCGATCCACCTCCAGATCCTCGAAGTCCGCCTCACCGCTGCCGGGAAGACGCTGATCCGCGAGGCGGACGTGGTGGTGGAGGAGATCGAGCAGCTGCTCGACGGCAGTTTCGGACCCGGCGAGGCCCGGCCCTTCCTGGAGCAGCTGGAGCGCTGCGAGAAGGCGGTGGCCGCCTGGAGCCCGGGGAAGAAGTAGAGGGAAGAGACGGAGGCGGCGGCCGGCCCGTGGGGGTCGGCCGCCGCCTCCGTCGTTCCGGGGCCGGGGGCGTTTACCAGTCGACCGGTCCGGCGTCGTCGAAGAAGCCGCCCGTGGGGCCGTCCTCGCCGAGGGTGGCCAGGGAGACGACGATCCGGGCCCCCTCCTCGACGGTACGGGTCCCCCGGTGCCCGTTGAGGTCGGTGGCCACGTAGCCCGGGGTGGCCGAGTTGAACTTCAGCGGGGTGCCCTCGAACTCGCGCGCGTAGTGCAGGGTCAGCGAGTTCAGTGCGGCCTTGGAGGAGTTGTAGGCGAGCAGCAGCCGGTGCGGGGAGCCGAAGTCGGCGGCCTTGGCCAGGGACCCGAGGCGGCTGGAGAGGTTGACCACCCGTCCGGCGGGGGCCCGGCGCAGCAGCGGCAGCAGGGCGTGGGTGGTGGCGATGACGCCGAGGACGTTGGTGGCGTGGATCCGGGCGGCCAGGGCTGCGGTGGTCGCGCTGGGCGGGAGGTCGTCCTCGACGATGCCCGCGTTGTTGACCAGGACGTCGAGCCGGCCGTACGTCGCCTCGACGGCCACGGCAGCGGCCTCGACGCTCTCCTCCCGGGTGACGTCGAGGGTGAGGGCGCGGGCGTCGGCGCCGGCCTCGCGCAGGGCGGCCGCCGCGCGCTCGCCCCGGTCGGTGTCGCGGGCGCCGACGAGCACGGTCATCCCGCGCAGGCCCAGCTGACGGGCGGTCTCCCGGCCGATGCCCTTGTTGGCGCCCGTGACGAGGGCGACCGGGCGGGGGTGCTGCGTCTGCGTCATGGTGGTTCTTCCTTCCGAAACGCGGAGTCCGGTACCGGCTGCGCCGGTACCGGACTCCGCTGCTGTGGTCCGAACGGGGTGGGTCAGTAGATGCCGAACATCCGGCAGGGGCCCGCGAAGCCCTTGCGGTGGCGGATCATGCCGATGATGGCGGTGGCGCCGAGGTCGGGGACGGTGTGCAGGTTCGCGATGTTCTCCACGCCGTAGCGCAGGTCGCCCAGGACGATCCGGTGTGCGCCGGGGTCGTCGATCTGGAGGTTCTTCGAGGCGTCGAGGCTCGGGGTGTCGGTGCCCGCGGCCACGATGTTGCGCTCGCGGACGAGGAGTTCGGCCGCGTCGAAGCCCAGCCCGGGGAAGTGGGGGACGCCGTCGGAGTCGCGGTTGATGTAGGCCCCCGGGGTGTCGATGCGGGGGCACCAGTTGGAGTCCATGACGACCAGGGCCCCGTCCGGGATCCGGCCGTGGCGGCTTTCCCAGGCGAGGATGTCGTCGGCGGTCAGGGTGGTGTCGGGGTCCTTGGCGGCCCGGTCGCCGATGCGGATGACGACGAGCGGGGCGATGAGCCGGTCGACGGGGATCTCGTCGGTGTAGACGGGGCCGTCGACGAGGTGGGCCGGGCCGTCGACGTGGGTGCCGGTGTGCTCGTCGATCTCCAGCTTGTTGGCGTTGAAGCCTTCGGAGGCTATGTCGGCGAAGTGCTGGATGTTGGGCTTGAGCACGATGGGTTCCAGCACGGGGAAGTCGTTGCCGAAGGCGTGCGTGAGGTCGCTGACCCGGCTGCCCCGGATGAGCGGGGCGGGGGTCCGGGGGCGCTCGGCCGGCCGGGCGCCGTCGTGCTCCTGGGCCGCGTCGGACGCGGCGTTCGCGTCGGCGGCGTGGCCGGCGCAGCTGTGTCCGGGCTCGCCGTGGACCAGCTCCATCACCTGGGGGCTGCACATGGGACGGGAACTCCTTGGGAGAGGGGGAGAAGGGAGGAGGGGGGCGGGCGGCGGCCGGGGGGGGGGCCGGCCGCCGCCCGTGGGGGAGGGGCTCAGACGGCGGCGGTGTCCAGGACGGCGGTGTCCACGACGCGGGTGCCGCGGATCAGCCAGGTCGGGCCCTGGGCGATGCCGTCGATGCGCTCGAAGAACTTGGCGAAGTGCGGGCCGGACATGTGCCGGTCGAAGGAGGCGGCGTCGTCGTAGACCTCGTCGAGGTAGAAGCGGTTGGGGTCCACCTCGTCCTCGACGAGTTCGAAGCGCTGGGTGAACGGCTCGTCCACGGCCGAGTCGCGGGCGTCCGCGTGGGCGGCGGCGATGAACGTCTCGCGGTGCTCGGGCTGGACGTCGAAGGCGACGGCGACGTGGTACATCGGAGTACTCCTGGGGGTGGGGACGTACGGAACGGGGGTGGTGGGGTGGTCAGTCGCGCAGGGCGGGCGCCTTGGGCGCCGCGGCCGCGGCGGCGACCGGAGCGGCGGCCGCCACCGGGGCGGCGGACTCGCCGCGGCGGCGCGGGCGCACGGCCCGGTCGCGGCCGGAGCGCAGTCCGAGGACCAGCTCGGGGAGGGTGAAGGCGGCCAGCAGCACCAGGGAGACGGTCCAGCCGCCGGTGGCGCCGTGCAGCAGGCCGAGGAGCAGCGGGCCGGCGATGCCTCCGGCGAGGTAGCCGATGGTCTGCACCATGCCCGAAAGCTGGGCGGCGGTCTGCGGGTTGGGCGAGCGCATGCCGATGAAGGTCAGGGCCATGGCGTGCCCCGCGCCCAGGGTGACACCGAGGACGGCGACCCACAGGGCGGCCGCGGCCGGGAGCCAGAGGAGGCCCAGCAGGCTCACCGCTCCGCCCACCGCGATGGCGACGACCATCGGAGCGGTGCCCTTGCGGCCGACGAGGATCGGGGCGAACAGCGCGCCGGGCACGCTGACCAGCATCGCGACGGAGAGCAGCGCGCCGGAGGAGGAGTTGCTGTAGCCGAGGTCGGCGAGGATGGTGGGCAGCCAGCCCAGGGCGGTGAAGTACACCAGGGCGCGCAGCGCCAGGTAGCCGGTCACCTGCCAGGCCATCGCGTCGCCGAGCAGCGAGCCCTGGTCGGGCGCGGGGCCGGTGGCCGTGGCGGGCTTGGAGCCCTTGAGCAGCGGCAGCCAGGCGACGAGGCCGACCACGGCCGGGACGACCCACAGGGCGAGGGAGCCGCTCCAGCTGTCGGTGGCGTCGCGCAGGGGGACGGCGAAGCCCGCCGCGAGGGCGGCGCCGGCGCTGAGGATGCCCGTGCCGATGCCGGTGAAGAGGCGCACCCGGTCGGGGAACGCGCTCTTGATGACCGCCGGCATCAGGACGTTGCCGATCGCCAGGCCCGCGCCGGCCAGGGCGGTGCCGACGAACATGGCCCAGACGGCGTGGTCCAGCCGGAGCAGGATGCCCGCGATCAGCAGGACGAAGCCGAGGACCAGGGCGCCGGGGGTGCCCATGCGGCGGGAGAGGGCGGGGGAGACCGCCGCGAAGATGCCCAGGCACAGCACGGGCAGGGTGGTGAGCAGACTGATGGCCGAGTCGCTGAGCGCGAGGGACTGCTGTAAGTCGTCGAGTACGGGCGAGACGCTGCCGATGGCGGGGCGCAGGTTCAGCGCCAGCAGGCTCAGCCCCACGGTCGTGGCCACGGTGCTCGCGCGGGTACCTGATCGGTGGTCGGACACGGAGCTCCTCCTAACCGGGAACATAAGAGAGGTACGGGGTACGGTTTCGATGCAGTAGATGATGCATGACGACCATAAGATGTCTTACATCTAGGTGTCAATCGATTGGTGTAAGGAACCTGTCAGTTCGGGGACGCGCCGGCCGTGACCGGCCCGTCCCCGAACAGCCTGGTGTGCAGGGACCGTTCCACGGAGTGCCGCAGCACCGCCCGCCGCTGCCGGACCGTCCGGGCGCGCAGCAGTGCCCGGACATCGGCCTCCTCGTCCGCCCCGGCGGAGGAAGGGGCGGCGGCGTACCCGCTGTCGAGGGTGTGCGTGTGCATGGCAGTGCCTTTCTCGAACGGGGCGGTGGGCGGGAGCGGGCGGATACGGGCGGGTCAGCGGACGGCGGCCAGCTCCTGGGTGCGCGGCCGGGCGCAGGCGGTGGGGGCCCAGTCGGCCAGCACGGCCCCCACGGTCATCCCGCCGCCGAACCCGGCCAGCAGGACGCTGTCCCCGTCGGCGAACAGGCCCGCGCGGTGCGCGAGGTCCAGGGTGACGGGCACGGAGGCCGAGCCCGTGTTGCCGTACCGCTCGATCGCCAGGTGCATGGTGGCGCCGGACAGGCCGAGGGCCGGCCAGACCTCGCCCAGCATCACCGCGTTGGCCTGGTGCGGGACGAAGTGCCGGATGTGCTCGGGACGCGCCCCGGCCTTCGCCAGCAGGTCGTGCAGCGCGCCCGGCAGGTTGTCCTGGACGAAGCTGCGCACACCGCGTCCGTCCATCCGGAAGAAGTGGGCGCCCTCGCGCAGGGTGCGGTCGTTGGCCGGCATCCGGCTGCCGCCCGCCGGAACGCTGATCAGCCGGTACTGGTCCCCGCGCGTGAGCAGGCTCGTCTCGCGTATGCCCCGGTCCGCGGCGACCGTGCCGAGCAGCACCGCCCCGGCCCCGTCCCCGAACAGGATGGCGGTCTTGGGGTCGGAGTGGTCGAGGATCCGGGAGTAGATGTCCGCGCCGATCACCAGGGCGTGGCGCCCCGGCTCGGCGGCCCGCAGCAGCCGCTCCGCCACCGTGGTGGCGTAGACGAAGCCGCTGCACACGGCGTTGATGTCGAAGGCGGCGGCGTTCTCCGCCCCGATCAGGTGCTGCACGATGCTCGCCGTCGCCGGCTGCGGGTGGTCGGGCGTGGACGTGGCCAGCACGATGTACGCCACGTCCCGCGCGGCCACGCCCGCCTGTTCCAGGGCCGCCCGGGCCGCCCGGGCCGCCAGGTCGGAGGTGGCGTCGCGGTCGTCGGCCCGGCGCCGCTCGCGGATGCCGGTCTTGCGCACGATCCACTCGTCGGTCACCCCCGCACTGCGGGCGACCTCCTCGTTGCCGACCACCGTGGACGGCAGATAGGAGCCGGTGGCCAGGATTCCGATGCGATTCATGGTCTCTCCAGAGGTGGGGCGGGCCGCCGGACGCGGCCCGCCACGAGGTCAGGCACGTCCGCCGGAGGCCAGCCGCCGCCAGCCGTGGCGGCGGGCGTGGGCGGCCAGTTCGGGGTCGTCGCCCACGGCGACCGGGCGTCCCACCGCGCCGAGCAGCGGCAGGTCGCTGGAGTGGTCGCCGTAACCCGAGCACGCGGCGAGGTCGAAGCCGCGCAGGGCCGCGCTCAGCTCCACCGCGCGCCCCTTGGCCGCGCCGATCATCGGGACCAGCACCTCGCCGGTGAGCAGACCGCGCCGCACCACCGGGCGCGAACCCAGCGCGTGGTCGGCGCCGATGTCCTCGGCGACGGGCTGGAGACAGGCGAAGAAGGAGCCCGAGAGCAGGACCACGGAGCGCCCCGCCGCCCGGTGCGCGCGCAGTTCCCGGGCCACCTCGGGGACGTACGGGCCGCCGGGCTGTGCCTGCTCGTGGGCGAACCAGGACCGCCCGCTGCGCTCCAGGAGCCCGACCGGCTCGCCCGCGAGCAGCCGGTAGTAGCGCCGGTTGACCTGCTCCCGGGGCTCACCGCGCCGGGCCGCGGCCCGCAGGCCGTCCGCCAGCCGTTCGTAGGTGGCCGGCGGCTCGCCGCGCCGGCGCAGGTGGAACGCGAGGAAGCGGAACATGCTCTTCATGTGGATCAGGGTCTCGTCCACGTCGCTGAACGCCGCGCCGCTCACCGCCCCCGCCGCGGTGCCGGCCGGCACCGCCTCCCGTGCTCCGGCCGTTGCCGTCGTCGCGGCCGTCATCGTCGTCATCTGCGCGTGGCCTCCTTCCGCTTCAGGCCGTCAGGCGGGTCAGGACGAAGGAGAAGACGCACAGCGACTCGCCCCGCTGGGTCGCCTCCACCCGCACGGGCACCTGCTGGAGCGGCGGCGCGCCCGCCCCGTCCGCTTCCTCCGCCTCCAGGACGCCGCCCTGGGTGTAGAGGGGGCCGTCGTACGGACCGCCGTCGGCCCGGGCGGTCAGCACCGTCTCGTCCTCCAGCTCGCCGAACCGGGTGAAGACCACGTCCACTTCGGTGACGAGGGTCTTCGCGCCGGCCAGCCCCCGGATGTCCAGGGCGGCGAACAGGGCCAGCTGGCGGGCCCCCTCGGCGATGACCATGCCCGGCAGGTGGTCCTGCGGGTGGTCGAACAGGCTGGCGTGCTGCGCCGGTATCCGCAGCAGGGCCTGCGCGGTGTCCCCGGCGACCACGGTGTCCACCAGGACCACGTTGTCCGGGTTGGCCCGTCCGACCAGGTGCGGCGCCAGCGGCGTGCCCGGCGTGCTCGCCGGGTACGCGGCCGAGGACGGCAGCGCCAGCCCGTCGCGGTTGTTGAGCCGCAGGGTGAGGTAGCCGGTCGGCGTCTTGAAGCGCAGCCCGACGGCCGCCTGCCCGATCACCACGCCGCCCACGGTCAGGTCGATCTCGTAGTCCAGGCCGGTGACCCGGCCCTCGCGTTCCTTGCGGTCCACGATGGTGACCCGCAGGGCCAGCGCGATCGGCGCGGATCTCACCACCACCATCTGCGGCCGGTCCAGGCGCAGCCGCAGGTGCGTCAGGATGAACTTGTTGTCCGACGGGACGCCGTAGAAGCGGTGCGCCCCGGCCAGGGTGGCCTGCCGGCAGGCCTCCAGGAGCAGCAACGGGTCGTAGCAGCCGGGGCGCAGCAGGTGGTCCCCGTAGTAGGCGTGCGAGCGGGGCAGCTGGGCGCCCGCCGCGTAGCGCTGTTCGTCGATCGGCTGGAGGTCGGTCAGGAAGACCTCTCCCAGGGCGTCCCGGTGGACCAGCAGCCGGTCCACGGTACGTGAGTAGTCCAGGGCGGGGAGCGCGGCGGACGGCGCGGGCGGCGCGGGCGCGGCCACGGGCGCGGCGGCGGGTGCAGTGGTCATGGGGCCTGGCTTCCTGTCGCGGTGGTGGTGGTTCCCGTTGGTGGGTCGGTGCGCGTACGGGGGAGGTGGCCGCGGCGGCCCGGGGCCGGGCCGCCGCGGCCGCGCCGGTCCCGCCGGCGGGGGAGGCGGCGGGGCGGCGGGTTCAGGCCGGGTAGACGTCGCCCGGCAGCTTGCGGTCGGCGCCGACCGTGCCGATGTGCCAGTACGGGTACGGCGCCGGGGTCTCGCTGACCTTGTCGAGGCGGGCCAGCTCGTCCTCGGTGAGGGTCCACTCCATCGCCCGGAGGTTGTCGGCCAGCTGGTGCGGCTTGGTCGCGCCGACCACCGCCGAGGCGATCGCGGGCTTGGCCAGCACCCAGTTGAGCGCGACCTGGGCCACGGTCGCCCCGCGGTCCTCGGCGATCTGCGCCATGGCGTCGACGATGTCGTACGCCTGGTCGGGGTCGGTCAGCGGCGCCGACTCGGCGGCCGTGCGCTGGGAGAGCCGGCTGCCCTCGGGACGGCCCTCGCCCCGGCGGTACTTGCCGGTGAGGAAGCCCCCGGCCAGCGGCGACCAGGCGGTGATGCCGACGTTCTGGTCGACGGCGAGCGGGATGATCTCGCGCTCCAGGTCGCGGGCGGCGATGTTGTAGTAGCCCTGGTAGCAGACGAAGCGGTTCAGGTTGCGGCGCTCGGAGACCGACAGGGCCTTCATCAGCTGCCAGCCGGCGAAGTTGGAGACGCCGATGTAGCGGACCTTGCCGGAGCGGACCAGGTCGTCGAGCACGCGCAGGGTCTCGTCCAGCGAGGTCCGCGGGTCGAAGCCGTGGATGTGGTAGAGGTCGATGTAGTCGGTGTCCAGCCGCCGCAGGCTGGCCTCGACGGCCGCGATCAGGTGGTGGCGGGTGGCGCCGACGTCGTTCGGGTCGTCGGTGATGCGCCAGCGGCCCTTGGTGCCGATGACGACGCGGTCGCGGACCTTCTTCAGGGTGCGGCCGAAGAACTCCTCGCCCATGCCGTTCTTGTAGACGTCCGCGGTGTCGAAGAAGTTGATGCCGGCGTCGAGGGCCTGGTCCATCATCGCCAGCACGTTGGAGTCGTCGACGGTGCCGAACTCGGACCAGTTGCGGTCGTCGGCCCCCAGGAAGCTCGCCGCGCCGCCGAAGGTCATGGCGCCGAAGCACAGTTCGGACACGGACAGGCCGGTGTCGCCGAGGTAGCGGTAGCGCATCTTCTCTTCTCCTGCGATCGGTGTATAAGATTGCGATGAACCATAAGACATCTGATAGTAGTCGTCAATGAGATGGAGGAGCGTTCATGTCCACCACCCCGCCCCCGGAGCCCGAGCCCTACGACGTGCTGGTCGTCGGCGCCGGACCGACCGGGATGACGGCCGCCTGCGAACTCCTGCGCCGCGGCGTGCGCGTACGCGTCGTCGACCGGGCCCCCGAGCCCTCACCGCTCCCCAAGGCCCTGCTGGTGTGGCCGCGCAGCCTCGACCTCTTCGAGGACCTCGGCATCCTCGACGACCTGCGCGCCGCCGCCCTCCAGATCAACGCGTTCAGCTACTTCTCCGACCGCACCCGGCTGGCGACCTTCGACTTCCCCCAGCACCTCGCCCCGCTCTGCCTCCCGCAGAACGAGACCGAGGAGATCCTGCGCCGCCGCATGCACGCCCTCGGCGGCAAGGTCGAGCACGGCGTGCGCCTGCTCACCCTGGAGGACCTCGACTTCGCCGGCCGCATCGACGGGACCGCTCCCGTCACCGCCGTACTGGAACACGCCGACGGCCGCATAGAACGCACCCGCGCCCCCTTCGTCATCGGCACCGACGGAGCCTCCAGCGCGGTCCGCGCCCAGCTCGGCAGCGGATTCGAAGGCAGCACCTACGAGAGCGCCTTCGCCCTCGTCGACGCCCGGATCGAGGGCACCCTCCCGCCCGACCAGGCCCTCTACTACCAGTCGCCCGCCGGGGCCCTCGTCATCGTCGCCCTCCCCGACGGGGTCTACCGGTTCTTCTCCAGCCTCGCCCCCGGCGAGAACGCCGGCAAGGAGCGGATGCAGCAGATCGTCGACGAACGCGGCCCGCGCGGGGTCCGCCTCCTCGAACCCCTCTGGGAGACCGTCTTCCGCATCCACGCCCGGCACGCCGGCACCTACCAGCTCGGCCGCGTCTTCATCGCCGGCGACGCCGCCCACGTGCACAGCCCGGCCGGCGGCCAGGGCATGAACACCGGGATGCAGGACGCCCACAACCTCGCCTGGAAGATCGCCGCCGTCGTCCGCGGCGAGGCCCCGGCCGCACTGCTCCGCGACTACGGGGCCGAACGCTCCGCGGTGGTCCGCCGGGTGGTCCGCGACACCGACATCCAGACCCGCGGCTGGCTGGTCCGCGGCCGGCTCGCCGTCGCCGCCCGCGACGCCGCCTTCCGCGCCGCCGAACGCACCGGCGCCTTCAGGCTCTACGCCCCCGTCATGGCCGGCCGCCGCCTCTCCTACCCCGCGCAGCGCCCCACCCAGCTGCCGTCCGGCCGCGGCGGCTGCGCCGCCCGCGCGAAACTGCCCGGGGCGCTGGAGGTGGGCGCCGTCTTCCCGCGCGAGCTGGCCCTCGCCCACGGCATCGCCGGGCCGGGCGCGCAGGCGCCGGGCTGGACCCTCGCCGTCGTCTGCCGGGGCACGGCCGCCGCCTGGCGCACCCAGCTCCGCGCCCTCGCCGCCCCCTGGCCCCAGGTGCGCGCCGTGGACCTGGCCGCCGGCTCCGCCCGCCGCCCGACCGGCTGCGGCCGGGCCGGCTACTACCTGATCCGGCCCGACGGGCACATCGCCGCGCACGGCCACGAGCGCGACACCGGGCGGCTGCTGGAGGAACTCGCCGCATGGCTGGGCCCGGCCGCACGGGACTGACACCCCGCGGACGGCACGGAGGGGGCGGCCCCGGGGCCGCCCCCTCCTGCGTACGCCGCCCGGCCCGACGCCTCAGCCCAGCGGCGGGACGGCCTCCTCCGCGAGCGGCGGCCCGGGCGGGGTGCCGTCCCCGAACGGGCGCCCGCCCAGCGCCTCCCGGCCGTGCGGCTCCAGCCAGCCCGACGGGTCGGGGCCGGCGGGCACGATCCCGGACGGGTTGATGTGGCTGTGCACGACGTAGAAGTGCTGCTTGATGTGGTCGAAGTCGACCGTGTCCCCGAAGCCGGGCGTCTGGAACAGGTCCCGCGCGTACGCCCACAGCACCGGCATGTCCGAGAGCCGCTGCCGGTTGCACTTGAAGTGGCCGTGGTAGACGGCGTCGAAGCGCACCAGCGAGGTGAACAGCCGGATGTCCGCCTCGGTGATCGTGTCGCCGACGAGGTAGCGCGACCGCTCCAGCCGCTCCGAGAACCGGTCGAGGCGGTCGAAGAGCGCCCCGTACGCCTCCTCGTACGCCTCCTGGGACTTGGCGAACCCGGCGCGGTAGACGCCGTTGTTCACGTCCGTGTAGATCTCCTCGCTGACCGCGTCGATCTCCGCCCGCAGTGCGGCCGGGTACAGCTCCGGCGCCCCCTCGCGGTGGTACGCCGCCCACTCCGTCGACAGGTCCAGGGTGATCTGCGCGTAGTCGTTGGTGACCACCTCGCCGCTCGGCACGTCCACGATCGCGGGCACGGTGATGCCCCGGTCGTACTCCGGGAAGCGGGCGAAGTACGCCTCCTGGAGCCGCTCTATCCCGAGCACCGGGTCGCGGCCGTCCGGGTCGAGGTCGAAGGTCCAGCTGCGCTGGTCGTGCGTGGGCCCGGCCACGGCCAGGGGCAGGGCCTTCTCCAGCCCGAGGAGCCGGCGGACGATCGTCGCGCGGTGCGCCCAGGGGCAGGCGCGGCTCACCACGAGACGGTAGCGGCCCGCCTCCACCGGGAAACCGTCGCGTCCGTCGGCGGTGATCCGGGTGGTGATGTACCGGCTGTCCCGCGTGTACCCCTTGTCGGGGCGTACGTTGCTCATCCTCCGGGCCTACCCAGGAACGGCGGCGGCGAGCGCCCGCTCCAGCGGCGCTCCACCGCCCCTCCTGGACACACCGCCGAGCCCTCCCGCCGCGACCGCGCGGCAGGAGGGCTCCGGTGGGGGAGGGGGAGGGGGGGAGGGGGAGGGGGACGTCGGTCAGGCGCTGATCCGGTGGTCCGCGACGGCGGCGGCCCGTCCGAGGGAGAGCTCACCCGTGGTCAGCAGGTCCAGCAGCTGCGCCAGTTCGCGGTCCTCGGGCGTCGCGGTACGGAAGACGAAGTGCCGCAGCCCCGCCTGCTCGGGCCCGCCGAAGAAGCGGAAGAAGCCGATGTCGGCGCCCTGCGGGGCGAAGCTCTCGTACAGGAACACCGTCGCGCCGTCGGCGGTCAGCCCCCGCCCGGCGGCGATCAGATCGCCCGCGGCGGCCTCGTACACGAGGTCGAAGGAGCCCTCGAAGGCCTCGGACACGGTGTCCGCGGTCACCACCCGGCGGGCGCCCAGCCGCACCGCCTCCGCGGCCTCCCCGGCGTCCCGCACCACGGCGGTCACCTCGGCGCCCAGCGCGGCCGCCAGCTCCACCAGCAGCCGGCCGATGCCCCGGCCCGCGCCGGTGACCAGCACCCGGCGGCCCGCCACCGAACCGGCGCCCCGCACCAGGCGCAGCGCGGTCAGCACCGCCACCCGCAGCGCGGCGGCCTGCTCGAAGCTCACGTGGTCGGGCAGGACCACGGCGTACTCGGAGGGCAGGGTCATGTACGAACCCCACTCGGTACCCGTGGCCACGCCCACCACCCGGTCGCCGGGCTGCGGGCTGAACCCCTCGGGGGCGGCCTTGAGGACGACCCCGGCGACGTCCCAGCCCGGCAGCCAGCCCTCGGGGAGCGGCTCGGCCCGGATCATCTCGTCGATCTCGGGGGCCACCGCGCGCACGGCGATCAGGATCTCGTCCTCGGCCTGCTCGGCGGCGCCCTGGAGGGAAGGAAGGGTGGGGGACTGGTAGGACATGGAAGTTCCTCTCGTACCTGGTGGTGTTTCCTCGTACGGCTCGTGATCCGGAATGCGGTGGGGCGGGTCGGAACGCGTCGTCGGTTCAGAACTCATCGGCGGGTCAGAACTCATCGGCTGCCAGGAGCGGGGCCCCGTCCAGACGGTCCACCGCGACCACGTCGAAGACCTCGGGCTGGTCCAGGACGAAGGACGGCAGGCTCAGCCGGCTCTCCAGCACCTGGTACCTGATCCAGTCGTGGGTGTAGTGGTCGTCCGGGACCCCGGCGGCCAGCACCACCCGCAGCTGCACCCGCCGGCCCCCGCTCACGGCCACCTGGGCGGCCGTCACCTCGCCGGTGGCCAGGGCGGAATCGACCAGTTCCCGGGCCGACACCCCCCGCCCGTGCAGGCGGAAGTACGGGTCGGCGGGGCCGAACAGCCGCAGGGCGGGCCCCCCGGTGCCGCAGACGCAGTGCGCGTACTCGCCGAGCTCACCCGTCGCGTACCGGATCAGCGGCGGATCGCGGCGGGCGTCGAGGGTGGTGACCAGCACCTGCCCGTCGACGACCTCGACCAGCTGGTGCGGCAGCGGGTGGTAGAGCCCGGCCAGGCAGTGCGGACCGTGCTGCGCCACGACCCCGGTGGCCGGGGACCCGTACAGGCGCCAGACCCGGGTGTACGGGAAGCGGTCGGCGAGCAGGGCGTCGGACGTGGTGTCGTGCAGGGTCCCGCCCAGCAGCAGGGTGCGCAGCCAGGGCAGCGGCCGGCCGGCGCCGGCGGCGCCCGCGAGCCGGGCGACCGTCTCGGGCGGCGCGCTCAGGGCGGTCACCCCGGTCCGGGCGAAGAAGTCCAGCCAGCCGTCCTGCGCGCCGTCCGGCAACGGGCCGAGCGGCAGGCAGGCGGCGCCCGAGGCGGCGGCGAAGCGGTTGAAGAAGTGGTGGTCGGGGCGCAGCCGTTCGCAGGAGTGCAGGTTCACCAGCACGTCGGTGGGGCCCAGCGGGCTCCACGCGCCGCGCACCCGCTCGGCGAACATGTCGTCCGGCAGCAGGCTCAGCGCGGGCGCGCGGACCGTGCCGCCGTCCGCCCAGACCAGCGAGGCGGCCGCCTGGGTACCGGAGGCCAGCACCTCCTCGGTCGCCCGCGCCAGCTCCTGCCGGGTCAGCACCGGAAGGTCCGTCAGGCGCAGCGGACCGGTGGCCGGGAGAGGGGCGTACTTCGCCCGGAGCGCGGGGATCCGCACCGCCCGGCGCAGCAGGTCCGGCAGTTCGCCGGCGAGGTCCGGGCCGTCCGTGCCGTCCGGCACGCCGGGTCCGCCGGGGCCGCCGGGTCCGTCCGGTGCTCCTGCCCCTGTCTCTGAGCCCGTCCCCGGTAACGCCGTTCGCTGTGACATGCGCGGAGCCAATGGAGTTCACCCCTTCTCGCTCACGGGCCCGACTGAGGTTCATTCTTGGGCTCGGGTCTAACTTTCTACTACAGCCCAACGAGTTTGGGAAGCGGAAGGGTTGTGGACGGGAAGAGTCCGGATATGGCCCCCGATCCATCATTGTTCCGGGGTACAGACTTGAACTACGATCGAGGCGCGGTGGAGCTGCGGGGAGGCGGCTCCCGCGCACTCACACCCATCGAGGGGGCTCTCGTGGCAGCGTGGAACGAAGAGACGACCGTCGCGGTCGTCGGCATGGGATGCAGGTTCCCCCAGGCCAACAGCATCGGGCAGTTCTGGGACAACCTGGTCGCGGGCACCGACTCGGTGACCGCCGTACCGGCGGACCGCTTCGACATCGACGCGTACTACACACCGGAGCCGGGCGTTCCCGGCAAGACGGACTCCCGCTACGGCGGCTTCCTGGACGACCCCTTCGGCTTCGACACGGAGTTCTTCGGGATCGCTCCCGCCGACGCCGCCGCCATGGACCCCCAACACCGGCTCCTGCTGCTCGTCTTACGCGAGGCGCTGGACGGGGCGGGCATCCGCCCCTCGTCGCTCGCGGGCACCCAAGCCGGGGTGTTCATCGGCCAGGCCACCGCCGAGTACACCCGCGGCGAGGACCTCGGCGCCCACACCCTCAGGGAGGTCGCGGGCAGCGGCGTACGCGCCATGGCCGCCGGCCGCATCTCCTACGACCTCGACCTGCGCGGCCCCAGCGTCACCCTCGACGCCGCCTGCTCCTCGTCCCTGGTGGCCGTGCACATGGCCCGCCAGAGCCTGCTGACCGGCGAGAGCGACCTCGCCGTCGCCGGCGGGGCCAACGTCATCCTGTCCCCCCACGAAGCCGTCGCCTACTCGCAGGCCGCGATGCTCTCACCCGCCGGCCGCTGCCGGTTCGGCGACACCGCCGCCGACGGCTTCGTGCGCAGCGAGGGCGTCGCCGTCGTCGTCCTCAAACGGCTGCGCGACGCCCTCGCCGCCGGCGACCCCGTCCTCGCCCTGCTCCCCGGCAGCGCCGTCACCAACGACGGCCGGGCCAGCGGCTCCCTGATCCGCCCCGCCGTCCAGGGCCAGACCGCGATGATCCGGAACGCCTGGCGCAGCGCCGGGGCGGACCCCGCCCGGCTGGACTACGTCGAGGCCCACGGCACCGGCACCCCCACCGGCGACGAGGTCGAACTGCTCGCGCTCGCCGAGGCCGTGCGCGGCCACCGCCCCGCCGGGCGCCCCCTGCGGATCGGCTCCGTCAAGACCAACATCGGGCACGCCGAAGCCGCGGCGGGCATCGCGGGCCTCGTCAAGACCGTGCTGATCGTCCGCCACGGCACCGTCCCCGCCTCGCTGCACGCGACCAGCCCGCATCCGCTGCTCGAAGGGCCCGACGCCCCGCTGCGGCTGGTCACCGCCAACGAGCCCGCGGCCGACGCCTCCGCCGCCGGGGAACCGGCCGCCCCCGCGGACCCCGCCCCCGTCGTGGCCGGCGTCAGCTCCTTCGGCCTCTCCGGCACCAACGCCCACGTCGTCGTCGCCTCGCCCGCGCCCCGGCCCGCCGAACTCCCGCACGGTCCCACCGAACTGCCCCCGGACCGCCCCACCCACCTGCTGGTCCTCAGCGCGCACTCGCCCGCCGCCCTGCGCCGCCTCGCCCTCGCCCACGCCGCCCACCTCGCCCCCGGCGGAGCGGGCCGGGACCACCCCCTGTGGGACCTCTGCGCCACCGCGGCCCTGCGCCGCGACGCCCACCCCCACCGGCTCTGGGCGACCGGAGCCGACCACGACGAACTCGCCCTCACCCTGCGGGCCCTCGCCGAGGACCGGCCCACCCCGGCCGGCGGCACCGGCGAAGCCGGCTTCGCGGGCCCCCGCCGCCCGGTGTTCGTCTTCCCCGGCCAGGGCGCCCAGTGGCCCGGCATGGGCCGCTCGCTGCTGTCCTCCTCACCGGCCTTCCGCGCCGCCCTCGACGCCTGCGACACCGCCGTCCGCGCCGAGACCGGCCGGTCCGTACGCGAACTCGTGGCCGCCGCCCCCGACACCTACGACTTCCCCGACCGGGTCGACACCCTCCAGCCGCTGCTGTGGTCCGTCCAGACGGCGCTCGCCGCGCACTGGCGGGACATGGGCGTCGACCCCGAGGTCTGCGTGGGCCACAGCATGGGCGAACCGGCGGCCGCGGCCACCACCGGAGCCCTCTCCCTCGCCGACGCCGCCGCCGTCATCTGCCGCCGCAGCGCCCTCCTCCAGCGCACCACCGGCCAGAACGCCATGCTGGCCGTGGAACTCCTGCCCCAGCAGGCCCTGGACCTCATCGCGGACGAGCCGGACGTCTGCGTGGCCGCCGAGAACGCACCGACCAGCACCGTGCTGGCCGGCGACCGCGCCGCCCTGCGCCGGATCGCCCGCCGGCTGGAGCAGCGGGGCGTCTTCCACCGCCTCGTGCGGACCAACGTCGCCTCGCACTGCCCGGCCATGGACCCGCTGCGCGAGGACCTGCTCGGCCTGCTCGCCCACCTCGCCCCCCGCCCGGCCCGCACCCCCATGCACTCCACCGTCCGCACCGCCTACCTCGACGGCGGCGAACTCGACGCCGGCTACTGGGCGGACAACCTCCGCCGCCCCGTCCGGTTCGCCGACTCCGTCCGCCACCTGGCCAAGGAGGGCGAGAACGTCTTCGTCGAGATCAGCCCCCACCCCCTGCTGAGCGGGGCCGTCGAGGAGACCCTCCGGGAGCTGGGCGCCCCCGCCGCCGTCGTCACCTCCACCAGCCGCCGCGACCCCGAGGACGAGGCCCTGACCCTCGCCCGCTCCCTGGGCGCCTACTTCGCCCTCGGCGGCACCGTCCACTGGGAGCGCTGGTTCCGCGACCGCGCACGCCCCGCCCCGCTGCCCGCCTACCCCTGGGAGACCGAGCCCCTGCGCCGCCCCCAGGCCGTCACGCCCGCCGGCGCCCCCGTCGGCCGCAGCCACGCCGCCGAGATCGCGTACGACCACCGGATCGCCGGGATCCGGCTGCGCGGCCTGACCCCCGTCCCCCCGGTCGCCCACCTCGCCCACCTCCACGAGCTGGCCCGCACCGCCGCCCGCGCCGAAACCGTCACCATCACCCGCGCCCTCGTCGGCGAGGAACTCGTCGAAGCCCCCGCCGAGGGCGCCACCCGCGCCGTACGGATCCGGTTGGACCCCGCCCGGCCCGGCTCCTTCACCGCCCGCGTCGACACCACCGGCCCCTCGCCCCGCCCGTGCCTGCGCGCCGACCTCGACACCACCCCCGCCGAGCCCTCCCGCTACCGCCCGGCCGACATCGACGCCGCCCTCGCCCGCTGCCGCCGCCACCTGACGCCCCGGGAGTTCCTCGCGGGCGCGGGCCGCCGCGGGTACGAGGTCCTGCCCGCCCTGCGCACCCTGCGCCACCTGTGGCTGCGCGGCGGCGAAGCCATCGCCCAGATGTCCCGGCCCGGCCCCGGCGTCTCCGAACAGGGGGCCTGGGAAGCCTGCTTCCTCCCGCTGCTCGCCGCCCTGCCCCAGACCCCCGGCGACCACCGCGCCTACACCGCCGAGTCCTTCGGGCGGGTCCGCTTCCACGCCGGGCTCACCGAGGAGTTCTGGGTCCACGCCACCGTCACCCCGCTGCTGCGCGGGGACGCGGCCCGGGCCGCCGTCCACGTCGTCGGCCCGGACGGCCGGGTGCTCGCCGAGTTCCACGACATCCTCGTGCGCCGCATCGGCGCGGCCCCCACCGTGTCGGCCCGGCTGCGTTCCGCCCTCGGGATCGAACCCCGGCGGCAGCGCCCGGTCCCCGTCCGGGCGGCGTACGGAACCGCCCCCGTCCGGGCGGCGTACGGAACCGGTCCCGCGCCGCAGGAGTCGTACACGCGGGAGGAGCGACGTGAGGAGGAGCGTGAGAGACGGCCGGCGGACCGCACCACCCAGTTCGTCGCCCGGGCCGCGCGGGTGCTGGGCATGACCCCCGAGCGCATCGACGTGCGCCGTTCGCTGCGCGACTACGGCATCGACTCCCTGACGGCCACCCAGCTGAGCCGCGACCTGCGCTCCACCTTGGACTGGGAGATTCCGGTCCGGCTGCTCCTCGAAGACCTGAGCATTCGAGCCATAGCCGCAGGTCCGGCTGTGTCATCCATGATGGAAGCTGTACTGTGATGCATAAATTGATCGTGATACAAAAGGTATAGGCGCCGGTGCGGCGGACCGTCTCCCGCCGCTGACAACGTCAGTGAGGCCTGCGGCCCTGCGCGCCGGCGGTTGCGCGACAGGAGACCCCCCACACATGACCAGCAGCAACATCACCGCAGGTCCGCCACAAGGCCGCCGCGAGCGCAACAAGCAGCGGGTCCGCGACAGCATCTACTACGCCGCCATCGAGCTCTTCGCGGACCAGGGGTACGACCAGACCACCGTCGACGAGATCGCCGAGCGGGCCGACGTGGCGCGCGGCACCTTCTTCAACCACTTCCAGAAGAAGGAGGACCTCATCACCGAGTGGGGCGCCAAGCGCCGCGACGTGCTCCGCGAGGGCCTCGCCGCCGCCACGGAGACCGACCCCCGCCGGGCACTCCTGGAGTGCATGGGCCTCCTCGCCGACATCAGCCTGCGCGACCCCGCCCTGACCCGCGCCCTCACCACGGCCTGGGTCAAGGCGGGCTACCTCCTCCAGGAGGAGCCCTACCTCAGCGACATGCTGGGCGACTTCGTGGTCGAGGCCCGCCGGCGCGGCCAGGTCCCCGACACCGTGGACCCGCGCCTCGCCGGGCTGCTGCTGCGCGACGTCTACTTCGGCACCGTTTTCCGCTGGGTGCAGCGCCCCGAGGGGGAGTGCGACCTGGCGGCCGACCTGCACACCGCCTGCGAGACCGTCCTCGACGGCATCATGCCGCTGGCGCCCGACGGCTCCTGAGGGGCCGTTCCCCCGCCCCGGTCCCGGACCGGGGCGGGGGAACACCCGCGGTGATCCGGCCTTGGGACGGCCGCACGACCGCCGGGTCACCGACCGGGCCGTCGCCGAACTCCTCGGCGACTGCCGCTTCCTCGTCTTCGACGAGTTCCACGTCCACGACGCCGGTGACGCCATGCTCATCGGCCGGGTGCTCCGGTCCGTCCTCGACCAGCGGATCACCCTCCTCACCACCTCGAACTACCCCCCGGCCGGCCTGCTCCCCAACCCGGTCTTCCACGAGATGTTCGAGCCCGCCATCAGGATCCTCGAAGAGACCATGGACGTCGTCGAGCTCGGCGGCGGCCGCGACTACCGGGCCGCGTACGCGTCCGGCGCGGCCCGCTCCGAGTTCGAACGCGGTGCCTACCTCTGGCCCGGCACCGCGGAACAGCTCGCCGGGCAGGGCCTGACCCCGCCCGCGGCCGGCGAAGCGCAGCCGGTGGAGGTGACCGGCGGACGCACCGTGCCCGCGCTCGCGGTCCGCGGCGACCTGGTCTGGTTCGACTTCCACGACCTGTGCGACCGGCCGAACTCCACCGGCGACTACCTGGCGGCCGCGGACCGCTTCCCCGTCTGGGTGCTCTCCGGCCTGCCCCGCCTGGCCGGGGAGGACCGGGACGCCGCCCAGCGCTTCGCCAACCTCGTCGACGTGCTCTGCGACCGGGACGTACGCCTCGTCCTCGTCGGCGAGGCGCCGCTCGACGACGTACTGCGCGGCGAGAACCTGCCGCTCGACGTCAACCGGACCGCGAGCCGCCTGTCGCTGCTGTCCGCCGCGGCCGACTCCGGCGCGCACTGAGCCGGCCGCCGGTCCGTCGCCCCCCTGGGTGCGGCCCGCCGGACCCGCGCCGCTACCGCGGCAGGGGTTCGGCGGCCGAGGCCCAGGCGGCCCGCCACTCCTCAACCCGCGGGGCGGGACCGGCCGCCACGTCGGCCCCCACCCACCCGGTGACCGGCCGCAGCCCGTGCAGCGCGTTGGCGACCCACACCTCGCGCCCGCCCAGCTCCGCGACCGGCACCCGGCACCGCCGCACCGCGACACCCAGCCCGGCGGCGCGCCGCACCACCCACGCCACGGTCACCCCCGCCAGGACCGGCAGCCCGGGATCGACGACGCACAGCGCGTCCCCGTCCCACCAGACCAGGTTCGCCGTGGCCGTCTCCCGCACGAGGCCGTCGTCGCCGACGAGGAGCGCGTCGTCGGCGCCCGCCGCGACGGCCCGCGCCCGCAGCCTCCCCAGCGTCCCGAGGTCCGGCCCCTTGCGCCGGGGCGTGCGCCGCGGGTCCCCGCCCCCGGCCCACAGCCGTACCGCGTCCGTCCGCGGGGGCGCCGGCCGCACCCGCAGCTGCAGCCGTCCGTCCACCAGCTCCACCCGGGGGAACCAGCAGCCCCGCCGGGGCAGCGCCCGGGTGGCGGCCTCCGGGAAGCCCTCCGGCGCGGGCCCGCCCGCCTCGGCCACGGCGGCGGCGAACCGACGCCAGTGCGCGGGCAGTTCACGTACCCGGCCGTCCTCCACCAGCCAGGAGTCGGCCGCCGCGAGCTCCCCGGCCGCCTCGCCCTCGACGAGCCCTTCCGGCCCGTACAGGAGGACCCGCTCCCCGCCTTCACCGGCACCCGCCGACCTCGTCGTCATGCCCCGGAGCATAGAACGCCGCCCACCCTCTTGCGTACGCCGTACTCCTTGTGCGTACAGTGTGCGCATCACCGGAACGGTGTACGCGCCGAGTGGGCCTCGTCAACGGGACGCACCGACGAAGACGAAAGGGAAAGACCCATGGAAAGCAGGAACCCCCGCCGCTGGTGGATCCTGATCGTGCTGTGCCTGAGCTCGCTGGTCCTGGTGGTCGACTCCATGGCCCTGACGGTCGCGGTGCCGTCCCTGACCACGGACCTCGGTGCGAGCGCGCAGGACACCCAGTGGATCCTCGACTCCTACATCCTGGTCTTCGCCGGTCTCCTGCTCACCTCCGGCAGCCTCGGCGACCGCTACGGCCGGCGCCTGGTCATGCTGGTCGGCCTGGTCCTCTTCGGCGCGGCCTCGCTGGCCGCGACCTACTGCTCCAGCCCCGGTGAGGTGATCGCCGCACGCGTCGCGATGGGCGTCGGCGGCGCGCTCATCATGCCGTCCACGCTCTCCATCCTGATCACCGTCTTCCAGGAGGACGAGCGGCCCAAGGCGATGGCGGCCTGGGGCTCGGTCTCCATGCTCGGCCTGGTGGGCAGCCCGGTCCTCGGCGGCGTCCTGATCGACCACTTCTCCTGGCAGTCGATCTTCTTCATCAACGTCCCGGTCGTCGTCCTCGCCGTGATCGCCGCCCTCACCCTGATGCCCGAGTCCAAGGGCCTCCGGCAGAAGCCCGACCCGCTGGGCGCCGTGCTCTCCGCCGTCGGCATGACCGCCCTGGTGTGGTGGATCATCGAGATCCCCCGGCACGGTGCCTTCGAGGGCCGCTCCTCGCTCACCCTCGCCGTCGCGGTGGCCTGCCTCGCCGGCTTCGTGATCTGGGAGAACGTCACCCCCTCCCCGATGGTCCCGCTGGTCCTCTTCAAGAACCGCAACTTCAGCGGCGGTTCGCTCTCCCTGACCCTCGTCCAGATCGGCAACGGCGGCCTGCTGCTGGTCCTGACCCAGTACCTGCAGTTCGTCCTCGGCTACTCGCCCCTCAAGGCCGGCCTGGCCTTCGTCCCGCTCGCCGTGGCCGCCCTGATCGGCAACGGCGCGGGCGCCGGCCTCGCCTCGAAGGTGGGCAACCGCCCCCTGATCGTGGGCGGCATGATCGTGATGGCCGGCTCCTTCGCCCTGCTGACCACCGCCTCCCCCGACAGCGGCTTCACCGTCCCGGCGGTCGCCCTCGGCCTGCTCGGCCTCGGCGCGGGTGCGGCCATGCCGGCCGCCGTCGGCGCCCTGATGGCCACCATCCCCGAGGAGAAGGCGGGCGTCGGCTCCGCCCTGAACGACACCATCGGCCAGGCCGGCAGCGCCCTCGGCATCGCGATCCTCGGCTCGCTCCTCGCCTCCGGGTTCGCCGACGGGATGCCGGCCGGATCGCCCGAGCAGGCCAGGCACTCCATCGCCGGGGCCCTGGCCGCCGCCGGCGGGGACGAGGGCATGGTGCGCACGGCCCGCGAGGCCTTCACCGCCTCGATGTCGACGACCTTCACCATCAGCGCCGCGGCCATCCTGGCCGCCGCGGTCCTCGCCGCCCTGGTGATGCGGGACCGCAAGCGGACCGGGCCCGCCGAGCCCGCCGCGTCCGAGCCCGCCGCCGTCTGACCGGCGCCACGGCACCCGCGCAGCGGCCCGCGCCCCCTCCCGAGGGGGCGCGGGCCCTTTCACGACCGGCCGGTCACGGCCGGTCGAAGGTGTAGAACCGGCGGTGGTCCAGCATGTCGGCCGGAGTCACGTTGTTCCACGGCGGCAGCACGCCCCGCAGGTCGATCACGTTCTGCGTCCGGGACGCGGGCAGGTAGCCGGCCTTGGGGTTGCGGGCCTGCCAGTCCGCCCACAGCTTGTCGATGAAGGCGTGGTGCAGCCAGAACACCGGGTCGTTGGGGGAGGCCGCGGTGGCCATGTGCCCGCCCACCCACACGTGGACCCGGTTGTGCAGGTTGGTCCCGCGCCAGCCCTCCAGGTGGTTGCGGAACCCGCTCGACGAGCTGTTCCAGGGCGCGGTGTCGTACACGGGCATCGCGAGCACCGCGTCCACCTCGGCCCGGGTCGGCAGCTGCGGCACCCCCGACCCGAGGACGCGCCGCAGGTAGTCGCGGCGGTCCACGCCCACCGTCACCGGCCACCGGCCGCCGGTGTAGGCGAACGGACCGTCGAGCACCTGGCCGTCCCGGCCGCGCCGGCTGCCGCCCATGAAGTCGGAGGCCCACAGCGGGGAGTTGGGCGCCCGGTCGACGGTCCAGTCCCAGTACGGCAGCGCGACGTTGCGGTCCACCCGCTGGAGCGAGGCCTCGAAGTCCAGCAGGAACCGCCGGTGCCAGGGCAGGAAGGACGGGGTGCGGTGCCCGATCCGGGGCCCGAAGTCCGAGTCGCTCATCAGGTAGTAGTTGTGGGCGTTGACGTACCGGTCGTAGACGCCGGTCCGCTTCAGCTCCAGCACCGCGTTGACGAAGGCCCGCTTCTCGTCGGGCGTCAGCGCGGCCACGCTCTTGCGCACGGTCACAGCTGCGGAGCCTCCTTCGGGAGCGTGAACGGGGCGAGTTCGGCGCCCTGGAGGTCACGGATGGCGGCGCGGGCGGCCGCGATCGGGTCCGGGAAGCTCTCGTAGTGGTTGACGACGGTGACCCAGCTGCCGTCCGCGTTCCCCATCAGGTGCAGCTCTTTGCCGTCGATCTTGATGTTGGGGACCGGCATGCCGTGGTGCCCCGGGGCGCCCAGCGTGATCTGGATGCGGCGCCCCTCGTACACCTCGTCGATGCCGCCGGTGGGTATCGACAGGGGCGCACCGGAGGCGCCGGGCGCCCCGGAGGCACCCGAGGCACCGGCTGCCGGAGTCGGGGCCGACGAGGACGAGCAGGCGCTCAGCCCCAGGGCGACGGACGCCCCGGCACCGATCCCCAGAGCCTGTCGGCGAGTGATCTTCTTCATGGCCTGAAGAAGTACCAGAAGGCCGAAACCCGCTGATCAGTGGCCCCTGCATGAACATGCCACCGACTCCTGCGCCGTTCTGCGGTCCCACGCCGACAGCCCGCGCCCGGGGCCGGTGGAACCGGACCCGGGCGCGGGCTGCAGAGGGGGGTGCGCGGTGCTCACCGCGCGGCGCACTCGGTCAGGAGCGCGGCTTGACCTTCACGATCGCCTCGATCTCCACCAGCTGGTCGGCGAAGGCCAGGTCGGAGACGCCGACGATGGTGTCGGTCGTGCGGTGCTTGCCGACGTACTCCTTGTGGAGGCGGGCGGCCGTGTCGAAGTTCTGGCGCAGGTCCTTGGTGTAGATCTTCATGCTGATGATCTGGCTGCGGGGCACCTTGTAGTGCTTGAGGACCTTGTCCAGGTTCTCGAATGACACGCGGACCTGCTTCTCGAAGTCGCCCACGCCCACCAGGTTGCCGGCCGCGTCGTGCGACAGCTGGCCCGAGATGTAGATCTCGTCCCCGGCCTTGATGGCCTGCGAGTAGCCGTAGGTCTCCTCCCACGCCACCCCGTGGTTGAAGTGGTCCCAGCCGCGGCGCGCCGTGTCCTGCGCACTCGCCTGCGGTCCCACGAACGTGATCATCGCTGCAGCGGTCGCGGCCACCACGGTGGCGATGCCGAACTTGCGCCTTGACTTGGTCATTCCCGTCGTCCTTCCGTTCCCAGTGGAGCCTCGCGTCACCGAAGCTGCCAGGGCGCGAAGGAGAACGCCTCGAACGCGAGTCGAACCACTGGGCAATCCGGGCGTCCGCCACGGCGCGTAACCCCCACCCGCCACGGGCCGCGGCAGTACGGTCCTCCCGCGGCTTCCGCCACCTCACCTCACCACGTCAGGGGATGCGCGTTGCGTCGACTCACCGTTGCCCTCACGCTGCTGGCCACCCTCGCCGCGGGCGCCCACACCGGCCCGTACGCCCTGTCCGCCGAGCGCCGCGCGGGCGACGGCGGCGGCAGCCGCGGCACGAACGTCCTCGTCGTCGGCGTCGACAGCCGCGCCGGCCTCTCCGCCGCCGAGAAGCGCCGCCTGCACGTCGGCGGCCAGGGCTGCAACTGCACCGACGTGATGATGCTCCTGCACCTCTCCGCGAACGGGCGCCGCGCCAGCGTCGTCTCCATCCCCCGCGACTCCTACGTCCAGTACCCGCTGCCCGGCCCGCCCCGCTTCGGGAAGATCAACGGCGCGTACGCGATCGGCGGCGGCCCGCTGACCGTGCGCACCGTCGAACAGGTCACCGGCCTCCGCGTCGACCACTACCTGGAGACCGGGTTCACCGGCTTCGAGCAGACCGTCGACAACCTCGGCGGCGCGACCGTCTGCACCGACGAACCCCTCCACGACGAGGGCTCCGGCCTCGACATCACCGCCGGCGTCCACCACACCGACGGCAACCGGACCCTGCGCTACGTCCGGGCCCGCCACGTCAACACCCGGCCCGGCGACCTCGGCCGGGTCCGCCGCCAGCAGCGCACCGTCACCAACCTGCTGGCCCGCCTCACCGCCGAGGGGGCCCTGTCCGGCCCCGTCAGCACGGCCCGCACCGTCCGCACCCTCCTCAAGACGGTGCGCACCGACGCGGACACGGACCTGCACGACCTCGTCCGCATCGGCTGGGCCCTCGGCCGGCTCCGCGCCGACCGCACCGAGTTCGCCACCGTCCCCATCCGGCTCTTCGACCACCGCGTCCCCGGGGTCGGCTCCACCCTGGTCTGGCACGAGTCCCGCGCCGCCGCCCTCTGGGACGCCCTCGAGGACGACCGCCCCATCACCGGCGACCCCCGCATCCAGCCCGTCCCCGAGACCCCCGTCGAGACCAACCCGGCCGCCATCCGGCTCCGCGTGGACGACCCGGCCGTCGCCGAGGCCCTCGCCCGGGGCGGTTTCCGGGCGAGCGCCGGCCCCGTGCCCCCCGTACGCCCCGAGGGCCCGCCGGTCATCACGTACGCCCCGGCGGCGGGGGCCGACGCGGCCACTCTCGCGGCAGCCCTCCCCGGCGCCCGGCTGAACCCGGTGCCGGGCCACGACGGCACCTTCGAGGTCACCGTCGGCACCACCCCCGTCCGGGTCGTGCCGGTGACCTGGGACCGCAACAAGGCCGACGGCGCCCCCGTCACCGCGAACGCCCTCCGCTGCCCGGCCCCCTGACCCACCGCCGTACCCGGCGGATGCCGAAAAGGCCCCCCGGGCAGCCGTACGGGCTGCCCGGGGGGCCGGGGCGGCGGATCCGCGTCAGGCCGCCGGGAGGCGCGGCGGGGAGGCCACCGTCGCCTCGACCATCCGGCGGACCGTGTCCTCGTCGAGGTTCTCCTCGAAGAACAGGCTGCGGAAGAGGATGGCCCCCGCCCAGCAGTCCAGGATCAGCGAGATGTCCGTGTCCTCGGGGAGGACACCGCGCTCGACCGCGCGCGCGAGCACCTGGTACGAGGTGGCCTTGCGGCCGTCGATCAGGTTCTCCGTCAGGAAGCTGCGCAGCCCGGAGTCGTCCGCGACGTCCGCCATCAGGGCCGGCAGGGCCACGCGGATCTTCTGCGAGCAGTACAGGTCCGCCAGGGCGTGGGCCACCGAGATCAGCTCGGCGTTGCTGTCGCCCGTGTCCTCGTTCGGGATCGCGGGCAGCTCCTCGCGCACCGCGTCGAGGACGAGCGCCGGCTTGTTGGGCCAGGACCGGTAGATCGTCGCCTTGCCGACGCGCGCCTCGGCGGCCACCCCGCCGATCGTGAGCTTGGAGTACCCGTCCCTGGCCAGTACGGCCAGCGTCGTGGAGAGGATCCGCTCACGAGCGTCCAAGTCCCGCGTATGTGTGCCGAAGCGATCCGACACCTGAGTGAGATTCCTCTTCTGTCCCATTTCATCTTCTCGTTCGTCGGCATGGAGTCTGTGGATGGCAATCCGGTGGGGTGGGCGGATTGAACGATACGACTCGTTCTGCGAGTGAATGATGGATATTCAACCATCTACTGGCCTTCGAATCCAAGGAGCGCGGGGAAGCCCGTGGTGACCGCCGTCCCGCAGCCGGAACCCGGTCCGTCCTCCCACTGGACGGCCCACCGCCCCTCGGCACGGACCGGCACCCCGTCCGGGCGCAGCGCCCGCGGCACGGCGACCCCCGGCAGCCCGGCCCAGTCGGCCGAACCGAGCTTGACCAGGCATTCCTTGTAGGTCCACCGCAGCGCGAAGGCGAGGTCCGGGCGGGCGTCCCCGGCGATCTCCGAGAGCTCCGCCGCCGCCATCACCCGCTGCCGTCCGGCCGCCGAAAGACCCTGCGGCCGGGGGCTCTCGGCGTCCACCGCGACCGGACCGGTCCCGGCCGCCGCGGCGACGTACCCGCGGGCGTGGCTCAGGCTGACGCACACGTCCGGCAGCTCCTCGACGTACGGCCGCCCGTGCTCCGGGGAGCCGCAGCCGGGGCAGCGGTGACGCAGCGTCAGCCGCCGTGCCGGGACACCGCTCCACCGCGCCGCGCACTCCCGCACCAGCAGGTGGGACGCCACGTAGTCGTCCCGGTCGCCGTCGGAGCGCAGCCGCGCGGCACGGGCGTGCTCGGCATCCGTGAGGGCGTCCCGCACGGACGCCAGCGCCCGCAGCGCCCGCGCCGAATCCGTCCGCAGCACCAGCGCGCCCACCGGAGCTTCCACTGCCGGCCCCACCGCCCTTGGAATCAGAGCCCGTCGGCCCAGGCGCGGATGCGCGCCGCCACCGGAGCCCCCGCGCGGGCCCACCGCACGTGGTCGACCCTGACCCCCTCGTCCGGTTCGAAGTGCCAGCGCTCGACCACGGACGAGGGCAGTGTGGCACACAGCCGGTCCACCGCCGAAGGGGGAGCGAGGGTGTCCCCGGCGACCGAGACGGCGAGCACGGGAAGGCGTACGTCCGCCAGCCGGTCGGCGTAGACGACGTCGGCCCCCGACGGCTGGAACTCCCCGGTACGGGCGATCCTGGCCCAGTCCCGGATCAGCCGGGCCGGCTGCCGGCCCGCGAACCCCAGCCGGTGCCCGGGGAAGTAGCCCCAGACCCGGGAGACCAGCGAGGCGAGCTGGGTGCTCAGCAGCACCCGCAGCCCCGAGGCACCCGGGAAGCCGCGGTGGTCCACCGACCCGGCGGCCACGAAGACCAGGCCGTCGACGCCCGCGGGCTCCCGGGCCGCGTACAGCACGGAGACCTGCCCGCCGATGCTGTGCCCCAGCAGGTACAGGGGCACCCGCGCACCGAACCGCTCCCGGACCGCGGCCACCACACCGGGCCAGTCCCGCGAGGCGAGTTCGTCGTACCCGTATCCGGAGCTCCGGTCCGGCCGCGGCCGGCTCTCGCCCTGGCCGCGCAGGTCCGCCGCCACCGCCGCGATGCCCAGCTCGGCGAGCTCCGCGCAGAACGGCGCGTAGTACGAGGCGCTGACCGCCATGGCGGGCCAGATCAGCACCACCGCACGGGGTGCCCCGGCCGGTTCGGTGACCTGCGCGACCACCTGCCGCTCACCGTCCCCCCGGTACGGGGGCAGCGGCACCTCCCAGCGCTCGGCCGCGGTCGCCGCCGCGCGGCTCATCGGGCACCGTCCGAGAGGAGCATGTACTCCAGGCGGGTGTCCTGGGTCTCCTGCGACCAGCGGGCGGCCGCCTCCATGCGCTCCTCGATGCCGGTGTCGACCAGTCGGCGGCCGGGCCACACCTCGTAGTCGCCGATCAGGGCGGCGTGTTCGGCGAGGCCCTCCTGGAACAGGGACTCCCGCCGGAACAGCACCTCCTGCATGGGGAGCTTCTCCCACAGCCGGCGGCCCTCCGTGACGATCTCCAGCAGGCGGGGGCGCTGCCCGGGGTGCTCGGTCAGGTAGCGGCGCACCACCGAGCTGCCGACCGCGAGGTGGCGGATCTCGTCCATGTTGGCGCCGCGCTCCACCAGGGCCGCCGCCGGGTCGAGCGGCCGCCACTTGCGCTCGCTCAGTTCGGCGGCCGGCGCCAGGATGCCCTCGACGAGGACCGTCAGCACCAGCACGCCGCCGTAGTAGTCGCCCTCGTCGCGCAGCACCCGCAGGCCGAACTCCTCCAGCGGGTCGAGCACGGCGGCCGCGGTGGTCGAGGCCGTCCGGGCCACTTCCGCGGCGATCTCCTCGGGGGACAGCCCCACGCGCAGCAGGTGCTCCCGGAAGATCCGCGCGTGGCGGGCCTCGTCGACCAGCTGGGTCGAGAAGAACTCCAGGTCGTCGGTGTCCGGCGCGTGGAAGACCAGGAAGGACAGCGCGCGGGCCGCCTTCTCCTCGGCGAGGTGGCGGAAGGTGAACTCGTCGACGATCGCGTCGCGCAGCGGACCGGGCGTACAGACCGCGTCGGTCGGCCCGGCGTCCGGCACCGAGCCGTCGGACAGGCGCCGCAGCATGGTGCCGGCCACGTGCCGGAGCCAGTAGGGCAGGTTGCAGTCCCGCGTGGTGAGTTCCATCGTCCGGGCGCCTTCGAGCACGCTCGGCGCGCGGTCCCAGTCGGCCTCTACGGGGGTGGTGGTCATGGCCTCGGCCTCGATTTCTCGGGTGCACGGATGCACGGATGTCCGGATGCGGGGGATGGGGGATGGGGGATGGGGGATGGGGGGATGAGGTGCAGGGGTTTCAGGCGCACGGGGGTGCGGGGGTGTGTGGGGGGAAAGACGGCGCCGGGGTCAGACGGCGCCCGTCGTCCTGAGCAGGTGCCAGACGGCCGGCAGGCCCACCCCGTGCTGGAAGGCGACGTACTCCGGCTCCACCACGTGCGGGGCCCACTTGAGCTTGAAGGCCTCCTGCGAGCCGGCCGGATACACCAGCCGCCCGTGCTCGGCCACCAGCCGCAGCGCCCGCGCCAGTCCGCGGCTCGCGCACGCCGGCTCGTACCGGTCGTCGAGCCCGGCGAACGGGGTCAGCCCCAGGTGGAGCCAGGGCGCCCCCTCCTCCCGGAAGCGGGTCAGCGCGGTCAGGTTGACCAGCTCCACGGTGCCGACCGGCGCCCGCGGCGAGCGGCGCGTCAGGTCGTACAGCCACCCGGGCCTGCCGCCCCACACCGGGGAGTAGGTGACGTAGCCGACCGTGCGGCCCCGGTGCCGGGCCAGGAACGTCCGGCGCAGCGCGGCCGCCGGCCCGCCGCGTTCCCCGACGAGGAACGCCAGCTCCTTGACGTGGCGGCCCTTCGCCGCGAGCCACTCCGCGTCGATCGCGTCGAGCTCGCGCCGGTCGCCCGGGTCGCCGGGATCCGTCTCGACCACGGTCACCCCCTCGCGCCGGGCCCGGTTGACGTTCTGCCGGACCTTCGCCAGCGGCTTCCCGCGCACCGTGAACCGGGCCAGGTCGATGCCGTACGTGCTGCCCACCTGGTTCACGGCGAAGCCGCGCTCCGCGTACAGCGGTACGTCGTCCCGCCCGACCTGCGCCGCCGTGAGCCGGGGCACCGGCCCCCGGCCCGCCGCCAGGTGCGCGAGGAACTCGTCCAGCAGGCGCCCCCGTCCGTCCGGCCCGGCGGCGAAGGGCGCCGCGAACTGCACCACGTGGCGGCGGCCCCGCCGGGTGTGGGCGACGAGCCCCTCGGCGGTGCGGCCCGTGTACCGCAGGGTGCCCCGGTTCAGGGCCAGCACCGCGCTCGGGTGGTCGGCGTGGGCGCGCAGCAGCTCCAGGGCCCGGGCCGTGGAGTGGCCCGGAACCGTGCCGGTCCCCGCGCTCACGCCGGACTCCCGGCGGGCTGCTGCGGACGCTCGTCCCCGGCGGCCCGCACCGGCCGCAGGGGGGCCGGCGGGGTCCGGCCCGCCGCGCCCACCGCCGCCTCGAACGCGGTGAACGCAGGGTGCGGGGAGGGCTCGAAGGCCACCGAGAACGGCTTCAGGAAGTTGCCCAGGAGCCCCCGGTCACCGCACAGGTGCAGCGGTACGGCCAGCAGCGCCCATTCCCAGCCGAACAGCCAGGCCCACAGGCCCACCACCGCTCCGGCCGTCAGCCAGCTGTGCATCGTGTTGTAGAGGACGTAGTACGCGCGCGGGACGCCGCCGCCCCGGGCCCGCTTGTGCGCCAGGGCGCCCGGGAGGTACCCGATGACGTCGATGTACGCGAACAGGCCCACGGCCACCGGCCAGCGCACCTCGTCCCAGTGCGCGACCAGCAGCCAGGCGCTGATCACCAGCCCCGCCAGGTACTCGGCGCGCAGCAGCCGGTACGTGGTGCGGGACTCGAAGCGGTTGGCGGCGTCCACTACGCGGCCACCCGGCCGACCGGGGCCGCGGCCCCTTCCCCGTCCAGCAGGGCCCGCAGGATCTGCGCGATGGTCTCGCGCAGCACCCGCTCGGCCACCGGGTCGATGATCTGCGACAGGCTCGGCAGCCCGAAGTCGAACTCCGCCGCGAACCGCACCCGGGAGCCGGCCCCGCCCCCGCCCGCCGCGGACACCTCCCAGCGGCCGTCGAAGGACTCGAAGTCGCCCGAGGTCTGCCGGAAGGAGACGGTCATCGCCGCGTCGTCGAAGACGTCCTCCTCCGACCAGGCCAGCACGCCGCCCCGGAAGTCCACCTCCCAGTCGCTGTGCACCGCACCGCCCGGCCCCGCCGGATGCACCTCGACGCGCCGGACGATGGCCACCAGCTCCGGATAGCGGGCGAAATCGCGCACCCGCTCGTACGCGGTCCGCGCACCGATCCCGGCACTGACGTGTTCCACTTCCACCGATCGCATCTCAGCAGCTCCTTGTCGTGTGGTCGGCGGGCGGGAAGCGCCGGCCGAGTGCGCGGGCGGCCCCCTCGACCGCCTCGGACAGTTCGTCCGCCTCCGCGTCGGTGAGGACCGCCGGCGGGGTGAAGCGGACCACCGCGTGGGCGTTGAGGGAGTGGTTGACGACGACCCGGCGCTCCAGCAGCTCCAGCAGGAACTCCCCGGCGGCGCCCGCGTCGTGGAACTCCACGCCGATCAGCAGCCCCACCCCGCGCACCTCGCGGACCAGGTGCGCGCAGTGCCCGGCCACCGCGTCCGCCAGCCGGCCGAGCAGTACGCGGCCCAGCGCGGCCGCCCGGCCGGTCAGGTCCTCGTCCCGGATCACCGCGATCGCCGCCTCGACGGCCGCCATGGCGACCGGTGCCGCCGAGAACGTCGACGTGTGGATGAAGGGATCGCGGTCGAAGGCCGCGAACACCCGGGGGGTGGCGACGGCCGCGGCCACCGGCATCACCCCGCCGCCCAGCGACTTGCCGGACAGCAGGATGTCGGGGGAGACCCCCTCGCGGTCGGCCCCCCACCAGGCGCCGAGCCGGCCCATCCCGGTCTGGATCTCGTCGAGCACGAACAGCGCGCCCGTCGCCCGGCACAGCTCCGACACCGCCCCGAGGTACCCGTCCGGCGGGATCACCACCCCCGCCTCGCCCTGCACCGGCTCCAGGACCACCACCGCGTCCGACCCGTCCGGCCCGAGCTCCGCCGCCAGCGCGCCGAGGTCGCCGTACGCGACGTGCGAGACCAGCGGCAGCAGCGGCAGGAACGGGTCCTGGTACAGCGGCTTCCCGGTGACCGACAGCGCGCCGAGGGTCTTGCCGTGGTAGCCGCCCCGGGTCGCGACGACACGGCGGTGGCCGAGGCTGCGGGCCAGCTTCAGCGCCGTCTCCACCGCCTCCGCGCCCGAACCCGTGAAGTGCACGCGCTCCAGCCCCTCCGGGCAGACCCCGGCCAGGGCTTCCGCCGCCCGCGCGGCCGACGGCTCCAGCAGCAGCCGCGTCGACAGCGGGAGCGTACGGATCTGCCGCTCCACGGCGGCGACCACCCGCGGATGGCAGGCACCGGTGAGGAACACCCCGTACCCGCCGGCGTTCAGGAACTCCCGGCCGTCGGCGGTGCGGACCCGGCTGCCGGCCGAGGACACCTCCACGTGGCCGCCGAACATCTCGCCGAGCTTGCCGCGCCCCCGGCTCAGGTGCGCCTTGTACAGGGCCGCGACCTCGGCGCCGGACAGCTCCCCGGCCGGCGCCTGCGCGGGCGCCGGGGCGTGCGTGGCCACGGCCATCACCGCACCCGCAGCGGAGCGCCGCCGGCGTGGTCGAGCAGCGCCTGCGCGGAGGCCGTCCGCGACGGCGGGTGGAAGGCCAGCGCCCGGCTCACCGCCAGCAGCCCCCCGACGTCCGGGGAAGCGGCGAACGCGAGCCCGCCGAGCACCTCCGCCGCCCGGTCGGCGACGTCCACGAGCAGGTCCTGCACGGCGTACCGGGCGGTGAGGGAGGCGGCCAGCTCGTCGTTGCCCACCGGCCCCGCATCGATGCGCCGCGCCACGTTCTCGGCCAGCCCCGCGGCCGCCTCGACGCCCGTGACCAGGGCCGCCCGGTCGGTCGTACTGCCCCGCCCGCCCGCCAGCGCGGCCTCCGCGAGCCGGGCCACCGCACCCGTGTAGGCCGAGGTCACCAGCAGCTCGAACCACACGAACCCGACCGTCTGCAGGGTGTCCAGACCGGAGCCCAGCTCGACCTGGGGCCGCAGCATCAGCTCGTCCGGTACGTGCACGTCCTCCAACCGCACCTCGTCGCTCTCCGCACCGGCCAGGAACGGGGCGCCCCAGAAGGGCTTGCGGGTGATCCCCGGGGACTCCGCCGGAACCAGCGCCACCCCCAGCTCGCTGCCGCCGCTCCCGTCGGCCGCAGGCAGCGCCACCCCGGCGGTCAGCAGGTCCATCGAGTGCGTCAGACTGCACGGCTTCTTCACGCCGTTGACCAGGAAACCGCCGTCGACCGGCACCGCCGTGACCGACGAGTCGAGGATCCCGGCACCCGTACGGCCCTCCGCGAAACCGGAGGCGACCAGCAGCCGGTCCCGGGCGATCGCCTCGATCAGCAGCCACTCCAGTCCGCTCGCGTCCGGCGAGGACACCAGGGCCACCAGGCTGGCCACCGAGAAGTTGTGCATAGCGGCGGCGACCCCGAGGGAGGGCGACAGCGCGCCGAGCGCCCGCCCCACCCGTACGGCGTCCAGGGCGCCCGCGCCGCCGCCCCCGTACTCACCCGGGATCAGCAGCCCCGGGCCGCCGGCCGACCGGAAGGCGGCGATACCGGGCCCGCCGGGCGCCTCCAGCACCGCCAGGGCCACCCCGTCGAGTTCCCCGGCCAGGCCGGGCAGGTACTTGTGACACGCCTCGCGGGCGCTGTCCATCGCGCGCATCAGGCCGAAGCCCCCTTCGTGAGATCGGCGAACACGGCGTCGGAGGGGCGCACGCCGCGCCCCACGCTCACGCCCTGGAGGTGGGAGGTGCGCAGCAGCGGGTAGTTGGCCTCGCCGCCCGGGCCGCCGGTCAGGCCGGTCCCGCCGTGCGTGGGCAGCACCGGAAGGAACCCGATGTGGGAGTCGTTGACCTTCAGCAGGCCGCCGCCCCGCACCCCGGCCAGGAACCGGCCGGCCACCTCCTCGTCGCCGGTCCACAGCGAGTTCCGCAGCCCGTACTCGTTGGTGTTGACGAACTCCACCACGGCCTCCAGCAGCCCCGGCACCTCCTCCGGCGCCGGCACCACGACCGGCAGCAGCGGGAAGAAGGTCTCGTGGCGCACGGCTTCCAGGTCACGCGCCCCCTTCAGCCCTTCGACCCGGACCACCGTGGGCTCCAGGAACAGACCGCCCACCTCGTCCGGTGCACCGTCGACGTCCAGCCGCCGCCCGCCGCAGACCAGCTCCGCACCACCCTCCAGGGCCTGGTCCAGGACGGACCGGTACAGGTCCGTCCGCAGCACCGGGGAGAGCAGCGCGTCCGGCTCCTCCGGATACCCCGGCCGGATCCGGGCGGCCCGCTCGGCCACCTTCCGCAGCAGCTCGTCCGCGACCGCCGGGTGCACCACCGCGCAGTTCGGCACCATGCAGATCTGCCCGGACCCGTAGAACGCCTCGGTGAGCGCCTCCGCCGCCAGGTCCAGGTCGGCGTCGTGCCAGACCACGCAGACGTCGTTGCCCGCCAGCTCCAGCACCGGCTTCTTGCCGGCCGCCACGCAGCGCGCCCCGAACTCGATGCCCTGCCGGCTCCCGCCGAAGTACATGACGTCGTCGACCAGCGGGCTCTCCAGCCAGGTCCGCAGCGTGGACGGCGCGTCCGAGCAGAGCACCGACAGCGCGGCGGCGGGAGCGCCCACGGCCTCCAGGGCCGGCGCGATCAGCTCGCGCAGGATGTGCATCACGCCCAGCGGCGCACTCCGCGGCGCCCGGACCACCAGCGCGTTGCCCGCGGCCAGCGCCCACACGCCCAGCAGCGCGTTGGCCACGGTCGCGTTGGCCGGCGGGTTCAGGCAGACCACCCCGTCGGCGACCCGGCGCACCGTGAGCTCCCGCTCGGCCGTGACCACCCGCTGCTCCATCTGCGCCGCGAGGAACGCCCGGGTCTCCGGCGCCGTGTTGGCGAGGACCCCGGAGGTCTCCCAGCGCGCCAGCGCCCGCGGATGGCCCTCGGCGATCATCATGTCGACGATCTCGTCGTGCTTCTCGCGCACCAGGCCGTGGAAGACCTCGACCAGCCGCATCCGGGTGGCCAGCGGGGCCGCCGACCACTCGGCCGCCGCCCGCGCCGCCGACTGCAGCGCCGCCTCCACCTCGTGCGGATCGGCCACCGCGCAGCGGCCGATCACCTCCGCCGGCGCGTCGTCGGAGGAGATCAGACCCCGTTCCAGACCGCGCTTGGTGCGCAGCGCCCCCATGAAGTCGCCCAGCATGGCGGAGGCGCGGACGGTGTACACCCAGTGCGCGGCCGGCTGCTCCCGGCCGTCCACGTACGAGCCGTAGCTCAGCATCGGGGGGATCCTTCCTGGTCGTACGGAGCGAGGGCGGCGCCGAGGGCCTCCCCGAGACGGGCGATCCGCTCGCCCTCGTCGAACATGGAGAAGTGGTCGCCCGGGACCTTCTCCACCAGCAGCCGCCCGCTGATGTGCCCGTCCCACAGGGACTTGTCGCGGGGGTGCATCCGCAGCGCGTCGAGCAGTGCCTCCCCCTCGGCCTCCTCGGCCTGGAGCAGTGCGATGTCGCCGGTGAACCTGCCGTCCGGGTAATAGCCCTTCAGCAGGCCGTGGTTGTGCTGCCAGATCTCGAGGAAGCCCTGCTCCCGCAGCACCTCCGGATCCATCCCGCGGACCGCGGCCACGTCGAGGAGCACCGGGACCGCGGCCGCGAAGCCCTCCGCGTCCAGGTGCCCGCCCACGTACGTCTCGGGCACGTGGGCGTCGAGCATGACCAGCGTCTCGACCGTCTCGCCGGCCCGCTGGAGCTGCAACGCCATCTCGAAGGCCACGTTCCCGCCGAACGAGTAGCCGCCCAGGCGGTACGGGCCCGCCGGCTGCTCCGCGCGGATCCACCCGACGTACAGGGCCGCGAGCTCGCGCAGCGTCCCGGGCCGCAGTGCCGGATCGGAGGGGAAGGCCACCGTCCGCAGCGGCGCGCCCGGCGGCGTCCGGTCGGCCAGCCGGTGGTACACGAAGGTGGTCCCCCCGGCCGGCGGCACCAGGTACACGGGCGTGCCCACGCCCTCGCGGACGACGCGTATCCCGCCGCCGCCCGCGCTTCCGCCGGAGCGGGCCGCACGGATGTGGTCCGCCATCTCGTCGGGGGTGCGCAGCCGGGCGAACTCGTCCAGGTCCAGCTCGACCCCGAACAGCGCGCGCAGGGCGGTGACCACCTCCACGGCGAGCATGGAGTCCCCGCCCAGGTCGTAGAAGTCGTCGTCCGGGGCGATCTGGTCGATGCCCAGGCCATCCTCCAGCACCTTCAGGACCCGCTCCACGACGTCGTCCTCGACCGGGGCCCCCGCCGCGGGGGAAGGGGCGGGGGCCCCGGCCACCGGAACGGCCCGGGTCTCGGGCTCGATCCAGTGGCGCTCCTGCCGGAAGGGGTGGCCCGGCAGGGAGACCTTGAGCGCGGGGCCGTACGCCCAGACCCGCGCCGGTGCCACGGCCGTCGCGCGCTCCCCGGCGAGCAGCGCGTCGAGACCGGCGCGCAGCTCCTCGTGGGTGGCGGCCTCGAACGCGTGGCGTACGGGAAGCCGCGCGCGGCCCGTCAGCAGCGTGTACGCGATGTCCCGGACGGCCGGCGGCTCCGCGGCGTCGAGCAGCTCCCGCAGCCCCCGGGCCAGGCCGGCCAGAGCCTCGGGATCCCGCGCGGAGAGCACGACGGGGTAGCGCACCCCGTCCGGCCGGGCCGCGGGCACCACCGGTGCGGGCGGCGCGCCGAGCACGGCGTGCGCGTTGGTGCCGCCCAGGCCGAAGGAGCTGACCGCGGCCGCGCGCAGAGGGGTGGCGCGCGGAGGGTCGACCGTCCCGGCCGGCACGGAGAACGGCCCGTCCGCCAGCCGCAGCTGCGGGTTGGGCGTCTCGTAGTTGATCTGCCGGGGCACCTTCTGGTGGTACAGCGCCAGCGCGGCCTTGATCAGGCCCGTGACCCCGGCCGCCGCGTCGAGGTGCCCGATGTTGGCCTTGACGCTCCCGATCAGGCAGTCGGGCGCCGGGCCGCCGGCCGCCTCGTACGCGGCGGTCAGCGCCCGCAGTTCGAGCGGGTCGCCGACGGCGGTGCCGGTGCCGTGGGTCTCGATGTACCCGATGTGCGCGGCCGGCACCCCGGAGGCCTCGACGGCCGCCCGGATGACCGCCTGCTGGCCCTGCGGGCCCGGGGCGGTGAAGCCGATCTTGTCGGAGCCGTCGTTGTTGACGGCGGTGCCGCGGACGACGGCGTAGACGCGGTCGCCGTCGTCGAGGGCGTCGGAGAGCCGCTTGAGGACGACCACCCCGCAGCCGTTCCCCTTGACCGTGCCGGCCGCCCGGGCGTCGAAGACCCGGCAGTGGCCGTCGCGGGAGAGGATCCCGCCCTCCTGGTACTCGTACCCCGAGGTCTGCGGGAAGGTGATGCTGACGCCGCCCGCGAGCGCCGCCCGGACCTCCCCGCGCGCCAGGGCCGCGCAGGCCAGGTGCACCGCGGCGAGCGAGCTGGAGCAGGCGCTCTGCACGGTCACGGCGGGGCCGCGCAGGTCGAGCTTGTACGAGACGCGGGAGGCCAGGAAGTCCTTGTCGTTGCCCAGCAGCACCGGGTACGACAGCGCCGCGTCCGCGTACTCGGCCGAGCGCAGCACGTTGGACAGCAGGTACGTGCTCAGGCTGGTGCTGGCGAACACGCCCACCGGGCCGGAGTCCGGGTGCGGGGCCAGCCCCGCGTCCTCCATGGCCTGCCAGGCGCAGGTCAGGAAGACCCGCTGCTGCGGGTCCATCAGCCGGGCGTCGCGCTGGGTGACGCCGAAGAAGGCGGCGTCGAAGAGGTCGGCGTCCGCGAGGTCGGCACCGCGCGCGACCCGGCCGGGGGAGGCGATCCGCTCCGCGGGGACGCCCGCGGCGGCCATCTCCGCGTCGGAGAACGTGCGGACGGACTCGACGCCGTCCACCAGCCCCTGCCAGAACTCCTGCGTCGTCGCGGATCCGGGGAACCGGCCGGCCATTCCGACGACGGCCACCGCCGTGCTGCCGGTCTCACTCATCCGATGCCCCCCGTACGGAGTCGACGTGGGCCGCGAGCCGGCGCACGGTGGTGTGGGTGTAGAGCTCGATCATTTCCAGGCCGGGCACGGCCAGCCGCTCCTGGAGCAGCCGGTGCACCTCGACCACGTGCATCGAAGAGCCGCCGATGTCGAAGAAGTTGTCCTCCGGGCCGATCTCGGTCCCGGGGAGCACCTGCCCCCAGACGGCGCGGACGGCGTCCTCGGTGGCGGAACCCGCCGGGCCGGCCGCCCCCGCCGGGCCGCCCTCCGGGGCGGTCCCCGCAGCAGCGGGCCAGGGCAGCGCCGCGTGGTCGACCTTCCCGTTCAGGGTCAGCGGCAGCGCGGCGGTGCGCACGATCCGGGCCGGCACCATGTACGCGGGCAGCCGCTCGCGCAGCACCCGCCGGATCTCGGCGGCCTCAGGCAGGCCCGCCCCGGCCGCGAAGGCGACCAGCTGCGGATGGGCCGGATCGCGTTCGTCCAGCTGGACGGTGCCCTCGTGGACGCCCGGCACCGACAGCAGCGCGGTCTCGATCTCCCCGAGCTCGATCCGGAAGCCGCGCAGCTGCACCTGCTTGTCGATCCGGCCCAGGTGGACCAGCGTCCCGTCCGGCCGGACCACGCCGAGGTCGCCGCTGCGGTAGGAGGCCCCGCCGCCGAGGTCCGGGAACCGCTCGGCGGTCAGCTCCGGCATGCCGAGGTAGCCGCGGGTCACGCCCGCGCCCCCGACGAGCATCTCCCCGGGCACGCCCGGCGGGCAGACGTTCCCGTCCGCGTCGACGACCGTGACGGTCAGGTCCGGCAGGGGCCGGCCGATCGCGGACTGCGTCTCGGTGCGGACGTCCGCGGGGGTCACCGGGTGGTAGGTGACGTGCACCGTCGTCTCGGTGATGCCGTACATGTTCACCAGCCGGGCCCGCTCGCCCATCACCGCGTACCAGCCGCCCAGCGAGGCGTACCGCAGAGATTCGCCGCCGAAGACCACGTGGCGGACGGCGAGCCGCTCCCCGTCGCCCGGGTCGAGCACCTTCACCAGCTGGCCGAACGCCGACGGGGTCTGGTTGAGCACCGTCACCCGCTCGCGGACGAGGAACTCCCGGAACTGGTCCGGCGACTTGGCACAGTCCTCGGGGACCACGGACAGCCGGCCGCCGTACAGCAGCGCCCCGAAGATCTCCCAGACGGAGAAGTCGAAGGCGTACGAGTGGAACAGGCTCCAGACGTCCTCGGGCCCGAAGCCGAAGTGGCCCTCGCAGGAGCGCATCAGGCGCATCACGTTGCGGTGGGTGACCTGCACGCCCTTGGGGCGGCCGGTGGAGCCGGAGGTGAAGATGACGTACGCGCCGTCCTCGGGACCCGCCCCGTCCGCCCGGGCCGCGCCCGGTCCGGGCGGGCCGTCCCCGCCCCGGGCCGGCGCGAGCAGTTCCGCGGCGTCCAGGAAGTCGGCGACGGGCGAGGGCCAGTACTCGGCGTCCACCACGGTCGCCAGCCCGTCCGGGAAGCTCTCCAGGATCGAGGCGATGCGCGACACGGGCGAGCCCGGGTCGAGCGGGACGTACACCTTGCCCGCCTTGAGCGTGCCGAGGAGCACGGTGATCAGGTCCACCCCGCGCCGCATGGCGATGCCGACGTGGCTGCCGCCGGTGGCGGCGGCGAGCCGGGCCGCGACCCGGCCGGCCCGCGCGTCGAGCTCGGCGTACGTCAGCTCCGTGTCGCCGTCGTTGACCGCGACGCGTTCCGGGTGGGCCCGCGCGGTCTGCTCGAACCAGTCGGCCAGGGACCGCGGCACCTCGTACGGCTCGGCGCCCGCACCCGGGTTGACCAGGGCGAACAGCTCCCGCTCCGCCTCGGCGGAGAGGGCCGGGATCTCCTCGATGCGCCGCTTCGGGTCCTCGGCCACCAGGGTGAGGACCTGCTCCATCACGCCCATCGGGTCGGTGCGCCACTGCTCGTCGGTGCACTCGGCGTTGAGGACGAAGCCGGTACCGGAGTCCTCGACGTTCATCGACAGGGGGTACTTGACCAGCCGGCGCGGCATCGGCAGGGACTCCACCGTGCACCCGGCCAGCCGGAAGCGCAGCGGCTCCTTGTAGTACGTGAAGGTGTTGTCGGGGGCGAGCGGGCCGCCGCCCAGCCGGGGCGCGACCTCGCGGGCGTTCGCGCCCAGGTCGAAGCCCTGGTGGCGCAGCATGCCCACGCTGGCCGACTGCACGGCGCGGCACAGGTCCTCGAAGGTGCCGTGCTCGGTGAGGTCCACGACGAGCGGGAGGGTGTTGACGAAGTAGCCGTAGGCCTGGCGCTGGCGCAGCCCGCGGCGGTTGGCCAGCGGAACGCCCGTGACCAGCTCGCGGCCGCCGGTGACCCGGGCGTACGTGACGAGGTACGCGGCGAGGAAGAAGGCGAAGGGCGTGCAGCCCAGCTCCTTGGTCCGCGAGCGGATCGACTCGCCGAGCTCCGCACCGAGTTCGAGGGCGCGTTCCTCGCCGAGGAGGGCTCCGGAGGCGGTGCGCCGGCCCTGGAGCCGGTCGTCGCCGAGGGTGGTGAGGCGGCCGAGCCGCTCCGCGAAGTACTCCAGGGCGTCGGCGCCGGCCGCGGCGGGCCCCACCAGGGCCGACGGGTCGTCCTGGGCCGCGGGGGAGAGCTCCGCGCCGGGGTCGGCGTAGACGCGCTCCAGCTCGGCGGTGAAGTTGAAGAAGCTGTAGCCGTCGTTGACCAGGTGCGAGAAGAGGAGGGTGACGTAGGTCCCCTCGTCGTCCTGGTAGACCCGGAAGTCGTACTGCCGGGCGTCCGGCGGGATCGGGGTGTCGCTCTGCTCCGCGATGCGCCGGGCGACCAGGTCGCGGGCGCGCCCCGGGAGGACGGTCAGCGGGACGAGGGCGTCGAGGTCGTCCTCGGGCACGCGGTGCACGGCGTGCACGACGCCGTCGCGGGACTCGAAGACGGTGTTGAGCGCGCGGATGCCGCGGGCGAGGCGGCCGAGCGCGAGGCGCAGCCGCGGGACGTCGACCCCTCCGGTGACGCGGAAGAGGCCGCTCAGGTTGAAGGAGGCGTCGGCCGGGAAGAGCCGCTGGTGGGTGAAGAGCTTGACCTGTGCTGCTGTGGCCGGTGATATCGCCGGACCCGTCATCTGTGGTTCCCCCATGAAGGTCTTGCCGTTCGTGTTCAGTGACCTGGCTTGCTGATGTCCCAGGCGAACCGCCGTGACAGCGGCCGCGGCAGGTGGCGCAGCCCCCAGGCTGCGGTCTTGTAGCGGAGGCTCGGGATGCTGAGGACCTTGCCCCTGTCGAGGTCCCGCAGGGCCGTGCGCACCACGTCGTCGGCGTTCAGCCACAGCCAGGGCGGCGGGAACGTGGTGGGGATCCCGGCGCGCTGGTGGAACTCGGTGCGGGTGTAGCCGGGCAGCAGGGCCGTCATCCGCACGCCGGCCCCGCGCACCTGCTGCGAGGAGGCCAGCGATTCGGTGAACCCGATGATCCAGGCCTTGCTCGCCGGGTACGTCGAGCTCAGCCAGGCGGGGCCGAGACCGGCGACGCTGGCGACGTTGAGGACCGAGCCCCGGCGCCGCGCGGTCATCCGCTGCAGCGCGGCGTCGGTGAGCCGCAGGACGGCCCGTACGTTGAGGTCGAGGAGGCGTTCCTCGGCCTGGATGCCGGTCTCCAGGAAGGCCTGTTCGTAGCCGATCCCGGCGTTGTTGACGAGGAGGTCGACGGCCGGGTCGGCCGCCAGCCGGGCGGTGACCAGGGCGCAGCCCTCGTCGGTGGTGAGGTCGGCGGGCAGCACCTCGGTGTGCACGCCGTGCCCGGCGTGCAGGAGGTCGGCGTGCTCCTTGAGGTCGGGCTCCGAGCGCGCGACGAGGACGAGGTCGTAACCCTGCTCCGCCAGGGCTCGGGTGAAGGCCTTGCCGAGGCCGGCGGTGGCTCCGGTGACGAGTGCGGTGGGCATGTGCTCCAGCTCCGGTCGGGAGGTCGGGAGGGTGAGGGGCGGCCGGGAAGCCGGGCGGTCAGACGCCCGCGGGGAGGCGCAGGACGTGCTCGCGGACGGCGCGGAAGCCGTCGACGGCCCGGTACAGCTGCTCCTCGGTCTGCACGGCGGTGTAGCTGGTGCGCAGCCGGGGCGAGGCGGCGGGCGGGAGCACGGCGTTGACGTACACGCCCTGTTCGATGAGGAGGTTCCAGGCGAGCAGGGTGCTGATGTCGTCGCCGGTCGCGACGGGGACGATCGGGGTCTGGCTGTGGCCGACCTCGTACCCCAGCGCCGTCAGTTCGCGGCGCATCAGGTCGGCGTTGTCGGCGACCGTGCTGCACCGCCAGGGCTCGGCCTGGAGGATGCGCAGGGATTCCAGGGCGGCGGCCGTGTTGGCGGGGCTGGAACTCGCGGAGAACATCAGGCTGCGGGCGTTGTGCCGCAGGAAGTCGATGACCTCCTCGTCGCCGAGGACGGCGCCGCCGATCGAGCCGAACGCCTTGGAGAAGGTGAGGGTGATCAGCGGGACGTGTTCGGTGAGTCCGAAGTGGGAGGCGGTGCCGCGGCCCTTGTCGAGGACCCCGCCGCCGTGGGCGTCGTCCACGAGCAGGGTGGCCCCGTACTCGTCGCAGACGCGGACCAGCTCGGGCAGGGGGCACAGGTCCCCCTCCATGCTGTAGACGCCGTCGACGACGACCATGCAGGAGGCGGTGCCCGCGACCCGGGCGAGCTTGGCGGAGAGGTCCGCCGTGTCGTTGTGGGCGAACCACTGGATCTTGGCCCGGCTCAGCCGTGCCGCGTCGATGAGCGAGGCGTGGGCTTCCTTGTCCAGGAAGACGATGTCGCCGGGACCGCACAGCCCGGCGATCGCTCCCAGGTTCGCCTGGTAGCCGGTGGTCAGGACGAGGGCGGCGGGCTTGCCGAAGAACTGGGCGAGTTCGCGTTCCAGCTGGTCGTGCAGTTCCAGGTTCCCGTTGAGGAAGCGGGACCCGGTGCAGCCGGCGCCGTGGCGCTGCGAGGCGCGGGCCGCGGCCTCGATGACCCGCGGGTCGGTGGACAGGCCCAGGTAGTCGTTGGAGCCGCACATGACCACCTCGCGGCCGTCGGCCATGCGGGCGGTGCCGGCGTCGCGGCCGTCGAAGTTGAGGAAGTACGGGTACAGGCCTGCGGCCTTCGCTTCACGCGCTCGGGTGTAAGAGGCGCACTTCTCTATGACGCTCACGAATCATCCTTCTGATGCCTTGGAAAGTGACATGTGGGTGCTGAGGCGTGGAATACGGAGTTCGACTTCCCGAATGACCATTCCGAGGATTTCGGACATGGCGGCCAGTTCCCATTCGTCCGGCATACAGGGGACGCCGTGGGAAAGCTCTGCGTTCGGGTGTTGCGGCTCCGTGAAGTTTTCCCGGAGGAGGGCCATCAGCGGTCCCAGGAATGCCAGATGAGGCGGAGAGTGGATGCTACGTCGCAGATCGCACCGGCGATCGCGGATACGGCCTTGGCCATTATTCCCCCATGGAATACCCGGCCCGCCTCGTCGTCCGCCGCCGCGTGCGCGCCGGTGGACGGAGGGCCGGGTGTGATGTGTGCCGCGACCTCTCGTCGCAGCTCGCGGGGGTTCCCTGCCCCCGCTCGGAACGATCCGACTCGTTCCAAGGTAGGCATGTGCCGGGGCGTCGTCAAGTGAACATCCGTCAACACTCGAGTCTCGTGGGAGATTTGAAGAGAAACCCGTCCGTTGGCCGAAAACGTGTTGCCCGGGCCGTCTCCGGCGTCTAGCTTCACCTCCGGCGCGCATACTTCCGGGTGTTCCGAACGACACCCGAAGGAGCGGTCATGCAGCGCCGGATGAAAGTGGAAGAGAGTCTCTTCTTTAAAGGTTCGCAGGTGGACGCGTACGAAGCCGTCGCCGATGTGCGTTCCATGGGCAGGTACAGTCCGGAATGCAGACTGGTCCTCGGGCCGCGCGGCCCGGTGACGGCCGGCCGCGGTTTCGTCGGAATCAACCGCAAAGGCCCGTTCGTCTGGTTCACCTGGTGCCGCGTCGTCCACGCCGAACCGCACGAGCGGTTCACGTTCGACGTGAGCACTTTCGGCCTCCCCGTTGCCCGCTGGGGCTACCGGTTCACGCCCGAGGACGACGGCGTCCGGGTCACCGAGACCTGGGAGGACCTGCGGACCGGCCGCGGAGCCCGCCTCACCGAGCTCCTCGGACTCCTCTTCACCGGAACGCCCGCGGGCCGCCGCGCGGACGCCAACCGCGCCGGCATGCGCACCACCCTCCTACGGCTCAGACGCGCCGTGGAGCGATGACCTCCGAGAAAGGCGACAGCCATGACGACGGCACCGGCCCCGGTTTCCTTCGCCCCCCTGCAAGCAACGGTGCGCGAGGCGGGCCTGCTCCGCCCGCGCACCGGGTACTACGTCGTCAAGTTCCTCACCAACACCGCCCTGATGGCGGCCGCGTGGGGGCTCTTCGTCCTCCTCGGGAACTCCTGGTGGCAGCCGGCCGCCGCCGTGCTCCTCGCCTTCGCCTACGGCCAGACCGGCCTCCTCGGCCACGACGTGGGCCACGCCCAGGTCACCCGCAACCGCCGCGCGATGACCGTGCTCGGCCTCGTCCACGGGAACCTCCTGCTGGGCTTCAGCTACGGCTGGTGGATGAACCACCACACCCGCCACCACAACCACCCCAACCACCTGGACCACGATCCGGACATCCTGCGCCGGGTCGTGGCCTTCTCACCCCGCCAGGCCCGGGACGTCTCCCGGCTGCGCGCCTTCGTCATCCGCCACCAGGCGCCCCTGTTCTTCCCGCTGCTCACCCTGGAGGGCATCGGGCTGCGCGTCGGATCCGTGATCGCCATCCGGCGCGGCGTCGTCCGGCACGCACGGATCGAATCGATCCTGCTCGCGGTGCACGCCGTCGGCTACGCGGCCGTGGTCTTCTGGCTCCTCGACCCGCTCCTCGCCGTCGTGTTCATCGCCGTCCACCAGGGTCTCTTCGGCTTCTACCTCGGCTGCGTCTTCGCCCCGAACCACAAGGGGATGCCCGTGCGCGACGGCGCCACCGAGCCCGACTGGCTGAGCCGGCAGGTGCTCACCTCCCGCAACATCCGCAGCTCGCGGCTCCACGACTTCCTCTACGGCGGCCTCAACTACCAGATCGAGCACCACCTCTTCCCGACCGTGCCCAGGCCCAACCTGCGCGCGTGCCGGCCGCTCACCATGGCCCACTGCGCCGAGCAGGGCATCGAGTACTACGAGGTCTCCGCGGCCCGCTCGTACGCCGAGGTCCTGGCGCACCTGCGCGGGGTCACCGAACAGGTGCGGGAGAGCGCCGGGCGGCCGCGGTGACCCCGTCCATCAGGATGCCGACGAGGTCGCCGGTGTAGGTGTCGGCGACCGCGCCCCGGCGCACCAGGATCCGCATCCACAGGGCGCCGGCCATGGCGTCCACCAGCGGCGCCGGATCGGCGTCGGGCGGCAGGTCGCCCCGGGCCACCGCGCGCTCGAAGACGGGCTGGTGGCGTCCGAAGCGGTCGTCGAGGAAGGAGACCACGAGGTCCCGCATCGCCTGGTGGCGCACCGCCCCCACCAGCGCGGCCTCGACGATCGTGCGCCGGTGCTCGTCGTCCAGCAGGTGCTGGACCTGCTCGGCGAGCGCGGTCAGGTCCCCGCGCAGGCTGCCGGTGTCGGCCGGGTCGAACCGGAAGATGTGCGAGTGCAGCAGCGCGTCGCGCAGCAGCTCCGACTTGGACGACCACCAGCGGTAGATGGTCGTCTTGTTGACCCCGGAGCGCTGGGCCACGCCCTCGATGGTCAGGGAGTCGAAGCCCAGGCTGCCCAGCATGTCGAGCGTGGCCGTGAAGATCTCGGCCTTGCGCCGTGGCCCGCCGCCCTCTCCGTCTTGCCTCTGCATCACCGTTGGCCCCTTCCGTACGAGTGGGCGGTCAGCTTACTGCAACGCAACGTGGTGTTGCATTTTGCGGACTCCCGCTTCTACTATGCAACGCAACGTTGCGTTTGGTGCCGGGCAGCTTCCGCCCACGGCACCGCCGCCGCACCCGCCAGGGGGAGAGCATGAACGCAGAACGGCCGGCGGCCCCGGTCACGGGACTCGGTCCCGCCCCGGGCCGTCCGGGCATCTGGACCGCCGGAACGGCCGAGGGCATTCCCCTGGTCCTCGTCCACGGGATCCGGGTCTCCGCCCGGATGTGGGACCCCCACACCCGCCGGCTGGCCCCCCGTTTCCGGATCACGGCCCCCGACCTGCCCGGACACGGAACCCAGCGCGACCGCCCCTTCAGCCTGGAGGAGGCGGTCGCGCGGGTCGGCCTCGCCGTGGAGGAAGCCGCCCTCGCCACCGGCCGCCGCCCCCTGGTGGCCGGCGCCTCCCTCGGCGGGTACGTCGCCCTCGCCTACGGAGCGGCACATCCCGCCACCGCCGCCGCCGTCCTCGTCCAGGGGTCGACCGCCCGGCCCGACCGGTTCACCGGCCGGATCTATCGCGGCGCCGCCCGCGCCATCGGGGCCCTCGGCCCGGCCCGCGCCGCCCGCCTCGGCGACGCGGCGCTCCGGCGCAGGCTGCCCGCCGAGAGCTACGAGGCCGTCATGGGCGGCGGCCTCACCCTGCACGCCTTCGCCGAAGTCGTCGAGGACCTCACCCGCCGCGACTTCCTCAACGTCGCCGGCCGCTGCCGGCTCCCCGTCCTGTTCGTCAACGGCCTCGGCGACCCCCTCTTCCGCGCCCAGGAGAAGGAGTTCCTCGCGGCCGTCCGCGCCGGCGGCGGATACGCCCGGCTCTTCCACGTCCGCGGCCCGCACGACATGTCCATCAGCGACCCCGCCGCCTTCACCCGGATCCTGGAGCGCGGCTACGGACTCCTCTCCGAAGCGCGCCCCGAAGCCTTCACCGCGCCCGCGGGAGGAACCCCGTGACCGCCGCCCGGATCCGGCAGGGGGCCCCGGCCGCCTCCCCCGCACACCCCGCCGCAGCGCGAAGGAGCGCAGCATGAGCGTCCCGCACACCGGGCCCGCGCCGGCCGGGCCCGCCCGGTTCACCTCCCGCAACCCGGTCACCGCCGAGCCCGTCGCCACCTTCCCCACCGACGACGAGGCCGCCGTACGCCGCAAGGTCGCCCGCGCCCGCGAGGCCGCCCGCTGGTGGGACGCCCTCGGCCACGACGGCCGCCGCGCCCGGCTGCTGACCTGGAAGCGCGTCATGACCCGCCGCCGCGGCGAGATCATCGCACTGCTGCGCCGCGAGAACGGCAAGGTCCGCGCGGACGCCGTCATCGAGCTCTCCGCCACCCTCGCGCACGTCGACTGGGCGGCCCGCAACGCCCACCGGGTACTGCGCCGCAGGTCCGTCCCCTCCGGACCGCTCATGTTCAACCAGGCCAGCACCCTGGAGTACAAGCCGTACGGGGTCATCGGCGTCATCGGCCCCTGGAACTACCCGGTGTTCACCCCCGTCGGCTCCCTCGCCTACGCCCTCGCCGCGGGCAACGCCGTCGTCTTCAAACCCAGCGAGTTCACCCCCGCCTGCGGGAAGTGGCTCACCGACACCTTCACCGAAGCCGTCCCCGAACACCCGGTCCTCCAGCTCACCACCGGCGCCGGCCCCACCGGAGCCGCGCTCTGCGCCTCCGGCGTCGACAAGATCGCCTTCACCGGCTCCCGGGCCACCGGAACCCGCGTCCTCCAGGCCTGCGCCCCCTCCGTCACCCCGGTGCTCCTCGAACTCGGCGGCAAGGACGCCCTCGTCGTCGCCGAGGACGCCGACGTCGAAGCCGCCGTCGAGGCGGCCCTGTGGGGCGGCTGCTCCAACGCCGGCCAGTCCTGCACCGGCATCGAACGGGTCTACGTCGCCGACGCCGTGTACGAGCGGTTCGAGGCCCGGCTGACCGAGCGGGCCGCACGGATCCGCGCCCGCGAGGACTTCGGCCCCATCACCATGCCCGGCCAGCTCGACATCATCCGCCGCCACGTCGAGGACGCCCTCGCCCACGGCGGCCGCGCCCTCGTCGGCGGCCCCGAGTCGATCGAACCGCCCTACGTGCTCGGCCCGGTCGTCCTGGCCGACGTACCCGAGGACTCCGCCGCCCTGCGCGAGGAGACCTTCGGCCCCGTCCTGATCGTCAACCGGGTCCGGGACGCCCACGAGGGCGTACGCCGCGCCAACGACTCGCCGTACGGACTCGGCGCCTCCGTCTTCGCCCGCCGGGGCGCCACCGCCCTGGCCCGCGCCGTCCGCTCCGGCATGGTCAGCGTCAACGACGTGATGGCCTTCCCCGGAGTCCCCTCGCTGCCCTTCGGCGGGGTCGGGGCCTCCGGCTTCGGCCGGATCCACGGAGCGGACGGGCTCAGGGAGTTCACCGTCCCGCACGCCGTCACCCGCCGCCGCTTCAAGGCCCCGCTGGCGGTGTCGACGTACGCCCGGGGCCCCAGGGACATCCCCCGGCTGGAGCGCGTCACCCGGTTCCTCGGGTCGCGCTGAGGGCCGGGAAGCAGAACGAACACCATGCCAGAACGGGGGAGAACCATGCTCGGAGCCGCCACCAGGCGACTCTCACTCGGCGTCCGGCTGACCGGCGCGGAGGAACGCCGCACCGGCCTGCCGCTGCCGCCCGCACCACCGGACCCGTACGACTATCCGTTCCACGAGTTCCTGGTCATGGAACTGGAACGGGGCCGCCTGGACGCCCTGCTCCTCCCGGACCGCCTCCACGGCCAGGGCCCGGCGTTCGAGGCCACCACCCTGCTCGCCGCGTTCGCCGGCGCCACCGACCGCATCGGCCTCGTCGCCACGGCCGCCACCGGCCCCGGCCGCGCCGACGGCCTCGCCCGCAGGCTCGCCTCCCTCGACGCGGTCTCCGCCGGCCGGGCCGGCTGGCAGCCCGCCGGCGCGGACGCCGCGACCGGTGAGTGCGTCGACGCCGCCCACCGCCTGTGGGACGCCGCCAACACCGGGCTGCCCGGCGCCCCGCCCGCCCTCCCGCAGGGCCGGCCCGTCCTCTTCCACCCGGCCGGGACGTCCGGCGAGCGCTCCCTCGCCGCCCGGCACGCCGACGTCGTCCTGGCCGGCCGCCACCCCCTCGACGACGCCCGCGCCCTGAACACCCTGATCAAGGCCGAAGCCGCCGGCCACGGCCGGCTCCCCGACGACCTGCTGGTCTGGGCCGGACTCACCCCCCTCGTGGTCGGCCGCCCGCTCCCCGGCGGAGCGCGCTCCGACGGCGGGGTCCTCACCGGCACGGCCGCGCAGATCGCCGACCACATCGAGCGCCACCACGCGCGGGCGGCCTGCGACGGCTTCGTCCTCACCTTCCCCGCCCTGCCCGGCCCGCTCGTCGACTTCGTGGACCAGGTCGTCCCCGAACTGTGGCGGCGCGGCCTCTTCCCCAACGACTACGCGCACCCCACCCTGCGCGCCAACCTCGGCCTGCCCTCATGCCCCGTACCCCTGGGAGCCGTCCATGCCTGAGCAGCAGCGCCCGCACCGCCCCCTGCTCCTCGCGGCCCTGCCCGCCGTACGCGACCACCGCACCCCGGCCGCCCCCTGGCCCCGGACGTTCGCGGACGCGGTCCTGGCCGCCGAACTCGCCGGGCTCGACGCACTCGTCGTCGAACGCGGCGACGGCGGCGGGCCCGGTGACGGTGACCGCGACGGGTACGGCGGCGACGCCCCGGCCGGCCCAGCCCTGGACCCGCTCCTCGCCCTGGCCCTCCTCGCCCCGCGCACCCACCGCCTCGGCCTCGTCGCCGAACTGCCCGCCCACGACCCCGAACCGGCCCGCACCGCAGCGGAACTGGCCTCCCTCGACGCCATCAGCGGCGGCCGGGCCGGCTGGCTCGTCAGCACCCCCGGCCGGACCCGCGTCGGCCACGCGGCCACCCCGCCGGCCGGCACCGGCGCCACCGCGGTGCTCCTCACCCGGGCCGAACCGGGCGAAGCCGCCGCCGAGCTGGCCGGCCGGCTCGCCCCGGCCCTCGCAGACCCCCGCACCGGGGCCCTCCTCGTCCGCTTCCCCGGCGGCCCCGCGGCCCTGCGCCGCTTCGCCCACGAGACGCTGCCGCTGCTGCGCGGCCGGGGCCTGCTCCCCGCCCCGGAGCGCGGCCCCCGCCGCCTGCGCGAACGCCTCGGCCCGCCCCTCACGACAGCGGCCTGACCGGCCGGCCCCCGACCGACACGCATCCGAAAGGCGACCCCCATGCGGCCAACACACCTGTGGAAGCAACCCCGAGGCTGGGCGGCGGTGATCGTCGGCGGCCTGCTCGCCGCCCTGGTCACCCTCGCCTACATCGGCCCCGCGGCCGACCCACAGGCACACCTGCGCGACCTCCCGCTCGTCCTCGTCAACGCCGACGAAGGCGCCCCGGCCGGGGGCGCCACCGTACGCCTCGGCCGGGAACTCACCGCGCGGATCGAGCAGGAGGCGCGCCGGGACGGCCGGATCTCCTGGCACACCGTCGACTCGCCCGCCGAGGCCCACCGCCTGCTGGAGCGCGGCGAGGCGGACGGCGCGCTCGTCGTCCCGCAGGACTTCAGCCGCAAGGCCCTCTCCCTGGTCGCGCCCGCCGGCACCCCCGAGCGGCCGGTGCTGACGGTCCTCACCAACGAGGGCGCCGGCAGCGTGGCCTCCTCGATGGCGGAGAAGGCCGCCCGCGCCACCGCCGCGGCGGCCTCCACCGCACTCGGCGGGCAGCTCGCCGAGCGCGCCGCCGCCACCCACCCCGGCCCCGACCGGCTGCTGCTGCTCCAGGACCCCGTCCACACGGTCACCCAGGCCGGCCCCACCACCTCCGGGGCCACCGCGGGCGGGGCCATGACCCTCTACCTGACGATCGCCCTGCTGCTGGCCGGCCTGCTGCCCGCGGTCCTCCTCACCATGACGGTGGACGCCGCCCTCGGCTACTCCCCGCTGGAGATGGGCCCCCGCCGCAGCCTGCGGCCCGTGGTGCGCATCACCCGCCGGTCCACCTTCGTGGCGAAGGCCGGCATCGGCGCGGTGACCGGCTTCGCGGCCGGCAGCGCCGTGATCGCCGTCGCCGTGTGGGGCCTGGGCGTGGAACCCGACCAGCCCCTGCTGCTCTGGCTGTTCGCCGGCCTGGTCTGCGCGTCCGTCACCCTGCTCACCCTGGCCCTGTTCGCCGTCTTCGGCATGGCCGGCCAGGTCATCGCCCTGCTGGTCGTGACCATGTTCGGCATCCCGCTCTCCGGCGGCACCATCCCGGTGCAGGCCCAGCCGGGCTTCGCCAGGGCGGTCGGCGAGCTGCTCCCGGCCCGGCACGCCGCGGAGGGCATCCGGTCGCTGCTCTTCTTCGACGGACTCGGCTCCGGCCTGGTCCGGGCCTGGCTGGTGCTCGGCGCGTACGCGGCCGGCGCCTTCCTGATCGGCCTCCTCGTCACCCGCCTCTACGACCGGCGCGGCTTCGACCGCGCGACCCCCCTGGAACTCGCCCGCCACCCCCAGCCGGCCACGGCCTGACGAGCCCGCTCCCGGCGGGCCACCCCCGTCCCGCCGGGAGCGCCCGAACGGCCCGGGACCGGGGCGGTTCCCCCGCCCCGGTCCCGGGCCGCGACGGCCGGCCGCCGCGCGCGACCGGCACCCCCTCGGCCGCCGCGTCCGGTCCGCCGGCGTACCGGCGTTACCGGCGTACCGGCCCGTCGGCCCGCGTCACGACCCCCCGGGGACCCCGTAGACCCCCGCCCGCCCCGCCGCCGCGGCCCCCGCGGCGGCCCGGCCGGGCAGGGCCGGGTCCGGGGCCGCCCGCAGGAGCAGCAGCTCGTGGTAGAGCGGGGCGGTCGCCGCGACCAGCAGCGCGCGGGCGTCGGCCGGGCCCGGCAGTTCACCCCGCCCGGCGGCCCGGGTGACGACCACCGCGCAGCGTGCGTACCGGTCCTCCCAGAAGCGGGCCAGGGCGCCCGCCGCCTCCGCCGAGCGGAAGCCCGCGGCGATCAGCGCCGTGGTCAGGCTGGGCCCGCCCCCGGCCAGGGCCTCGTACACCTCCTGGTTGAGCGCCGTCAGATCGCCCTCCAGCGACCCGGTGTCGGGCGGGCTCCACGTGTCGTCGGCCGCGGCGTCCAGTACGTCGGCCAGCAGGCCGCCGACGTCCCGCCAGCGCCGGTAGACGGTGGTGCGGTGCACGCCCGCCCGCTCGGCGACCGCGTCGACCGTCAGCCCGTCGTACCCGCCCGCCGTCAGCAGTTCGCCCGCCGCCGCCAGCACCTGGGACCGGACCCGGGCGCTGCGGCCCCCCGTCCGACGCCGCGGCGTGGCCGAATCCCCTTGGTCTTCATGGCCGGAACCTTCGCTTGCGTGCTCAGCAGCATCCATGGAACGATCTTAAAGCAACATCAGTCGCAATAAGGAGCCTTCGATGATCCTCACCCGCCCCTCCCGCCGACCCGCCGAACTCCCGCCCGCCCCCCAGCCCCCGGAGCCGCTCCATGACCGCACAACTCACCGCGACTGACCTCTGCATCTCCTACGCCGGACGCACCGTCCTCGACTCCGTCTCCCTCTCCGTCACCGACGGAACCCGCCTTGGCATCGTCGGCGAGAACGGATCGGGCAAGTCGACCCTCCTGCGCCTGCTCGCCGGAGCCGAACGCCCCGACGGCGGCACGGTCACCGTCCGCGCCGAAGGCGGCACCGGATACCTCGCCCAGGAGGAACACCTCCCCGCCCACCTCACCGTCCAGCAGGTCCTCGACCGCTCCCTCGCGGGACTGCGCGCCATGGAGGACCGCATGCGCCGCCTGGAGGCCCGCATGGCCGGGGGCGACACCGCCGACGAGACCCTCACCGCCTACGCCGACCTCCTCACCGCCTTCGAACTGCGCGGCGGCTACGACGCCGACGCCCGCACCGAACGCGCCCTGCACGGCCTCGGACTCCTCGGCCTCCCAGTAGTTCTCGCCGTAAAAACAACGCTAAGCCCGCGAGGGCCCCTCTGATCTGGGGTGATCCCGGGGAGGGCGGGGCGGTGACCCGTTGCCCGGCGCGGGGTGGCTCGTTGGGCTGAACGAGTGACCGTGCCGGGAGGAGTGGGCTGATGGCGACGAGGGTTTTCAGTGATGAGGAGCTGGATGCCCTGCGGTCGTTTCCGACGATCGGCAAGGACGAGCTGATCCGGTACTTCACCCTCACCCCGGCCGAGGAGGCGTTCCTGCGGAAGTTCCGCCGGGCCCAGAACGTTCTCGGCGCTGCTGTGCAGCTGTCCGCTTTGCCCTGGCTGGGCTTCGTCCCCGACGATGTGCCCGCCGCTCCGCCCGCGGCGGTCGGACGCCTGGCTCGCCAGCTCGGGCTCGCCATCGCTGATCTGGCGGGCTACGGGGAACGTGAGCAGACCCGCACGGATCACCTGAGGGAAATTGCCGAATACCTGTCGTGGAGGCCGGCGAAGGCGATCGAGCTCAAGGAGCTGGACGAGTTCCTGCTGGCCCGCGCAATGGAGCACGACTCCCCGAGCCTGCTGTTCCGGCTGGGGTGCGAGTACCTGCGCTCGGCGAAGGTGATCCGGCCGGGTGTGGTCACGCTGCTGGAGAAGGTCGGCGCGGCGCGCCAGGCCGCGGAGCAGGAGACCCACGCGCGGGTGGCCCATCTGCTCACCGGCGAGCAGGTGCGGGGGCTGGACGGGTTGTTGGTGGTCGAGCCGGCGTTGGGATCGACGCGGTTGCACTGGATGGTGACGGGACCGGTGCAGGGGTCGCCGGCGAGCGTGAAGGGCGAGGTCGAGAAGCTGACGTTCCTGCGGGGACTGGGCGCGGATGCCCTGGATCTGTCTGCGCTGCCCGCTGAGCGTCGCCGTTACCTGGCCCAGATCGGCCGTCGTCTGACGGCGCAGGCCCTGGTGCGGCGCGAGCCCAACCGGCGTCACCCGATCCTGCTGACGCTGCTGGCGCAGTCCGCGGTCGATGTCCTGGACTCGGTGGTGCAGCTCTTCGACCAGACCCTGTCGGGCTCGGAGTCGCGGGCGAAGATCAAGCTGCGCGAGGTGCTCGCCGAGCGGGCCAAGCTCTCGGAGGACCGGCTCGCCCTGCTGGATGAGATCCTGCCGGTGCTGGCGGACGCGGGTATCCCGGACGAGGCGGTCGGGACGCTGCTGCGTGGAAAGATCGGTATGAGCCGGCTGCGGGCCGCGCACGCCGGGGCCACCGTGCGGCTGCCGCGTGACCACGGGCATCTGGCGCTGCTGGAGGGCTCCTACACCTACATCCGGCAGTTCGCGCCGAAGGTGTTGGAAACGGTGCGGTTCAAGGGCGGCACCGAGGCGAAGCCGCTGATCGAGGCGCTGGAGATCCTGCGGGAGCTGAACGCCACCGGCGCCCGCAACGTCCCCGACAACGCGCTGACGCTCTTCGTGCCGACCCGCTGGCAGGGCTACCTCGACGAGGCGGCCGCGAAGGGAGACGCGACGGCCTACCGGCACTACTGGGAGCTGTGCACGCTGCTCGCGCTGCGCGACGGCCTGCGCTCGGGGGACGTGTACGTGCCGGGCTCGCGCCGCTACGACAACCCCGAGACCTACCTGTTCAAGCCCGCCCAGTGGGAGGAACACCGGGCCGGCTTCTGCCGACTGGTGGGCAAGAGCGCCGACTTTTCCGAGGCGCTGCCGCTGGTGATGGACGAGCTGGACGACGCCCTCTGTGATCTGGAGGACACCCTCAAGCGCGGCGACGGGCCCGTACGGCTGGACGACGCAGGTGAGTTGGTGATCTCCCCTCTCACGGCGGAGGACATCCCGTCCGAGGCCGAGGAGCTGCACGCCGAGCTGGAGCGGATGCTGCCGAACGTGCCGATCGCCTCGCTGCTGGTGGAGATGGACCGGCATACCGGCTTCCTGGACTGCTTCGTCCACGCCGGCGGCAAGCAGGCCCGCTCCCCGCAGCTCAAGCGCAATCTGATCGCCTGCCTGATCGGGCTCTCCACAAATCTCGGACTGCACGGGATGGCCGCCTCATGCGGTATCCCGTACGACGTGCTGGCGTGGACCGCGGAGTGGTACATCCGCGAGGAGACGCTCCGCGAGGCGAACATCTGCCTGGTCAACCACCACCACAAGCTGCCGATGACGGCCATGTTCGGTTCCGGCACCCTGTCCTCCTCCGACGGACAGCGGTTCCCGACGCGGGGCAAGTCGATCACCGCCCGGCACCTGAACAAGTACTTCGTCGCCGAGGGCATCTCCACCTACACGCACGTCTCCGACCAGCACTCCACCTTCGGTACCAAGGTCATCGTCGCCACACACCGTGAGGCCCACTACGTGCTGGACGAGATCCTCGGCAACGCCACCGACCTGCCGATCACCGAGCACGCGACCGACACGCACGGCGTCACCCTGGTCAACTTCGGGCTCTTCGACCTCGTGGGCAAGCAGCTCTCGCCGCGCATCCGCGACCTCGGAAAGATCACCCTGTACAGGATGGGCGCGAAGGCCGACTACGAGGAGCGGTTCCCGAAGGCGGGACCGCTGCTGACGAAGAAGGCCAACCTTGACCTGGTCGCCGACCACTGGGACGACCTGCTGCGTCTTGCGGGGTCGCTGAAGTACGGGCACGCCACCGCCTCCCTGATCGTGGGCAAGCTATCGGCGTCCTCCCGGCAGAACGCGCTGGCCGCCGCCTTGAAGGAGTACGGAGCGATCCGCAGAACGGTCTATGCCGCCAAGTACCTGTCGGACGAGGGCTACCGGCGGAAGATCGCACGCCAGCTGAACAAGGGCGAGTCCCTGCACTCCCTGCGCCGCCAGCTCCACTACGCCCGTGAGGGCAAGGTCGCCCGCCGCCAGCCCGAGCAGCAGAACGAGCAGGCGTGGTGCCTGACCGTCGTGACCAACAGCGTGGTCTGCTGGCACACGGTGTACATGGGCCTGGCCGTCGACCAGCTGCGTGGCGCCGGCCGCGAGGTGGACGCCGAGGTACTGGCGCACATCTCCCCGGCCCGCAGTTCGGTGGTCAACTACTACGGCTCGATCACCGTCGACTACGAACGCGAACTCGCCCAGCTCGACGACCGGGGACACCGGCCGCTGCGGACAGTGGACACCGACGGTCCCGGAGCCGGGCTGTAGAGCGGCGAATCGGCCCCCGCAGGGTGCCGGGAGCTCGGAGCGTACGGGCCCGTCAGGGACTGGGGAGCGGAAAGCCGGACAGCTGTGGGTGCCGCAGTGCTGCCCTCCGTCGTACACGTACCGGTGCACGTCTACGACGGAGGGCGGCATCGTCGTGCACGGTCAGCATGTTCTCGATGCGCTCGTACAGCCGTCCGTGACTTCTGCTAAAGATCGCGCAGGGTCTTGCTGGTCAGTGCGACCGCCGAGGTGACCGCCATGATGGATGCCGCGATCACGAACGAGGCCGCGAGCCAGCCGGCCTCAATGCTCCAGCCGGTGGACAGTTGGCCAAGGGGTTGGAGGCTGAGCCCGGCAAACACGAGAAGTGACATGACCCGGCCCAGCATGGCGCTGGGGGCGGTTCGCTGGATGATGGACATGTAGATCACGACGGCAATGCCGTTCAGGACGCCCATCACCACGAGGCAGGCAGCTCCCACCGGAAGCGGACTGACTGGAAGAGCAGCCAGGAGAGGTGCCTGCAGCAGGTGGAGGACGAGCACGGCTCTTGCCGGGCCGAGTCGTCCGGGCCGGACTCGGGGTGCGAGCCACGCTCCGATGACGGAGCCTCCGCCGAAGCTGGCGAAGAGCACGCCGAGGGCCGCTCCGCCGCCCAGTTCCTGGGTGATGGCCGGCAGGCCGACGGACAGCTGGCCGGCGGTGACGAAGTCCATGACCGCGTCGATGCCGATCAGGATCAGCAGCCATCGTGCTGTGAGGGTGTACCTGATGCCGGCAGCCAGGGAGGTCAGCATCGGCTCCGCCGCTGGTTGCGGCGAGCTGTGTGCGGAGCGCGCTGCCAGCGCAGCCCCGATGCCGCCGATGGCGAAGGAAGCCGCGTTGATGGCGATGGCGGCGACCGGTCCGGTCAGGGTGAGGGTGATACCTCCAAGGAGGGAGCCCCCGAGCATGCTGGCGTTCTTGGCCAGTTCGAAGAAGCTATTGCCGCGGGGTAGGTCCGACTCGGTGAGGAAGGCCGGTGCCAGCGCCCGCAGGGCCGGCAGGAAGGCTCCGCTGATACAGCCGGTGACGGCGGTCACCAGGATGATCCAGTGAAGCGGTGCGCTGCCCCAGACCAGGCACCCGAGTACGACGGCGAGCAGGAAGCGGACCAGGTCGCTGACGGCAACGGTGCGCAGGGCGCCGAACCTGTCCACGAGGGGGCCGCCGAGCAGGGCGCCTGCGAGTTGGCTGAGGGTGCCTGCGGCGAGAATCCACGACAGGCCGGTCGGGCCGTGGCCGCTTTCGAGCGCCCAGATACCCAATGCGATGGTCTGGAATGGGCCGCCCAGGCTCGATGTGAGCTGTCCGGCCCACGCCACGTAGAACGCTCGCCAGTTTGATGGTGGCTGTTCTGCGGATTCCGTACCGGCGGCTTCTTGCTGTTTCACGCCTGTCCGCTCTCCACCAGACTGTTTTCCGTCAGCGTCTTCTTGACGTGACCGAAGATCCGGTAGAGGGCGTCGCAGTGGACGGATTTACGCGTGAACCCGTCTTCCGTCGAGTACCGGGAGGTGATACGGCCACCTCCGCAGATGTCGACGAATTCGCAGGTCCCGCACTCGTCGGGGATGAGCTCCTGCTGGTTGATGCAGAGCTGGAAGAATTCATGGTTGTAGAGCTTGTCGATACTGTCGCGGTAGATGCTGACGCCGAGTTCGCTCATGCCGTCTGCGCAGGCGCGGAAGTTGTCCGTGGGCTGGAGGGATCCGTCGGTTTCGAGGACGGCGACCCGGACCGGGGCGAAGCCGAACTGGTCACTGGAGGACGGAAGGCCGGCCACGGCCCGGGCGACGTCGGCGAACAGGCCGATGTCCACACGCTCGTTGTCTTCGGCCACCCAGGCGTCGAAGAACTCGACGAGGACGTCCCCATAGGTGCGGCCGTCCGAGCGCGGGGTCGGCGGCTGGACGTAGTTGTTCTCCGGAAGCAGGATGTTGATCAGCTCGACGCCCAGTGAGCGCAGGTGCCGGTAGGTGTCCCCTCCGTGCTCGTCCGGATTGAGCACGGTGATGGTTCCGACGTTCAGCCCCCTGTCCGCCCACTCCAGGGCGGTGTTCAGGCCTCGCACGGCGCGGTCGTAGCTGCCGCGGCCAGCCAGGTCGACGCGGGCCGAGTCGTGCAGTTCGCGGCTGCCATCGATGCTGACGCCCAGGTGGACGTTGTATCGGGCGAGGATTTCAGCCCACTCGGCGTTGAGGGTGACCCCGTTGGTGGTGCACTTGCGAATCGTGCGGATCCCCGCCACGTCGATCTTGTCGAACTGCTCCATCATCCAGAGGTAGTCGTCCTTGCGCTGCAGCAGGGGCTCCCCGCCGTGCAGCGTCAGGTGGATGGTGTCGATTCCGTGGGCCCGGCAGTGTTCAATGGCCTTGGGTACGAACGCCTCGATGGTGCGGCGCGGGAGGTACCGCGGGCGCTTCTCGAACGAGCTGTCCTGGCCGTGGTAGAAGTAGCAGTAGGTGCAGTCCAGATTGCACCATTCGACCGTCTTGATGATGAACGTGTCGATCCCCGTGAGCGACGCCACCGTAACCTCCTGGATTGGGTGCAGAAAAAGGGCCGACCGGCCCGCGCTGGAGAACAGTCCAGGTTCTCCAGCGCGGACCGGCCGGCCTTCAGGTCACTTCACCTTGGACGAGAACGCCCAGGCGGTGATGACCTCGGTGGTGTCCTTCAGGGCGGCGCGCAGAACCGACATGGTTCCTCCTCAGGTGGTGAAAGGTGAGCCGACCGGTCGGTCGGCCCCTTTAGGCGATCTTGCTTTGAGAGCCGAGATCCGCCAAGCGACTCAGTGCCTCAGTGGCTCAGATGATTCGCTACTTGACTGAATCTCCTGACCGCCGTGACGCGTTCGTCGCAGGACCCACATTGGCCCCGTGCGATAAACGATTGCTAAACGCGTCTCCGATGTCCCGATGCTGGGCAGTATGTGGCGCCGAAATTGAGTCAGTATCGATAAGAAATGGCCAAGTGAACGCGCGGGAGGCAAACTCCGGACCGCTGACAGCACTCCCAGAGCCCTGATCCCGGTGCAATGCGCGACTACGATGGCGACATGTCATCAGGCGTATCGATTCGGTCGGCCCGGGCGGAAGACGAACGCCAGCTGCTGGCCCTGCATCGCGCAGTGTGGTCCCCGGTGAGCGAGGCGGCCCCCATTCGCCAGGCTGATGGAGTCGTCTTCGACGAGCGGCATCCCGCGGAGAGCTTCCTCATCGCAGAGCACGGCACCAAGATCGTCGGATACATCACCCAGGGCCCGCCAACTCCCCTCGAATCCAACCGTCACGTCCGCCAGATTCAGGGTCTGGGAGTGCACGCCTCCGTACGAGGCCAAGGCATCGGGCAGGCCCTTGTGGAAGCAGCCTGTTCAGCAGCCCAGGCTCAAGGCGCCCGCCGCATCACGCTCCGCGTCCTCGGGCGGAACCTGCCGGCCCAACAGCTCTACCTGCGATGCGGTTTTACGGTCGTCGGGATCCTGCCCGAGGAGTTCTTCCTCGACGGGGCGTACGTCGATGACATCTGGATGGGCCGTCGCCTGTCCGCCCACGAGTGTCCGAATCAGTAGATCGCTCTCGTCGGCACCCACGAACGTCGTGGCGCCTACATCAGCCGGCGGCTCGGCGGCCCGCACGGCGGGCGACTGTCTGTCAGCTTGGGTGTTTCATAGGTGTTCGCTCGTGAAACACCCGGCGGCCCGGAGGCTCACCTGCGGTGATCACGTTTCATGAGTTGTTGCAAATGGCTGGACGCCTGAAACACCCTCATGAAACAGTCCGGAGTCGTGAGCAACGACTTCAAGCGCGTGGAATCGCACGCCTGCCCGATGTCCACCTGCGCCGCCCCCGCGGGCTCGCCCTGCCGCACCGGCAAGGGCAAGGTGGCCATCCAGTACCACACCGCTCGCTTCCGCCTCGTACCCCAACTCGCCAGGGCACTGAACGTGCCGACCCCCGCCGTCCGCAAGCCCGGCTCGGCCTGGACCGAACTGCCCCGGCCCGCAGACGCCGGCACCGAACCGGTCGGACACGCCCGCCTGGGGTACGCACGGGCGTCCACCGCCCGGCAGTCCCTCGACTCCCAGCTCGACTCGCTCACCGAAGCCGGGGTCACCCGGATCTTCTCCGAGAAGATCTCCACCCGCGCCACCCAGCGCCCCGAACTGGACAAGGCCGTCGCCCTCGCTGGCGAACTGCGAGCCTCCGGCGTGCGCGTCACCCTCGTCGTCCACGAGCACAAGCGGCTCGGCCGCGGCATCGAACTGGCGACCCTGGCCGAGGAACTGAAAGCGAGCGACGTCGGCCTGGAGTTCCTCACCGGTGAGCTCCAGGGCTCGCACGACCCCTCCGGCGTAGTGTTCACCGTGCTGGCCGCCCTCTCCGGCATGGAACGCGAATACATCCGCGACCGCACCCTCGAAGGCCACGAATCCGCCCGCAAGCGCGGCAAGACCATCGGCGGCGCGGGCGTCACCGACGACGACATGCTGTCCATGGCCCTCCACCTGCGCCAGCAGGAGATGAGCCTGCGCGACATCGCCAAACGCCTCGTCATCACCACCGGCAAGAAGAAGGGCCAGCACCCCTCACCCGCAACCGTCATGCGGATGCTGCGCGAACACGACGAGCAGACGGCCTTGCCGGAACCCGCACGCTGACCTGCGACTCAGTCCTTAGCGTTGTTTTTTCGGCGAGAACTACTGAGAGGCCTCCTCGGACTGCCCCGCGACCGCACCGCCGGCGACCTCTCCGGCGGCGAACGGGTCCGCCTGCGCCTGGCCGCCCTGCTGGCCTCCGCCCCCGAGGTCCTGCTCCTCGACGAGCCCACGAACCACCTCGACCACACGGCCCTGACCTGGCTGGAGGACCACCTCCGCGCCCGCCGCGGCATCACCGTCGCCGTCTCCCACGACCGGCTGTTCCTCGAACGCGTCACCACCGCCCTCCTGGAGGTCGACGGCGACCTGCACCGCACGGTCCGCTACGGCAACGGCTACGCCGGCTACCTCGCCGCCCGCGCCGCCGAACGGCAGCGCCGCGCCCAGGCCCACACCGCCTGGTGCGAGGAGACGGAACGGCTGCGGGAGTCCGCCGCCGTCACCGCCCGCAAGGTCGCCCCCGGCCGGGCCATGAAGGACGGCAACAAGATGGCCTACGACCGCGCGGCCGGACGGGTCCAGCAGTCCCTGGCCGGCCGGGTCCGCAACGCCGAGGAACGCCTCGCCCGCCTGCTGGCCCGCCCCGTCCCCGCCCCGTCCGACCCGCTCCGCTTCACCGCCGTCCCGCGCACCGCCCGCACCGCCGCCCCGGACGGCCCGGCCCTCGCGGCGCACGCCGTCTCCCTGACGGACCGCCTGGCACCGGTGGACCTCACCCTCCCGCCCGGCGGCCGGCTCCTGGTCACCGGCCCGAACGGCGTCGGCAAGAGCACCCTGCTCGGCGTCCTCGCCGGCACCGTCACCCCCGACCGGGGCACCGTGGTCCGCCGCGCCCGCACCGGACTCCTGGCCCAGCACACCGACCCCGGACCGGCCCGCCGCCCGCTCCTCGCGGCCTTCGCCGAGGGACGCCCCGGCACGCCCGAGGAGCACACCGAACAGCTGCTGGCGCTCGGCCTGTTCGCCCCCGGAGAGCTCGCCACCCCGGTCGGCGCCCTCTCCACGGGCCGGCGCCGGCGCCTGGCCCTGGCCCGGCTGGTCACCGAACCGGCCGACGTCCTGCTGCTGGACGAGCCGACCAACCACCTCTCACCCGCGCTGGCCGAGGAACTCGACGAGGCCCTCGCCTGCTTCCCGGGCGCCGTGGTCGTCGTCAGCCACGACCGCCGCCTGTGCACCCGCTGGCAGGGCGACCGCCTCGCCCTCCACGCCCCCGCTGCCTGAACTCCCGCCGCCCTCCCCGAAAGGCCCCCCCGTGCCCCGGCCCCAGCTGATCCACACGTACGCCCTCCCCACCCCGGCCGCCGGCCCCTACGCCCTGACCGCCGGCCCCGACGGCGCCCTCTGGTGCACCCTGGTCCACGCGGGCCGCATCGCCCGCCTCGGCCCCGACGGCCGGATCGACGAGTTCCCCCTCGACTCCCCGGACTGCGGCCCCACCCTGATCACCCCCGGCCCCGACGGAGCCCTGTGGTTCACCCGCAACCGCGACCACCGCATCGGCCGCATCACCCCCGACGGGGAAGCCCGCTCCCACGCCGTCCCCGGATCCGCCCCGGGCCCGTACGGCATCACTGCCGGCCCGGACGGCGCCGTCTGGTTCACCACCCTGAACACCGCGACCGTCACCCGCCTCACCCCGGACGGCGAACTCACCGAACACGCCCTCCCCAACGGCTCCTTCCCGTCCTTCGTCACCACCGCCGCCGACGGCGCCCTGTGGTGCACCCTCAACCAGGGCAACGCCCTCGCCCGGATCACCGTCGCCGGCGAGACCACCCTCCACCCCCTGCCCACCCCCGGCGCCGCCCCCGTCGGCCTGGCCGCAGCCCCGGACGGCACCCTGTGGTTCGCCGAGATCGGCACGGGCCGCATCGGCCGCCTGACCCCCGGCGGAATCACCGAACACCCCCTGCCGGACCCCGGGTGCCGCCCGCACGCCGTGGCGGTGGCCCCCGACGGCTCCTGCTGGTACACGGCCTGGGCCACGGGCCGCATCGGCCGCGTCACCCCGGACGGCACCGTCACGGAATTCCCCCTGCCCACCCCCGCCTGCGAACCCCACGGCCTCGCCTTCGCCCCCGACGGCACCCTCTACGTGGCCCAGGAGACCGGCGAGATCACCCGCTGGGCCGTCGCCCCCTGACCCGCCCTCACCGCACCGGCGACCGCTCCGGTTGCCTCATGGAGGCAATGCGACTTGCCTCGATCGGCAACAGAGCGGGCCCGCGCGGCGGCCTCAGCCGCCGAGCACCCCGCGGATCACGTGGCGGGCGTTGGCGGAGATGACCGGGTTCGTCTCGCGGTAGTACGGCAGCTGGATGAGGGCCATGGACAGCGCCCATCCGCGGCTGCGGGCCCAGGAGGCCTCGTCGGCGTCCACGGCCGCGCGGAACACCTCCCGCGCGCGGGGCCGCAGCAGGTTCCACGCCGGAATGAGGTCGACGGCCGGATCGCCGAGCCCGGCGGTGCCGAAGTCGATCACCGCCGCCAGCCGGCCGCCCGCGCCCAGCAGGTTGCCCGGCATGAGGTCGGAGTGGATCCACCGGGGCTCCCCGGACCAGCCGGGAGCGGCGAGGGCCTCTTCCCAGGCGGCCGTGGCCGCCCCGGCGTCGAACGGCTCGTCCGTGCGGCGCAGCGCCTCGATCGCCTCCCGGGTCTCCGCGTCCTCGGCGGACAGTGGCCCGCCCCGGTGCGCGCGGGGCCCCCCTCCGGGGGACACCCCGCGCAGGGCGGTGACGAAGCCCGCGAGGTCCCGGGCCAGCCGCCCGGAACCGTCCGCCACGCCCTCGACCAGGACGTCGCCGTCGATCCACCGGTGCACGGCCCACGCCCACGGGTAGCCCTCGGCGGGCTCGCCCCGCCCGAGCACCTCCGGGACGGGCACCGGCACCAGGGGCGCCAGCCGGGGCAGCCAGAGGGCCTCCCGGTCGATCGCCCCGGCCCCGCCCCCGGTGAGCGGCAGCCGGACGGTCAGCCCGGTCCCGACCCGGTAGATCGCGTTGACGGTCCCACCCGACGGCAGCCGCCGCACCGGCAGGTCCGCCCACCGGGGGAACTGGCCGCGCAGCAGCCGTCGGACGAGCGCCTCGTCCGTGTACGCCTCGTCGGCGTGCATGGTGGCCTTGGCGGGGACGCGTGGACGCATGTGCGGCTCCGAAGGGGAGATCCCCCGAGGAGGGATCGAGCAGTGGAAGACGTCGGCTCGGCTTCCGCTCCACAGCGGATCGGCCGATGGTCAAGCTAGAACCCCGGACCTCCGCTGGCAAGCTAAGTTGCCAGATGCTGCCAATCTTCCACGGTTCAGGCACTCATCCGGCAAATCATTTGCCAAGCCGTCGGCGGGCCGATAAGATCGCCACAGAGCGTACTGGGGGCAGCGCGATCATGGTTGTATCCGAGTAATTCGATTGCGGGACTCCACATGACAGACGAGTCATCATTCGGTGCGCGCCTCAGAGCCCTGAGGCTGGAACGGGGACTCTCCCAGGCCGCACTGGCCGGCGAGGAGATCTCCACGGGCTACCTGTCACGGCTCGAATCGGGCGCGCGGCAGCCCACCGAACGAGTGGTCGCGTACCTCGCCGGTCAACTGGGCGTGGACCGCCAGGCGTTCGACGCCCCGCTCAACGCCACTCCGGCCGCCGGCGGCGGCAGTTCGCTGGCACGGACCCTGAGCATCGCCGCTTCCTGCACCGACGACGAGTCCGTCGAAGAACTCGTCGACGCCCTCGCGACCGCCGACGAGGAGGACCCCCAGCTGCGCTGGCAGGCCCTCTGGCTGATCGCCGGCTTCCGGCACCGCAGGGGCGAGCGCACCGAGGAACTGGCCTGCCTGGAGAAGCTCGCCGAGGTGGCCGACGAACTCGGCCTCCCCGCGCTGCAGTCCAGGTCCAGGACGCAGCTCGCCCGGTGCCTGCGCTCGGCCGGCCAGATCGCCCGCGCACTCGAACTCGCCGAGAGCGCCCACCGCACGGCCAAGGACAGCGGACTCACCGTCTCCGACACAGGGACCGCACTGCTGGCCCTCGTGTCGGCCGAGGCGGAGGCCGGGCGGGTGACGGACGCCAGGGCGCACGCCCAGGAGCTCGTCGCCCTCGTCGAGGAAGGACCGGACGTGCTGCGCGCCGAAGCCCTCTGGTCGGCGGCCACCGTCTGCTCCCGGCAGGGGGACGACGAGGCCGTCCACGCGTACCTGGGCCGGGCGATGCGGTCGCTCGACAGCCGCGTCGACCCCGTCCTGTGGGCGCGGCTGCGGCTCGCCGCGGCCTCGCTCTACCTCCAGTCCCGGCCCGCCCTCACCGACAGGGCCCGGACCTGCCTGACCGAGGCGGAGACGGCGCTCTCGCTCATCGGCACGCCCGTACAGCAGCAGGAACTCCTGGTCCTCCAGGCCCACCTCGCGTTCGAGGAGGGCCGGTACGCCGACGCCCGCGCGGCCCACGACCGGCTGGACTTCGACGACCTGGTCCTCACCTACCGCGACCGCATCCGGCTCCAGACCCTCGACAGCCTGCTGCTGATCGTGGAGGGCAACCAGCAGGAGGGACGCGCCCGCCTCAAGCGCCTGGGCGACGAGGCCCGCCGCGCCTCGAACATGGACCTGGCCGCCGAGATCTGGCGGGTCCTGGCCGAGACACTGGAGAACGCCGAACACGCCGGCCGGCGCTGACGGACCCACCTGCCGGGCAGGAAGGCGGACCCGCACGTCCTGCCCGACCGGGGGCTGACACCTGCTCAGCCCACCCCGCGATCAGGTCAGGACCACGCACCCGTTCCGCTCCGGACCGACCGGCCTCGTTCCGGCGCAGGCCCAGCTCCTCCAGCGACGGCACCAGCGCGAGCCGGTCCGGAAGCCGGCCCGCGCAACGGGCCCGGGGCGTCCCTCCCGACCGGTCAGGAATCGAGAAGCCCCCGCCGACCTGCCGACCGTAGCGTGTGGGTCATGGCAAACACCACCGCTTCCACCGCAGCCCGCACCTCCCTCTCCTCCGTCACCCTGGAGGTGGCCGACCTCGACGCGGCCGGCCGCTTCTACACCGCCTTCGGCGTGGACACGCACGTACAGCTGCGGGCGTCCGAGCCGCACTCCACCGGATTCCGCGGCTTCACCCTGGGCATCACGGTGTCCGGCCCGGCCACCGTCGACGCCTTCTTCAACGCCGCCGTGGACGCCGGCGCCACGGTCCTGAAGCCCGCCAGGAAGTCGCTGTGGGGGTACAGCGGCGTCGTCCAGGCCCCCGACGGCACGATCTGGAAGATCGCGACCTCGGCGAAGAAGGACACGGGCCCAGCCACCCGCCGGATCGACGAGATCGTCCTGCTCCTCGGCGTCGAGGACGTGAAGGCCACCCGGGAGTTCTACACCGGCCAGGGCCTGACCGTGGCCAAGAGCGTCGGCGGCAAGTACGCCGAGTTCGCCGCCGGCCGGGCCGGCACCGTCAAGCTGGCGCTGTACAAGCGCCGCGCCCTGGCCAAGGACCTCGGCGTCCCCGCCGACGGCACGGGCTCGCACCGCATCGTCCTCTCCGGCACCCCCACCCCCCTCACCGACCCGGACGGCTTCACCTGGCAGCCCGCCGCCTGAACCACCCACCCACACCACCACCCCACCCCCACGAGAGGAACCCGCCATGCCGTCCCCGAAGGCCACACCCGAGAAGTACGACGGATTCACCGCAGACGAGCGGGCCGCGATGAAGGACCACGCCCACGACCAGAAGAAGGCGGCGGCCCGCCGCGGTGCCTCCCGGGCGGAGAAGGCCGCGGCGGACGAGCAGGACGTGCTCGCGAAGATCGCCGAGATGCCCGGGGCCGACCGCGCCCTCGCCGAGCGGATCCACGAGATCGTCAGGACCGCCGCCCCGGACCTCGCACCCAAGCTCTGGTACGGGATGCCCGCCTACGCCAGGGACGGCAAGGTCGTCTGCCACTTCCAGAGCGCGGAGAAGTTCAAGTCGAGGTACGCCACGCTCGGCTTCAGCGACCAGGCGGCCCTCGACGACGGCACCGTCTGGGCCACCGCCTACGCCATCAGGGAACTGACCCCGGCCGACGAAGAACTCATCACCGCCCTGCTCAAGAAGGCGGTCGCCTGAACCCCGGGCACGACCTCCGCCGTCCCCGCCCCAGCCATGACGATGCTGCCCGCTGACCGGGCACCGGCCGGAGCACCCGCCGGAATTGGCTGACAGGTGCATGACGGGCAACTGAAATCCAGGGCTACCGTCTTAGGGCTCCGGAGGGGCGGCCGTCCGAACGCGCGGGCCACAGGCGGGCGATGGCGGCGTCTCCTGCGCCCCGGCTCCGCCGAGGGGCCGGGTCCCCCACGCGTGAAGGAAGACGACCATGTCCCTGCGCACCTGGCTGAAGGCCGCCACCTCCGCCGCCGCACTGGTCCTCGTGACGGCAACCGCCGCGACCGCGGCACCCGCGCCCGTACCGGACGCCACCGCAGCGGTGGTGACACTCCGTTACGACGGCAGCCGGGCCGCCGGCTGGGAAGCGGCGATCGCGGCCGGCGTCGCCAACTGGAACGCGAACGTCAGCAACGTACGCCTGGTCGCGGCCGCACCCGGCACCCGGGCCGAGATCGTCATCGTCGCCACCACCGGCTGGCCGCAGGCCACCCTCGGCCCGGTCCGCCCGGGGCGGCAGGTGCGGGTCGAACTCGGCGCGCAGGCCGTGAGCCAGGGCTACGACAAGACGCGCATCGCCACCCACGAGCTGGGCCACAGCCTGGGCCTCCCGGACACCAAGCCGGGCCCGTGCTCCCAGCTGATGTCCGGCTCCAGCGCCGGCACGGCCTGCACCAACGCCATCCCCGACGCGACCGAGCGCTCCCGCGTCCAGAACGCGTACGCGAACGGCCTCGCCGCACCCGCCCCCACCGACAACCGCATCCTGATCGACGCCCCCTGACCACCGGCGCCGGTACGGCACGGTGCGGCCGTACCGGCCCCTGGCCGGATGTCATGATCGGTCGCATGGGAGTCCTCTTCGGCTACTACGCCGCCGCCGACGACGCAGACGCCGCTCGGGCCGTGGTCCTTGAGGACGGGCAGCCGACGGAAACGGAGTACGACTCGTTCGTCGTGAAGGGCGTCGATCCGGTGGTCGCGCTGCTGCCGGCCGAGGCACTCATCACCGGTCGGACCCCCGACTCCGTCAAGACCGACCCGCGACACGGCCACTTGGCCGGGATGGCGGGCGACGGAGAGATCGTCACCCTGTCGCTCACGGATTCCCTCCGCGACTCCCTCGCCCGCTCCGACCGCGGGCAGCTGGCCGATGTGGCCCGTGCCTGGTCCGCATCAGACGCCTTCGGCACCCCACCGGACCTGAGCGGGCTCATCGGCTTCCTGGAAGACCTCGCCGCGCTCGCGAAGAGGGCGTGCGCGCGCGGCCACCGGCTGTACTGCTGGATCAGCGCGTAGCGACGCCGGCCAACGCAATCTGTCGGGGCCGAGGCGGTCTGTCACAGACCGAGGCCATTGCGTCGCGACGATGTCATCCCCAGGGAAGGACACGCCTCCGCGGAAGGCCGAGAACGCGGCCGAGAGCGGCCGTGACGGGAACGCAGTGCTCGGGCAGGTGCTCGGAGGCCCAGTCGGCTGCCAGTGCAAGGAAGTCGGCCAGGTCGCGTTCGGCCCCGGCGAGCAGGTGGCGGAGCGCGGTGACGGACAGCTCGATCACCGGCCCGTCGCTCTGCTCGGCGTTGACGGTGAGCCGGACGGTGTCGCCGAAGCGCTCCGCAACCGGTGACGGGTCGTGACCGAAGCCCAGCCGGCTGCCGTCGTCGATGAACCGATGCCAGTCACGCCAGTCCTCCAGGCCATCGCAGCAACCGGGCAGGAACGTGACACCCGTGGAGCTGTCGGTGACCCGTAGACCGCCTGCCGCGATGAGGCCGTCGGAGGTCAGCAGTCCGTGGAGGAACGAGCCGAGTGCGTGGGCCGGACGGGGCGGGCCGTCGCCGTTGCCGTCGGAGTCGGGGTCGATGTCATTGCACTCCGCGATGCGCATCACCGCCGTCCCGACCTCGGTGGGTGAGAGCTCACCACTGAGGGGCAGGAAGCCGAACGGTTCGATCTCGGCGACGGGCCACAGGTCGAAACCGTCAGGGGTGTAGATCTCCAGGACGGGATGCATCACGATCACCCGGCGGAGTGTGCCGCATCCCTGCCCCAGCCGCCTCCCGATTACCCCGCAGGGGCTTCCTGGAGTGCGCGCCTGTCCGTCGAAACACCGCCTGCCGTACCTGCCGGGCCGGCCCGGGGTCACGCGTGGGCGGGCTCCGGGGACTGGGCGGGGACCGGGGCCGGGTGGGCAGTGGCCCGGCGGGCCAGGGGGAGGGCCAGGGCGGCCGCCGCCAGGTAGACGGCGCCGATCAGCAGCCAGCCGAGGTGCTGCAGGGAGGTCAGGGCCACGGTCACCGCGAGGGGGCCGGCGGCGCGGACGAGCTGGGTGCCCAGGCTCCACACCCCCTGGTACTCGCCGAGCCGGGCCGGCTCGGCGAGGTCGTACGACAGGCCCCAGGACCCCGCGGACTGGAGGAGTTCGGTGAGGGTGAGGAGGACGACCGCCACGAGGAGGACCGTCACCGACCAGGCGGGTGACAGGGTGCCGGAGGCCGCGAACAGGCCGGCGGCGGCCAGCAGGCACCAACCGCCCTTGCGCATCGCGCGGGCCGCGGAGCCGACGTCGGTGACGTTGCGTCCGACCCGGATCTGGAGGCCGATGGCGACGAGGACGTTGGTGAACAGCAGGACCGACGTCGCCCAGGCGGGGGCGTCGGTGTGCCCGGCGACCCACAGCGGCATGCCGATCTCCAGGAGTTCCATGTGCATGATGAGCAGCCCGTTGAGGAGGGAGAGCGCCACGTACGGGCGGTCGCGCAGCACTCCGGTCCGGGGCCGGCCGGCCGTCTTCGGGGCAGGGGCAGGGGCAACGTCAGGGGCAGGGGCCGGCGTACGCGTCTCCGGCAGGCGGGTGGCGATCAGCGCGACGGCCAGCACGCTGACGGCGCCGCCGCCGATCAGCACGCGGAAGGCGAACGGGCTGTCGACGGCGAGGGCCACACCGAGAGCGGGGGTGCTCAAGGTCGCCCCGATGTTGCGCACGACCCGGTTGAAGGCGAGGGTCGCGACCCGGTTCTCGGCCGTGGTGATGGTGCCGAGGTACGCCTGCCGGACGGGGGCGACGGCGCTCTCGGCGAGACCGGAGAGACAGGCGACCACCAGGAAGGCCGGGTACGAGCCGACGCACTGGTAGCCGGCCAGGACCAGGGCGCGGAGCAGGCTGAGGCCGATCAGGAGGCGGCGGTGGCCGATCCGGTCGCCGAGGCGGCCCGCGGGAAGGGCCGCGGCCAGCCCGGCCAGGGCGGCGGCCGACAGCCCACTGCCGACCTGGACGGCGCCCAGACCGGCGACCTTGGTGAAGAAGAGGACGCCCCCGGCGAGCATGATGCCGGGCACCAGGGAGTCGAAGAAGGTCAGGGTGGCATAGACCCGCAGAGGGCCGCGCGAAGGCAGGAGCATGCCCACCACTGAACCGGGGCGGGCGGCCCACTGTTAGGTTTTTAGGCGTGGGCTAAAGCATCGTCCGGAACGGCGGTGGCGGTGGCGGGGAGGACGGAGAGGGCAGGGGGCATGGGCCGTTGATCGAGATCGTGCTCGGCGTGGACGACCTGACGAGCATCCGGTTCGCCGTCTCGCCCCTCCAGGAGACCTGCCACAGCCTGTGGGCACTGCGCGATCCGGGGGACTTCCCGCTGCACCTGCGCTGGCTGCGCCGGGTCCGGGAGCTGCTGCCGGAGCTGGACGGGGAGATCCTCTCGGCGCTCGTCAGCGAGCGGCGGTGGCTGCCGGACTTCATCACCCCGCGCCCGCAGGCGCGGATGCCGGAGATGGCGGAGGAGCTGCGGACCCTGCGCGGCACCGACGCCGCGACGGTGCGCCGCGACCTCGATGCCGCCTGGCTCGGGCAGCGGATGCCCCAGGTGCTGCGCGGCGACCCGGAGGCGCTGCGGGAGCGGATCGCCGACGCCCTGGAGGCGTACTGGCGGGCCGCGCTGGAACCGCACTGGCCGCGGATGCGGGGCGTGCTGGAGGCGGACGTCCTGCACCGGGCACAGCTGCTCGCCGACGGCGGTGCGGCGGCGCTGTTCGCGGGTCTGCACCCGAACGTGCGGTGGGAGTCGGGGGTGTTGCGGCTGCACCCGATGGGCACGGACAGCCGGGTGCGGGCAGGTACGGGGCTGACCCTGTGCCCGACGCTGTTCGGGCGGAAGGCGACGGCGCCGATCGGGGAGGTGCCCCGGGTGGACTACCCGGCACGCGGGGTGGCGACGCTGTGGGAGACGGTGGCGCCGCCGGCACCGGAGGACCTGGCGGCCCTGGTCGGGCGGCCCAAGGCGGCGCTGCTGATGGCGCTGGAGACGCCGGAGTCGACGGGGGCCCTGGCACGGGTGCTGGGGGTGACGCCGGGTGCGGTGTCGCAGCACCTGGGCGTGCTGGCGGCGTGCGGGCTGGTGACGCGGGCGCGCGCGGGCCGGAACGTGCTGTACGCGCGCAGCGAGCTCGGCGACCGGCTCGCCGCACGCGGGGACTGACGTTCAGGTACGGGCGCCTGCGGGCAGGGGGATGCGGGTCCCGCACAGGGCGGTCAGCAGGGCGGCGAGGGCGACGGCGGCCATGCCCCAGGTGATGCCGCGCGCATCGGCGACGAATCCGATGGCGGCGGGCCCGGCGAGGAGCCCGGTGGTGCCCATGGCGGCGACGAGGGACAGGGCCCGGGGGCCTTGCCGGGCGGCGGCCACGTAGCAGCAGGGGGTGACGGCGGCCATGCCGAGGCCGACGCAGGCGAATCCGGCCAGTGCGGGTACGACACCGCCGGCGAGGAGGGCGGCGGCGAGGCCGGCGGCGGCCAGGAGGCTGCCGGCGCGCATGACGGCCGCGTCGCCCCAGCGGGCGCGCCAGGTGTCGGCGCGGAGCCGGGCGGCGAGCATCACGACGGAGACGGCGGCGATGCCGAGCGGGGCGGTCTGGGGGGCGGCACCGGCGGCGTCGCGCAGGTAGAGGGCCGACCAGTCGTTCATGGCGCCTTCGGTGACGGTGCCGAACACCATGGCGCAGCCGGTCCAGAGGGTCACGCGGGAGAGCGCGGCCGGCACGGCGCGGCCGCCCGCACGGTCCCGCCGTGTGCCGGGAGCGTCGCCGGGCGCACGGACGGCGGCGTCGTCGGGCGCGTCGGCGGGACGTGCCGGATCCGCGGGAAGGCCCCGGGCGGTGGCGGCGAGGAGGAGCAGCAGCAGGAGCCCGGCGGTGGCGAAGTGGACGGTGAGGCTCGGGGTGAGGAGGTGCGCGGCGGAGGCGAGCAGGGCGGCCGCCAGCGAGCCCGCGGTGAAGGCGGCGTGGAACCCGGCCATGGCGGTGCGCCCGTGGGCGGCTTCGAGGGCGGCTCCCTGGGCGTTCATGGCGACGTTGAGGCAGCCGACGGCCACGCCGTCGGCGCAGACGGCGGCGAGGGCCGTCGGGTAGCCGGGCGCGACGGCCAGGGCGGGGAGCACCAGGGCCAGCGCGGCGGCGGAGAGCAGGGCGAGGCGGCGCGTGCCGAGGCGGGCCGTCAGCAGGGGGACGAGGGGGAAGGAGGCGGCGGCGCCGATTCCGCAGCCGGTCAGCAGCAGGCCCAGTTGGGCTTCGTCGAGGCCGAGCCGTTCCTTGAGGGCGGGCAGGCGGGAGGCCCAGGTGGCGTACTGGAAGCCGAGGAGGACGAAGAGGGCGGCGATCGAGCGGTGTGCGGTGCGGTACGCCGTGCCGGGGACGGCCGTCGGGACAGGGCGGGTGGGGGCCATCGGTTCAGCAGGCCCTTTCGATGCGGGGCGTGCCGTCGCCCGGGAGGCGGACGGCGGCCGACATGTACACGGCGTCGGTGCCGTATGCGGGGGGCAGCGGCACGTCGGGGTGGGGGCGGAAGTTCCGGGTGGTCCAGAAGGCCCGGCTGCCGGCGACGGCGACGAGGGAGATGCGGTCGTGCTGTCGGGCGCGGGCGGCTTCGCCGAGGCGCTGGAGCAGGGCGCGGGCCAGGCCGCGGCCGCGGTGGCGGGGGGCGATGACCAGGTCGTGCAGGTGCAGGTTGCCGGAGTGGTGGGCGACGCGCTGTCCGGTGTGTCCGAGGTCGGGGCTGCGGTCCGGCGGGTAGGGCAGGGCGAGCAGGTAGCCCGCGAGGGTTCCGCCCCCTTCGACGGCGAAGCAGGTGGAGGGCGAGGCCTCGGAGCGGGCCCGGAGGGCGGCCGGCCCCTCGGTGAGTCCGTGGGCCGCGTAGGCCTCCCGCTCCAGTGCCGCGACGGCGTCGATGTCGTCGGGGCGGAGCTGTCGTATGTGCCATGTCCTTGCGGCCATGTCAGTCCTCGTCTCCCGGTGAAGGTGTGCCCGGGACCTGGTCGCGGTCCGGGGAGGTGCCGCTGCCGCCGACGACCGTGCAGGGGAGCGGTTCGAGGCCGTTGAAGCCGCGGGTGGTGTAGCTGGCGGCGTAGGCGCCGGCGGCGTGGATCCAGACGGGGTCGCCGGAGGCGGCCGCCGCGGGAACCGGTACGGGGGCCCGCGGGTCGTAGGCGTCGTCGCCGTCGCAGGTGGGGCCGGCGACGACGGCCGCGACCCGGGGTGCCCGGTCGGGGTGGGTGGGGAACTCGAGCGGGTACTGCACGGCGTCCATCTCGTAGAGCCCGTTGAACTTGCCGCAGCTCAGGTACAGCCAGTGGTCGGGCTCGCCGGGCGGGCGGCGGCGCTCGGTGAGCCGGACGACGTGGGCGCGTACGGCCGCGTGGTCGGCGACGAGGTGGCGGCCCGGTTCGAGGACGAAGCCGAGGGGGACGGCAGAGGTGTCCGCGAGCCGGCGCACGCCTTCCCGGAGGGTGGCGAAGATCTTCTCCAGGGGCGGATCCAGCGGCCGCCCGCGGCGGTCGCGGTAGCCCCGGGCGGGCAGGCCCCCGCCCAGGTTGACGTGGTCGGGGGTGATACCGCGCCGGTCGGCCTCGGCGAGGACGTCCGCGAGGACGTCGACGGCGTCGCGCCAGGCGTCGGCGGTCATCTGCTGGGAGCCGACGTGTACCGACAGGCCCGCTGGGGTCAGCCCCGCCTCGCGGGCGGCGAGGAGCAGGCCGGGGGCGTCGGCGGGGGCGCAGCCGAACTTGCGGGCGAGCCCCCACAGGGCGCCGTCACCGGGGGCGGCCAGGCGGCAGAAGACCCGGGAGCCGGGGGCGTGGCGGGCGATCGCGGCGATGTCCTGGAGGCTGTCGGTGGCGAAGTCCCGGATCCCGAGCCGGTGGGCGGCGGCGATCTGGGCGTCGGACTTGACGGTGTTGCCGTAGTGCACCAGCGACGGGGGGACGCCGGTCCGCAGGGCCTGGGCGGCCTCGCGGGGGCTGGCGGCGTCGAAGCCGGCGCCCCTGCGGGCGAGTGCGGCGAGGACTCCGTCGACGGGGCAGGCCTTGAGGGCGAAGCGGATGCGGACGCCCGGGAGTTCGCGGAGCAGGGCGTCGTGGGCCCGCTCGATGCCGGTGAGGTCGTAGACGATCCGGTCTTCGGCGGCGGCGGCCAGGGCGGCGCGCAGCAGCGGGCTTCCGGCGGCCGTCACGGTGCGGACCCCGCTGCCGCGCGCTCCGGGGCGGACGGGACGGACACCCCGGGAGCGGCGGTGGGAACGCCGGGGACCGGGACGGTGCGGCTCGCCCGGACCAGGTGCGGCCAGGCCTCGGTCAGCAGGGCGAAGTCCTCGATGTCGCGGCGGGCCTCGGCGAGGAGCCGTTCGCGGCGGGGCGCGAGGGATTCGGCGACCCGCGCGTACCGGCCGCCCAGGCGGCGGTAGCAGCGGTCGAGGGCGTCCAGGCGGGCGGCGTTCTCGGCGGTGTCCAGGGTGGCGGCCCGCCGTGCCAGTGCGGCGACGGCCCGGGTGCGGACGGCGCCGGAGGCGTCGAGCAGGCTGTCTCCCGCCTCCGCCATGGAGCGGTAGAGCGCGTTGAAGTACAGCATGGACAGCAGGAACTTGGTGAACCGCAGCTGGTAGGCGGCGAAGCCGGGGTCGGTGCGGCGTTCCGGGGTGTGGTGGTTGACGATGTGCCGGTTGTGGAGGACGCCGGGGAGGCCGGCGTCGTGCACCAGGTGGATCAGGAAGTAGTCGCTGCCGATGGTGTCGGTGGCCGGCGGCAGCGGCACCTGCTCGTGCACGGAGTGGAAGGCGATGTTGCACATGTCGACGCGCATCGGGTCGACGCGGGTGAGCAGGGAGCGGTCGCCGGTGAACGGGGCGTCGCCGGCGCCGCGGAACGATTCGGCGACGAGGCGGCGGCGCCGCTCGGGCGGCCAGTCGGCGGGCGCCCACAGCCCGACCATCTCGGCGTACGTGTCCGGGTCGAGGTCCAGGACCTCGCCCATGTCGACGGACATCGCGCCGGTGAAGGAGGCTCCGGCGAGGGCGACGCGCCGCCCGGCGAGGGCCGGGCCGAGGTCCTGTCCGGTGACGTGGGCGGCGGCGTCGGCGGCCGTCCTGCCGAGGGTGAGCAGTTCGTGGTGCACGGGGTGGACGGGCCGTCCCCCGTGCACCTGGTAGGTGCTGTCGGAGTCCCGGCGGTGCACGGAGGTGCAGCCGAGGGCGGCGGCGAACAGGAAGGCCCGGTTGGTGCACGCCCCGTACGAGAGCGCCGACGGCAGCATCAGGGCGAGGAGGGCGTCCGGGTCGGCGGCGGCGTCCGACCGGGCGACGACGCGGCGCAGGAAGGCCCGCTGGTCGTCCTCGCCGAGGTGGTGGACGACGACACCGGGGGCGCGGCAGCGGGCCGCGGCCGCGGCGTGCGCGGCGAAGGTGTCCGGGGGCGTGGAGTCCAGGACGAGGTAGTGGACCTCGACCCCGAACGCGGCGGCGGCGTGGGCGGCTTCCCCGCCGACGGCCAGGAGGGCGGCGGTGCACTCCCGGTTCGTGGGCAGGGTCAGGCAGATGCGGCGCACGTCCGCTCCCGTCGTTCGGATCGGTCGGCGGTGGCCCACGGGGCGAGGCCGAGCAGCCGCTCGCCCAGGCCGGTGAGGCGCGCGGGACCGTAGCGGAGCGACTCGTGCCGCAGGGCGTCGCCGAGGAGCGTGGGGTTCCAGTCGGGTGTGCCCAGGGTTCGCCAGGAGCAGATGCGGGATTCCCGGAGCTGCCGGTGCTCCTCCAGCGCCGGCATCATCGACAGGTACTGGACGGCGCGCACACCGCCCCGCGACGTGTTGGGGGCGACGCCGTGCGGGAGCAGCCCGTTGAAGACGAGCAGGTCGCCGGCCCGGAGTTCGGGCCGCACCACGGGGAACTCGGCGGGATCGGTGCCGGGCCGGAACGGGTCGCGGCCGGGCGGGCGGCCGGTGCGCCAGTGGTCGAGGACCCGGAAGAGCTCGGGGGCGCACTGGAAGCCGCCGGTGTCCTCGGCCGTGTCGGTCAGGGCGAGGATCCCCTGCACGCGCTGCGGCAGGACGGGCAGGGTGGTGTCGACGTCCCAGTGCAGTGCGATGTCGAAGCCCTCGTCCGCCGGGGTGGCCAGGGCGCGGTCGCGGTTGCCGACATTGGGCGGATTGAGGCACAGGCGGTCCAGGGACACCCACAGCTCCTCGCAGTCCCACACGTCGGCGAAGGCGTCGTGGACGCGCCGGGCCTGCCGGGTGTCCCACAGGAGCTGGTGGTGGTAGGCCTCGACGAAGCCGTAGACGTGCAGGTCGCGGTCGAGCGGCGAACGGTAGGGGCGCTCGCGGTACCAGGTGTCGGGCCGGGCGGGATCCATGTCCTGGAACCGCCAGGCGAAGTCGAGCAGCCGCCGGGCCGCGGCGGCGGGGACGGCCTGCCGGACGACGGTGTAGCCGTAGGTCTGCCAGAAGGCGAAGTCGTCCTGCGACAGCACCCGCAGCGGGCGGGTCTTGCGCAGGTTCCGCAGCGGGGTCGGGGTGAAGTAGGACTCGCCGTCCGCGCTGAAGTACGGCGTACGCGAGGCGGCGCGATACAGGTACCGGTCGGGCGTCGGCATACGAGAACTCCAGGTGGATCCGGGGCCGCGCGGCGGGCGGGGCGGGCGGCGGCCCGACCCTTCGGGCAAGACATTGACATGAGCTTGCCTGAATTGGCAAGCATTCGTTGCCAACATGTGCCAAGGGCTCCTACTGTGACGCCATGACCGACACCGCACTGAGCATCGTCATCCCGTACAAGCAGCGCCTGGACAACATCCGGGCCGTGTTCACCTCCCTCACGGAACAGACCCTGCCGGCCGACCGCTTCGAGGTCGTCGTCGGTGCCATGGAGTACGACCCCGCGTACACCGCCCTGTGCGCCGAGTTCACCGGCCGCCTGCGCATCGTCTCCGTGCACACCGCCGAGGACTGGAACACCAGCCGCGCCCGCAACCTCGCCATCGGGCAGGCGTCCGGCACCGTGGTCGTGGTCCTCGACGCGGACGTGGCGCTCGCCCCGGACGCCCTGCGCAACCTGTGGGAGCGCCACTACCAGCACGGCCAGAACGTCTGCGTCCAGGGCGAGGTGTTCGGCTACGACGCCGTCATCGACGACGACGTCGACAGCGTCGAGACGCAGCCCTACGAGGTCTTCCGCGCCGCGTTCGGCCGCCTCGACGAGTCCGGCGCCGGCCGCGACCCCCGCTGGACCGCCGCGTACGCGTCCGCCTTCGCCCGCTTCCCCTGGGCGTTCGTCAGGACCGGCCTCATGGCCCTGCCCGCCGCGACGATCCGCCGCCACGGGCTCCTGCTCGACGAGGGCTTCCTCGGATGGGGGGCCGAGGACCAGGAATGGGGGCTGCGCATCGCACGGACCGGCACCCCCATCGTCCTCGGCCAGGGAGTCCGCGGCATCCACCTGCCACACCGCCGCGACTTCGCCGCCCAGGACCGCTCGGCGACCCTGACCAACCGCTACTACCTCGCCAAGTGGCCACGGCTCGACCTCGAACTCGCCCTGGCGTTCGGCGGCTGGCTGGAAGCCGACCGGCACTACCCCGAGGCCCGGCGGGAGCTCGCCGCGGCAGCACCCGGGCAGCGCCTCGGCGTCGTCGTCGGGGCGGTCGACGGAACCCGGCTGCTCCTCGCCGGCGTCCTGCTCTCCCCGGACGGCCAGACCGGGCCCGACGGCCGCCCGCTCGTCGTCGACCCCGAGGCGGAGGCGCTGTTCGGGCCGGGCGGGCAGAGCGCGTACGAGCACGTCCTGCCGCTGGCGGGGTTCGCGCTGCCGTTCGAGGACGGCTCCGTCGACGCGTACTGCCTGCTGCCCCGGGTCGACCGGCTGACCGCCCCCTACCGCGACGCCGTGCGGCGGGAGGCGGGCCGGGTGGCCCTCCGGGCCCTGCCCGCGCAGGCCGCGGCCGCCGCATGACCGCCGTCCCCGTCCCCGTCCCCGCCGCCGTCCCCCTTCGAGGAGCAGCCTTGGCCACCGCCACCCGGTACGCGCACCCGTCTCCCGCCCCGGAGCCGCCCGGGCCTTCCCCCGGAGCCGCCGCATCGCCCGTACGCCTCTCCGCCGCCGTGATGTGCCACCCCAGCCGGGAGGCGGCCGCGCGCGCCCTGGCCGGCCGCTTCCCGGACCTCCACGCCACCGTGGTCCTCGACCCCGCGCCCGACGGCCCGCCGGACGCGCTGCGCACCGCCCTGCGGGCGTGGTCGGCCGTCGTGCCCGGCGCCACCCACCACCTCGTGCTCCAGGACGACGCCCTGCCCGCCGAGGACTTCCTCCGGCGGCTGCACGCGCTCGTCGCCGCGCAGCCCGACGCCGCGCTCAGCCTGTTCACCGAGTGGGGGTCGCGCACCTCGTACGCACTGCGGATCGCCGCGATGTCCGGCCACCACCTGGCGCCCGTCGTCGACGACTACGTGCCCTGTGTGGGGCTCGTCCTGCCCGCCGGGGTGGCCCGCGGCTTCGCGGACCACGCACGCGCCGAAGCCGCCGACGGGGACCCGGACGACCTCGCGCTGCTGCACTACCTCGCCGCACGCGGCGTCCGCACGCTCGTGCCGGTGGCCAACCTCGTCGACCACGACAACGGCGCCCCCAGCCTGGTCGGCAACTCCGTGCACGGGCCCCGCTCGGCCGCCTGCCTCGTTCCGCCGGACCTGGCCGCGCTGCCCGCCGAGCCGACCGTCCTGACCGGCCTGGGCACCGTCCCGTACTACGACTTCTGGGGCCAGTACTCCGACGCCTGCATCCCCGACGACTCCACCGTGGACGGCCGGGTGCGCAGCTCGGCCCGGGTCTTCCTGCGCGGACACGGAGTGACCCAGGACGAACTGTCGGCCGGGCTGGCGGCCGCGCTGGAGCGCTGCCCCGAACGGGCCTTCCTCACCGAGCGGGTGAGCGAGATCGTCCTCACCGAGGTGTGGATCGTCTCCTTCCTGCTGGGCTTCACCGCGGCCGGGCTCGAAGGCCGGGGCGGAGCCTCCCTGGACCTCACCGGACCGCTGCCGGCGGCGGCGCTCGCCACGCTCGGCCCGGGTGCGGTCCGCCGGGTCGTGCCGCGCTGGCTCCTGCCGGCCGTGGGCGCGCTGCTGACCCCCCTGGTCCTGGAGGCCGTACGGGCGGGGGCGGCGCGGGCCCCGCTGCGGAGCTGACCCGCGAAGCCCGTGCGCGGAACCGCCGAAAGGGGCCCGCCGACCGTCTCACTGGTCGGCGGGCCCCTTTCGGCGCAGGTGACGGGTGGGGCGGGCAGCGGAAGCCCGCCCCGCCCCGTCACCGGTAGCTGCGCGCCTGGAGGCCGAACAGGTCGGCGTACAGGCCCCCCGAGGCGAGGAGTTCGGCGTGGTCGCCGTGCTCCGCCACGGTGCCGCCCTCCAGCACCACGATCCGGTCGGCCATGAGGACGGTGGAGAAGCGGTGCGACACGAACAGCGTGACGCCGCCCTCGCTCGCGACCTCCCCCGCAGAACCGGCGTACCGCTCGAACACCGCGTGCTCGGCGGTCGCGTCCAGCGCCGAGGCGGGCTCGTCGAGGACCATCAGCAGCGGGTGCTCGCGCAGCGCGGCCCGGGCCAGTCCGAGCGACTGCCACTGGCCGCCCGAGAGTTCGGCGCCGTCCGTGTACCCGCGTCCCAGGGCACCGTCGAGACCGCCCGGCACGCGCCGCACGACCCGGCCGGCCCCCGCCTTCTCCACGGCCCCCAGCAACAGGGCGTCGTCGTCGAGCCGGGAGCGTTCGCCCAGGCCGACGTTCTCGCGCAGCGTGAGCTCGAACCGCGCGAAGTCCTGGAAGAGGGTGGACACCCGGGCCTTCCACTCCTGCTGCGGGACCTCCGCCAGGTCGACGCCGTCCACCAGGATCCGGCCGCTGGTCGGCCGGTACAGCCCGCACAACAGCTTGACCAGGGTGCTCTTGCCTGCGCCGTTCTCCCCGACCAGCGCGACGGTGCTGCCCGCGGGCAGGTCCAGGGTGACGTCGCGGAGCACCGGACGGTCCGTGCCGGGGTAGCTGAAGCCGACCCCCTCCAGCCGGATGCCGCGCGCGAGACGGGCCGGAACACCGGCCGGAACACCGGCCGAAAGGCGGGCCGGGACGACGGCGGGCACACGGGCGGGCACGCGGTCCGGCCCGGAGGCGCCTTCGGAACCCTCCCCGGCCGGCCAGGCGCGCAGCCGTTCGATCCGGCGCGCGGTGCGCCCGGCGGTCTGGAGCGTGGACAGCGTGCCGAGGGCCGCGGCCACCTGCACGTTGATCTGGACGGCGAGGGTGATCACCATGACCACGTCGCCGAGGCTGGCACCGCCCGCGGCGGCCGCGCGGAGCACGACGTACACGGCGGAGAAGCAGGCGAGGGTGAACAGCAGCTGACCGAGGGCGCGCAGGGCGGCCCCGGACAGCTGGCCGCGCCGGACGTGCCGGGTGCCGGACCCCCAGCTGTGGTCGTGCCGGCGGACGAGGGCCTCCTCGGCACCGAAGAGCCGGGCCTCCTTGGCGGACTGGGAGGAGGTGGCGACGTGCAGCAGGTGCCGGGCCCGCCGGGTGTGCTCCGCCGCGGCGGTCCGGCCGGCTTCGACCCGGGCCTGGGCCCGGCGGCCCAGGACGACGGGCGGCAGCGCGCCGAGCGGGAGGAGCAGCAGCCACGGGTCGAGGGAGCCGAGGAGGAGGGTGGTCAGGCCGAGCTGCACGGAGAGGGCCACGATCTGCAGCAGCGCCTCGATGTACCCGCGCGTCTTCTGGATCTCCTCGCGCACCAGGGCCAGGGTGTCGGCGAACTCCGAGCTGTCCAGGTGCTCGATGGTGCCGGTGCCGTTGGTGACGCCGATCAGTTCGGAGTTGATGCGGCTCTCGGCCTGCTCACCGAGCTCGAAGTAGAACAGGTGGGCGAAATGACCCAGCATCAGTTCCATGACGAGGGCCGCCGCGATCACCCCGCCCAGCGCGAGGGCGGTGGCCGCGTCGCCCCCGAGGAGGCTGTCGGTGAACACGCTGAGGCCGACCGCGACGGCCGGGGTGGCGAGGTGGCCGACGGCCAGCAGCACGGCGGCCTTCAGGAACCGGCCCCGGTCGGTGCTCCACGCCAGCCGGAACAGCCAGCGCGCGGTGTACGTCAGGTTCTTCATGCGGTCACGTCCGTCAGAGGGGTCGGGGCGGGAGTTCCGGGCTCGTCGGAGAACCGCTCGGCCTGGAGGCGGAACAGCTCGGCGTAGCGCCCGCCGGCCGCGACGAGTTCGTCGTGGGTACCTCGCTCGGCCACCCGGCCGCCGTCGAGGACGACGATCTGGTCGGCCCGGCGCACGGTGGAGAACCGGTGGGAGATGATCACCGTCGTCAGCCCGCGGGTGAGCTCGAGGAAGCGGTCGAAGAACTCGACCTCGGCGCGCACGTCCAGCTGGGCGGTGGGCTCGTCGAGCACCAGCACCGAAGCGCCCGCGTGCACGGCGTGCAGCGCGCGGGCCAGCCCCATGCGCTGCCACTGCCCTCCGGACAGGTCGCGTCCGCCGCGGTAGCCGCGGGACAGCACCGTGCGCAGCCCTTCGGGCAGGCCCTCCACCACCGCGCCGGCCCCGGCCCGCCGCGCGGCGCGCAGCAGCGCCTCGTCGTCGGCGGGGGCGCCGGGCGCGCCGAGGGCGATGTTGTCGGCGGCGCTGAGCTCGTAGCGCACGTAGTCCTGGAAGATCACGGCGAGCCGCCGGTGCCAGTCGCGGGCCTCGATGTCGGTCAGGGGGTGCCCGTCGACGGTGATGCGGCCCTCCGTGGGGTCGTACATCCGGGTGAGCATCTTCACGAGCGTGGTCTTGCCCGCTCCGTTGAGGCCGACGATCGCGGTGGAGGTCCCCGCGGGCAGATCGAGGTCGAGGCCGTCGAGGACCGCCGGCCCGCCGGGCCGGTAGCGGAAGCCGACGCCCTCGAAGCGGACGGCCCGGCGCGGGAGGTGGTCCGCGGGGACGCCGCGGCCGGGGGCGAGGGCGGGCAGCGCGCGGGCGCCGTCACGGAAGGCCCGCATCGACTCCAGCGCGATCAGCCCGTACTGGGTCTGCACGTCGGCCTCGGGGAAGTACACGCCGAACCGCATGAGGATCAGGACGGCCTGGAGGGCGACGCCCAGTTCCAGCAGGCTCAGGGCGCCGTCCGTCCCGGCGAGCGCCAGCCGGGTCAGGGCGACGGCGCTGCCGGCCAGACCCACCAGGGCGAGCAGGACGAAGGGCCGTCCGAGGATGCGGCGGCGGCCCTGCCACATCCGGGTGAGGTAGGCCGTGGTCTCGGCGCGGTGCCGTGCCCTCATCCAGTCGCCGAGGCCGAGCAGGCGGATCTCCTTGGCCGCCTGCGGGCCGGTGGCCAGGTTCTTGACGTAGGCGGCCTTGCGCTTGTCCGCGGTGATCGAGTCGTAGAAGTCCCCGAACGCACCGAGCGAGCCGCGCTGGCCGAACCGGATGGTGAGGGCGGTCGCGCCGATCGCGACGGCGGTGAGCGGGTCCACGGCCCAGCCCACCAGGAGGACCGCGCCGCCGAGCTGCGTGTAGCGGGCCACCAGCGCGAGCGCGCCCGCGGCGGCGTCGCCCGGGGAGGCGGAGGCCCGGTCGAAGGCCTCGCGGGCCGCGTCGAGCCGGTCCAGCAGCCGAGGGTCGTCCAGGGCCATGGCGGGTGCGTCGGCCAGGGCCGCGCGCATCAGCTCGCCCCGGCACCGCTGGTCGACGTGCCGGACGACGAGCTCGCCGGCCGCCGCCTGGAAGGGCGCGAGCGCCTGCTGCATGCCGAACGCCGCGCCGGCGACCGCGAGTACGGCGACCAGCTCCGCCCAGGAGCCGGCGGGGCCCCCTCCGACGACGTCCGGGACCCGCTGGAGCGTCAGGCTCATGGCGACGACGAAGCCGAGCGGCAAGAGGCCCAGCAGTACGTTCAGCAGGAGCACCGGCAGGCGCAGGGCCGGCGGGACGTGCCGCAGCAGGGCGGCGATGTCGAGCCAGCGCCGCGCGCGGCGGCGGGCCCCGGCAATCAGTGTGCTCACGGAGGTGGTCCCCCTCGGATCCGGTCGGACTCGGGTCGGTGGTGTGGATGCGGTCGGTGGAACGGGTCGGGGCGGTGCGGCGGAGGCGATCGGTGGCGTCGGCGTCGGCGGGTTCACACGGACGCCAGCCGCAGGTCCACGACCGGGCGCACCTTCCCGCTGACGGGATGGCGCGGCAGCGCGCCCTCGGCCAGGCACTCGACGCGGAGCTCGAAGGAGTCCGGCGCCCCGTCGGGGAACCGCCCCGGACCCAGTCCGGGGAAGGCGCGCGCCAGCCGCTCCCGCACCGCTGCGGGAGCGGGTGCGGACGGCGACTCGGTCCGCACCGTGAGGACTTCGCGGCCCGCCTGCGAGACGATCTCCGCCTGGACCCGGGAGACGCCGAGCCCGGCCAGCTCCGCCTCGATCTCGGCGTGCAGGAAGGCCCGGCCGCCCGCCCGGATCACGCCGTCGGCGCGGCCGTGGTACTCCAGGACCCGGCCCGAGACCCCGCAGGCGCAGTCGTGCCACAGCAGTCGGCCGCGGTCGCCGACGCGGTAGCGGATCAGCGGGGCCTCGTGCTTCTGGAAGGTGGTGACGAGCAGGTCCCCCGGTTCGCCGTCGGGTACCGGGACGCCGTGCTCGTCGACGGCCTCGATGTGGTTGAAGTCGTCGTTGACGTGGTGCAGGGCGCCGCCGAGCTCCCGGCACTGGTACCCCAGCTGGGCGCCGTCGTTGACGGCGAGGACGCTGGAGACGGTGCGGGTGCCCAGGCGGGCGCGCAGCCAGGCACGGTCCCCCGGGCTCATGGAGGTCCCCAGGTAGAGGACCTTCTCCAGGCGCAGGCCCGGGTCGCGGGCGTACGCCTCGCGCAACAGCGGCATGATCAGCGCGGGCACGCCGATCAGGGCGTTCGCCCCGAAGACCCGCACGAGGCGCAGCAGGCTTTCCGCGGTCACGGACTGGGCGGTGGTGTAGCACTCCACCGGCATCCGGGTGAACTCGGTGAGCGTGGTGGTCAGGCCGCCGTAGAGGTCGCCGCCGAAGAGGGTGTTGACGAGCCGGTCGCCGGGGCACAGGCCCATCGCCCAGAACAGCGGGACGGCTTCGCGGACCATGTTGTTCCAGTCCGCGCGCCCGTAGACGATGTAGCGCGGGGTGCCGGTGGTGGCACCGCTGCGCAGCACCTCGCCGGTGGGCCGTGCACCGCTGCTCAGGCCGCTGCCGACGGGCGGCGAGTGACGGGTCAGCGCGTCCTTCTCCAGGACGGGCAGGTGGCGCAGGTCGGCGAGGCCGGTGACGGCGGGCAGGGCGCGGTAGTACGGGGCCCTGCGCGCCCGGTGCACGAGGTAGCGCAGCCGGGCGTCGAGGCGGCCGGCGGCGGCGGAGTCGCCGGCGCGGGCCCGGGCGAGGGTGGTGCCGCGCAGGTAGGTGCGGGTGCGCAGGGCGGTGACCCAGTCGGAGCGGCAGTCCTCCCGCCACACGGAGGCGCCGCGGGCGGGGCCGGCGACGGTGCCGTCGGGGCCCGGAGCGGGTTCGGGGACGTGCACGGGGACGCCCGCGGCGAACGTGCCGGCGGGTACGACGCGGGCCGCGGGAAGGGACGTGCCGTAGCCGTGCAGGAGGGCGGTGAGGGCCCGCCAGAAGCCGCGCCGCTGCTCGTGCCCGGCACGGATGACGACCTCGTTGCCGAAGGCCCAGCCGAGCAGGAGGGCCCGCAGGGCGGCGTCGGGCCGGTCGTCGTCGACGACCACGGTGCCGGCCGGCTCGTGCAGGTGGACGTCGTCGCTGTCGACCACGGGCTGCCAGGGGTACTGGGCGAGCCCGTCGAGGAGTTCGTCGAGGCCTTCGGTGAGCTCGTCCTCGTCGAACAGGGGGGAGAGGGACTCCAGGCCGGCGTCGCGCAGCAGCGCGGCCAGGCCCGCGTCCGGTTCGCCGGCGAGGGAGGCCTGCGCCCGGCCCACGGCGATGAGCAGGTCGGTGGGGTGGGTCCGGGTGGTCATGCCGCGGCCTCCTGACGGGGGGTGAGGGCGTCGGCGCAGGTATGGAGGAAGTCCTCCAGGACTGCGGGGTCGGGGTCGGACACCTCCAGCGCCAGGGGCACCAGCCCCTCGTGGTAGGTGATGGAGGCGGGGGGCGGGGTGCCGGGTCCGGGCCGGTGGACGCGGTCGACGCACCGGTGCCGCACGAGCCGCGCGGGGAGGTCCGCGGAGGGCCGGGAGCCGTCCGGGAGGGGGTGGCCGGGGACGACCAGCCACCCGTGGTGGCGGCCGCTGCGGGGGCGGGGCGCGGGCGGTTCGGTGCCGAGGAGGCCGGCGATCTCGTGGGAGGGCAGGTGGACCCCCGTGTGCCGCAGGTGGGCGGTGACCACGCCGGCTCCGCCCATCCGGTTGGCGACCTCCAGGAAGACCCGTTCGCCGTCCGGGGTCTCGAAGAACTCGAGGTGGACGGTGCCGGTCCGGATGCCGAGTGCGGCGACGACGCGTGCCGTGTACGCCTCCCTGGCCGGGTCGGCGGGCAACTGGACGGAGCCGAGGGGGAGTCCCGCCGCGTACTGGGCGGGGGTGTTGACGTAGCGGCTGACCACGCAGTGGCGCGGCCGGCCGGCGACGACGAGGGCGTCGGCGTGCAGGATCCGGCCTTCGACGTACTCCTCCAGCTGGTACGCGGCGGGATCGGGCAGCGTGCGGAGCCGGGCCAGGGCCTCGTCCGGACCCGCGCACAGGACCACGCCCTGGCTGCAGGTGCCGCGGCGGGGCTTGAGGACGGTGGCGCCCCGCCAGGGCAGCCGGGCGCCGGGGGGCGGTGGGGCGGCGGCGTGGCGGGGGCAGCGGATGCCCGCCCGTACGAGCGCCTCCTTCATGTGCACCTTGTCGTGCGTGCGGAGCACCTGCTCCGTGTCGGGGCCGGGGATGCCCAGGTGCGCCCGGACGCGGGGGGCGGTGAGGGTGCCGAACTCGGAGAGGGAGACGACCTGCCGGTAGCCGTCCCCGCGGCGGGTGCGGGCCAGGACCCCTGCCGTGAAGTCCTCCTCCGGCGGGACCTCGACGGTGCGGCAGCGCAGTCCGGAGGGGAGGTCGGCGAGCCGGTCGGGGTGCCCGATGTAGGTGACGTGGTGCCGGAGGTGGTCGATGGCGACCCCGTAGTCGGCCTTCTGGTAGGGGAGTTGGTGCAGAACGAGGATCTTCATGGCGGCTCCAGACGCGCTCGGCGGTGAGGCTCGGCGGACGCTTCGGGCGCGGCGCGGTCCGGTCCGGGGGCACCGGCGGGAGGGGGCGGACGGCGCACGGAAGCAGCCCGCGGGACGCCGGCTCGGAGGCCGGGCCGTGCAGCAGGCGGGCAACGGAAACCTAACAGGACCGGAGCAAGCCAGGCAACAGATTGCCACGAGGTTGGCAATATTTGCCCGCTCGGGGGCCGCCGGGTGTGCGGCGAGATGGGGGCGTACGCAGAAGAGCCCCCGGGGGCCGCAGACGTTTCGGTGTCTGCGGTCCCCGGGGGCAGGGGTTCGGGCGGGTGTCCGGGCCGGCGGCGGCGCCCGGGGGACGTCCCGTCAGGCGGTGCCGGGAGCGGCGGCGCGGGCGGTTTCGAGGGCCTCCGCGAGGATGCGCCAGATCTCGGCGGCGAGGTCCACGTTGGAGGCGCGGCGCGCCTCCTCGCCGAGCTCCTTGAGCTGGGCGAGCCCGTCGTCGAGCCGGCCTTCGAGGATGAGCAGCCTGCCGTCGAGCACGCCGAGCCGGATCCTGTCGCGGTAGGTCAGCCACAGCTCGTCCCGGTGGAGCTCGTCGAGCAGCGCCCGCGAGTCCCCGTACCGCTGCTGCTCGAAGGCGAGGTGGGCCTTGAGCGTGAGCAGTTCCTGGTTGAGCAGCGGTGTGCCGACGAACCCGAGCGCGGGTTCGGCCTCCGCGAGGCGCTGCCGGGCGGGGCCGGTGAGCGGAGGTGCGCTCTGCAGGCAGAGGGAGGCGGCGGCGAGCCGGAGCCGGACCCACAGGGTGAGGTCGGCCCGGCTGTCGAGGCCGTCGATGGCGCGCTCCAGGAGCGCGAGGGCGGCCTCCTGGTCGCCCTGGCGGAAGCGGACGGTCGCGGCCGACCAGAGGGCTTCGGCGCGCAGCGGCCCGCCGAGGTCCTCGACCAGCTTCACGAGTTCGTCGACGTGGGCCCGGGCGTCGGGCAGGCGTCCTTCCTCGGCCTCGGCGGCGACGAGCGCCATCAGTGCGACGCTGATGTCCGAGACCGCCAGGTGGACCTCCTTGGCCAGCCGTACGGCCTTGTCGGCGGTCTCGATGGCCCGGTGCACGTCGCCGGAGGAGCGCAGGCACCGCGCGAGGGAGGCCCAGACCCGGCAGCGCAGCTCGGGCAGTCCCAGCTCCTCGGCGATCCGGTCGAGCTCTTCCAGGCAGGCGAGTTCCTCGGCCTTGTTGCCCAGCCGCCGCCAGCGACGGGCGATCAGCCACAGCGCCTGCCAGCGCAGCAGCGGATCGCTCCCCTCGGCGTTGTCGAGGGCGGCCATGAGTGTTTCCACCGCCTCGTCACCGTCCGTGGAGGAGACGAGGGTGAGGGCCTGGGCGAGGGAGGTGCTTCCCGACCGCGCTTCGAAGGCGCTCCGGTCGATGTCAAGCCGTTTTGCCAGGTAGGCAACGACCCTCTCGGTGGGCTGCCGCATGCCCGACTCAAGTCGCGACAGGTAACCGGTGGAGATCTCGTCGGCGGCGAGAGCCGCCTGCGAAAGTCCACGCGCGAGCCTCAGCTCTTTCAGACGCCGACCGAATAGCGGCTGTTCCATCATCCGAATTCCAATATTCAGGGCAGTTTGCAGTTAACGGTGTTCCCCCGGTGGACGTGAATTCCGGTGCTCCCGGAATCGGGAGCGACACGTGACGCACTGTAGCGACGACAGGGTCCCGAGGCAACCCCCTTGCCCGCCTCACTCTCGGAAATCTTCGTTGCGGTCTTCCAGCGATGGTCTAGACTTGCCCGAGGTTGGCAATTTGTTGCCAAGGCTCTTCGGCCTCGGTACGGTTCGTTTCAGCCGTCGGCACCCTGCACCGCCAGCCTTTCGCGGCATTCTTCCCCTGCGCTCTTCTGCCTTGGAGAAATGATGAGCACCCTGGCTCGCACCCTGTTCATAGCCCCTGTCGTCGCCCTCGCCGTCGCGGCGGCCGCACCTTCCACGGTCGCCATCGACTGGCCCGCACCGGGCAGGGACGCCCTTGCCACGGTGGCCGACGGCGGTGCCATCGACTGGCCGGCACCGGGGGCCCGCACGCCCACGGGCGAGGCAACTGGCAACCGCGGTAACGGCATTGACTGGCCCGCGGTCACTGTCCGCACCTGATCCTCCTGCGGCCCCCCGCTTTCCCCTTCCGCTCGGCACCTTGCCACCCCGCATCAGCAGAACGGAGTCCCGACACCATGACGCCCCCGACAACCGACGCGGTCGCGGCGGGCCCTCAGCTCGCAGCCGACCGGCTCGACGCGTTCGCCCGCGACGGCTACCTGGTCCTGCCCGGCTTCCTCCCCGCCGATCTCGTGGCCCGGCTGCGCCCGGAGGTGGACCGCTGGGTCGACCAGGGGCTGCGCGCCCGGTCCATCGCCGCCTGCATCGACCCCGAGCAGCACCCCTTCCCGGAGGTGATGGAGCTCGAACTGCCCGCGCACGGCGAGCTCATAGCCCATCCGCCCCTGCTCGACCTGATCGCGCAGGTGATGGACGGAGACTTCGCCTTCCACCACCTGCACAGCGACCGGCAGGCGCCCGACGTGCCGGGCAAGGCCTGGCACCACGACTACGAGCGCGGGCCCGGGACCGACCGGTCCGCACCCATGGTCCACGCCCTGCACTACCTGGACGGCCTGGAACCGGACGTGTCGGCCCTCGCCGTGCTGCCCGGATCCCACCGGGCGGCCGCCGACAAGGCCGGCCTCGCCCACCGCGGCACCGACCGCCTGCCGGGCGAGGCCGTCCTCGACTCCCTCCCGGCGGGCTCCACGGTCCTGCTGCACTCGGCGCTCTTCCACGCCCGCCGGCCGCAGCCCTCCGGCACCGGCCGTCCGCGCTACTTCGTGGACGCCTCCTACTGTTCGACCCGCACCGTGTGGCCGCCGGTCAAGCCGTACTGGCGGCACATGCTCGCCCGTGCCCGCGAGCTCGGCCTCGGCGGCCCCCGGTGGCCCGAGCTGTTCGCCGAACGCCACTTCAGCGAGTACGGAACGGCGCCGTGACGGCGTCCGCGGGCAGCGCGGAGACCCCTGCTCCGGCCGGGACTCCCGTTCCGTACGTCGGAATCGCCTGGAACTCCGCGGGGTACGAGGTCGCGGTCCAGGACGGCGACGGACGCCCGGTCCGCCCCCCGGCCGCGTTCGCGCCGGGCCGGGCCGACGACATGATCGCCTACCTGTCCGGGCTGGGCCCCGGCCTGGTGACCGTGGTGGAGAGCACCAACGGGATCCTCGACGGGCGGCTGATGGCCGCCGGGCTGACCGTTCACCGGGCCGACCCCCTGCTCCTGCCGGACAGGCCGCTGTTCGGTTCCGTCGGCGCCACCGCGCTCGCCGAGGCCGGACGGCGCGCGCGGGACTCGCTCACCCGGCTGGTGCGCACCCGGGGCACACAGACCGGCAGGGAGGACGAACTCGCATCCTGGATCTCCTCCAGCGAGGACGCGCTGGCGCGGCTCACCCGCGCGGGCGGCGCCCTCGGCCACGGCAGCAGGTCGAGCCGCGAGGTCGCGCTGACCTTCGACGACGGCCCGCTGCCGCCCTACACCGGGCAGGTCCTGGACGTGCTGGAGCGGTACGGGCTCCCGGCGACGTTCTTCTGCGTCGGGATGAACGCCCGGGCCCACCCCGAGGAACTGGCCCGGATGCGCGCACAGGGACACGAGGTGGCCAACCACACCTGGTCCCACCCCTTCCTCCCCGAACTCACCCGCCCGCAGCTGCACGAGCAACTGCAGCGGACGCAGGAGGCGGTGGCCGAGGCGTCCGGAGGGCCCGCCCCCACCCTGTTCCGGCCCCCGTACGGCGCGCGCACCCCCGAAGTGCTCGGCTGGCTCGCCGAGACGGGCTCGCGGGTGGTGCTGTGGGACGTGGCGCCCGACGACTGGACGATGCCGGGGGCCACCACCATCGCCCGGCGCATCCTGGACGCGGTCCGTCCCGGGTCGGTGGTCCTGCTGCACGACGGCGGGGGCGACCGCTCCCAGACGGTGGCCGCGCTGCCCCTCGTCATCGAGAGCCTGCTCGCCGACGGGTACCGCTTCGTCACGGTCAGCGGGCTCACCCCGGAGCCCGCCCCGGCCGGCTCCCGGTCCGCGGGGCGGGCCGCGTAGCGCCCGGGGCCGGCGCCGCCGTCCGCCGCGGCGCCGGCCCCTCCACCTCCGACCGCACCCCTCCCCACCCTCCCTCCCCACCCTCCCTCCCTCCCTCCCCACCCTCCCTCCCTCCCCACCCTCCCTCCCTCCCTCCCTCCCTCCCCACCTCTCTCCCCTGCACGACTGTTCGCATCCCCGCGGCGTCGTGACCGGCGCCGCCTCATGCCACCGAGGTGTTCATGCGCACTCCGACCGGGCCCGCCACCAACTGGGCGGGCACCCTCACCTACCGGGCCTCCCGGCTGCACCGGCCGTCTTCGCTCGACGAACTGCGCACGCTCGTCGCCGGCTCGGACCGCATCCGGGCCCTGGGCAGCGGCCACTCCTTCAGCCGGGTCGCCGACAGCCGCCACGAACTGGTCCGGCTGGACGCCCTGCCCCCGCTCATCGAGATCGATTCCGCGCGCCGCACCGCGACCGTCGGTGCGGGCATGCGCTACGCGGACGTGATCGGCCCGCTGCACCGGGCGGGCTACGCCCTGGCCAACCTCGCGTCGCTGCCCCACATCTCGGTGGCGGGCAGCGTGGCGACGGGCACCCACGGCTCCGGCGACGGCAACCGGTGCCTCTCGGCCGCCGTGAGCGGGCTGGAGCTCCTCGCGCCCGACGGCTCGACCGTGTTGCTCGACCGCGCGTCCCGTCCCGGGGACTTCGACGGTGCCGTGGTGGCGCTCGGTGCGCTGGGCGTGGTCACCCGGGTCACCCTCGACCTGGAGGACGCCTTCGACGTCGCCCAGGAGGTGCGCCTCGGCGTGCCCCTGGACGAGGTCGCCGCCCGCTTCGACGAGGTGTTCTCGGCGGCGTACAGCGTCAGCGCGTTCACCGACTGGCGCGCCGGACACGCCTCGGTGTGGCTCAAGAAGCGCCCGGGCCGGCCCGACAGCGGCTGGTCGGGAGGCCGGCCCGCCGACCGGCCGCAGCATCCGGTGCCCGGCATGCCGCCGGGGACCGCCACCGCGCAGCTGGGCGTCCCGGGGCCGTGGTCCGAGCGGCTCCCGCACTTCCGGCCGGACCTGACCCCGGGGGCCGGGGCCGAGCTGCAGTCCGAGTACTACCTGCCGAGGGCGGCCGCGCCGCGGGCGTTCGCCGCGCTGCGCGGGATCGGGGACCTGCTCGCCCCACTGCTGCACGTCGCCGAGGTGCGCACCGTCCGCGCGGACGAGCTGTGGCTCAGCCCCGCCTACCGCAGGGATTCCGCGGCCTTCCACTTCACCTGGGTCAAGGACCCCGCGCGAGTCGTCCCCGCGGTCGCCGCCGTCGAGCAGCTGCTGCTGCCGCTGGGCGCCCGCCCGCACTGGGGCAAGGTCACGCTGCTCACCCCGACGCAGCTCGCGGCCCCGTACGAGCGCGCCGCGGGCTTCGCGCGCCTCGTGGGCGAGCTCGACCCGGACGGCGTGTTCGGCAACGACCTGACGGACGGCCTCCTCGCGGCGGCCCGCGAACGCGCCTGAAACTTGCCCCTTATTGCCTCGCCGGAGAATTCGATGTTGCCAAATATTGCCAACCGAAGGTCAAGTCTGGCAGTGTTCATTCCGTCAGCCCGGCTTCCCCTGCCGGGCCCCCATCTCCCTTACGCACTCATGGAGTTGACATGACCGCCTTGTCTGGACAGACAGCCGGGCTCGACCGCCTCGTCCGCTTCGGCGAGGTCAGCTACGACTTCCACGTCCGGCACGGACGCAGCGCATGGGACGACCTCCGCGTCCGGCTGGCCGCCCTCGACGCCGACCGGTTCGTCGTCATCGCCGACGCGGGCCTCCCCGACGCGATGGTGGCCGCAGCCGAACTGACCCTCTCCTCCGTGGCCCCGACGCTCGTCCTGCGGGCGGAGGCCGACGAGACCCGCAAGCACCTGGCCGCGCTGGACCGCCTTGCCGAGCAGGCCCTGAAGAGCGGCATCACCCGCAGGTCGGTCGTGGTCGCCCTCGGCGGCGGCGTGGTCGGCAACATGGCCGGCCTCCTGGCCGCCCTCCTCTTCCGCGGCATCCGGCTGGTGCACCTGCCCACGACCCTGCTCGGCATGTCCGACTCGGTGCTCTCGCTCAAGCAGGCCGTCAACTCACGCTGCGGCAAGAACCACCTGGGCACCTTCCACGCACCGGTCCTGGTCTGGAACAACCTGGACTTCCTGGAGACCCTGCCCGCCGACGAGATCCGCTCCGCGCTCTGCGAAATGATCAAGAACGTGCTGGGCATCGTGCCCGAGCGCTACGACGAAGTGGCCTCGCTGCTGCGCACCGACGGCCGCTACACCCCCGAGGTCCTCACCCGCTTCATCGACCTGTGCGTCGACGCGAAGACGGCCGTGATGCACGCGGACCACACCGAGAAGCACGAGGCGCTGGTCCTGGAGTACGGCCACACCACGGGCCACGCCGCCGAACTGCTGACCGGCGGCCGCCTGCGGCACGGCTACGCCATCGGCATCGGCATGCTGGCCGCGGCCCGGATGTCCCGCGAGCTCGGCCTGCTGGACCTGTCCGACGAACTCGCCCACCGCCGGCTCCTGGAGCTCAACGGGGCCCCGACCAGCCTCCCGGAGGAGCTCGGCACCGACGCGGTCATCGACGTCGTCCGGCTCGACAACAAGCGCGGCTACGTGCCCGGACGCACGGGAGCCCTGGACTTCATCCTCCTCGAAGCCCTGGGCCGCGCCCACCGCCCGGGCGGCGCGTTCATCACCCAGGTCGACGAGGACACGGTGCGCCTCGGCATCGACTCCGTGCTCGGCCGCCGCCACGCCCTGGTCGGTGCCTGATGGCCACCGTCGTACGCGGCGAACGCCGCCCCTTCGGCCCCATCTCGAACGACACCACCGGCCCCGCGGTCACCCACGGCCAGGTCGGCGGGGAGGGCGTCTGCCGCTGGAAGATGCTGATGAACGGCATGCACCTGGAAGGCGAGTGGAACTGCGTCGAATACGTGGTCGTCGAACCCGGCGCGTCCGTCGGCGAGCACGTCCACCTGCGGACCGAGGAGATCTACTACATCGTCTCCGGCCGGGCCGTCGTCACCATGGACGGCGAGGAGTTCGAGGTCCGCGAGGGCGACCTGGTCACCACACCCATTGGCTCCGCGCACTCCATCGCCAACCGCGGCGACGAGGACATGCACTTCTTCGTCACCGAGGTCTTCCCCGGCGAGGGGCCCGCGGCCCGCCCCGCACTGGTCCACGTACCCGACCTGCTGCCGGACCCCGCCGGAGCCGCCGCCGGCAGGACGGCCGCGGTCGACCTCACCCCGTACTTCACCGGCGGCTGGCGGCAGTTCCGCCTCCTGGAGATCCCGCCCGGCGGGCAGCTCCGGGAGACCGTCCCCGCCGACCTCAGCATCGTCCTGCACGTCCTCGACGGGCAGGCCGCCCTCGCCACGGGAGGCGAGGAGTACACGGGAGGCCCCGGGCTGTCGGTCGCGGTGCCGCCCGGCTACGCGCACACCGTGACCGGCACGGGCGACCGGCCGCTGCGGGTGATCAGCACGGAGGTGGCGGTCGCATGAGGCTCGGACTCCAGGGGCGCACCGCGATCGTCACCGGCGCGGCCGGCGGCATCGGCGCCGAGACCGCCCGCGAACTGGCCGCCGCCGGTGCGCGCCTCGCCCTCCTGGACCGGGACGCCGACCAGCTGGCCGTCCTCGTCAAGGAACTGTCGGAGCACACCGAGGCCACCGCCGTCGCCGGCGACCTGTCCACCGCGGACGGCGTCGCCGACGCGGTCGGGGCCGCACTCGACGCCCTCGGCGGCCACACCGACGTCCTCGTCAACAACGTCGGCCAGTGCCGGGCCCGCGGCTTCGACGACCTGACCGACCAGGACTGGCTCGACACCTTCGAGATCAACTTCCTGAGCGCGGTACGGGCCGTCCGGCTCGTGCTCCCCTCCATGCGGGCCCGCGGCCGCGGCAGCATCGTCACCAACGCCTCCGACCTGGCCCGCCAGCCGGAGGCCGGACCGGCCGACTACCAGGTCTCCAAGGTCGCGCTGCTCAGCCTCACCAAGAGCCTGGCCCTCTCCGAAGGGCCGGCCGTACGCGTCAACGCCGTGGCCCCCGGCCCCGTCTGGACCCCGCTGTGGACCCGGCCGGGCGGCTTCGCCGACACCCTCGGCGACGTGCACGGCCGCGACGCACGGGCTGCCGTCGAGCACGAGCTGAGCAAGCGCCAGATGCCGCTCGGCCGCATGGGGACCCCCGAAGAAGTGGCCCGGGTCATCGTCTTCCTCGCCTCCGACGCCGCCTCCTTCGTCACCGGTTCCGTCTGGGGCGTGGACGGCGGCACCATCCGCGGCCTGCTCTAGCGCTCCACCCGGCCCCCTCCCCTCTCCCACCCGCTCTTCGAGGAGTACACCCCATGCGTACGGAACCGGCCGTGCACGCCGCAGCCCCGGTCCGCAACGGCCGTCCGTGGCCGCGCTGGCCGCTGCCCGCCGCCGGGGCCGCCGACGCGCTGCTCGACGTGCTCCACTCGGACCGCTGGTCGATCGCCAGCCCGTACGGCGGCCGGCCCACCCGCGAGCAGCGGTTCGCGGCCGAGTTCGCCGACTACCTCGGCGCCCGCCACTGCATACCCACCGCGAGCGGGACCGCCGCCCTGATGACCGCCCTGGAGGCGTGCGGAGTCGGTGCGGGCGACGAGGTGATCGTGCCCGCCCTGTCCTGGGCGGCCTCCGCCTCCACGGTCCTCGGCGTCAACGCGGTGCCGGTCTTCGCCGACGTCGACCCGCACACCCTGTGCCTCGACCCGGCCGCCGCGGAGGCGGCCGTCACCCCTGCCACGAAGGCGATCGTGGTGGTCCACCTGTACTCGGCCCTGGCCGACCTCGACGCACTGCGCGGCGTCGCCGACCGGCACGGGCTGGCCCTCATCGAGGACAGCGCCCAGGCCCACGGCGCCGCCTACCGGGGCCGTAAGGCCGGAACCCTCGGCGACATCGGCACGTTCAGCATGCACCACACCAAGGTCCTCACCAGCGGCGAGGGCGGCGCCGCCGTCACGGACGACCCGGTACTGGCCCGGCGGATCGAGCACCTGCGCGCGGACGGACGGGCACGGGCCGCCCGCCCGCCCGCCATCGGCATGCCCGAACTGGTGGAGACGGGCGAGCTGACGGGCAGCAACCGGTGCCTGTCGGAGTTCCAGTCGGCGCTGCTCAGCGCCCAGCTCCCCGAGCTGGACACCCTCAACGCCGTACGCCGCGGCAACGCCCGGCTCCTCGACGGCCTGCTCTCCGGACTCGGGCTGCGCCCCCAGCAGACCTCGCCGGGCACCACCGCCCGCACGTACTTCGGCTACGCCGTCCGGCTGCCCCGCGAGGAGGACCCGTCCGGGCCGACGGCCGCCGAGGTGGGCGCCGCCGTCACCGCCGAGCTCGGACTGCACGTACGGCCCGTGTACGCCCCGCTGTACGAGAGCCCGCTGTACGGCCCCGCCACGCGCCGGCGGTTCTCACTGGGACCGGGTCACCTCGAACGGCTGGACCCGGGCCGCTACGACCTGCCCGGCGCCCGCCGGGCCGCCGGCTCCTGGCTGACCTTCCACCACTCTGCCCTGCTGGGCGACGCCGCGGACATGCAGGACATCGCCGAGGCGTTCCGGCGCGTGCTCGCCCGCCCGCACGCACGGGCTGCCTGACCGCCCGCGGGCCCCGGCCCCTCACCCCCCGTAACCGGCCGGGACCCGCGGGCCCGTACTGCCCCTGCGACCCACACGAGGAACCATGACCACCAAAGCCTCCCCCTCCCCCTCCGGGACCGTCGTGATCGTGGACGGCTACTCCAACGCCCCCGCCCTGATCGCCGCGTTCGCCGAGCGCGGGTACCGGGCGGTACACGTCCTCAGCTCCGCCGAACCCCACCCCGGGATGGTGCCGCCCCGGCCCGAGGACTACGTCCACTGGCTGGTGTGCCCGGACGACTCCGCCGTCGACGCGACCGTCGCCGCCCTCGCCGCCCTCGACCCGGTCGCCGTCATCCCCGGCCAGGAGCCCGGAGTCCGGCTGGCCGACACCCTCAGCGAGCGACTGGGCCTCGCCACCAACGGCACCGCGCTCTCCGCCGCGCGCCGCGACAAGTTCGAGATGATCGAGACGCTGAGGGCCGCCGGCATCCGCTGCGCCGAACAGTTCAAGTCGGGCTCCCCCCAGGCCGTCGCAGACTGGACCCGCGCCCTGGGCAGCCTGCCCGTCGTGGTCAAACCCCTGTCGTCGGCGTCGGCCGACAACGTCTACATCTGCCACTCGGCCGAGGAGGCCGAGGCCGCGGCCCGGCACGTCCTCGCCTGCGACGACGTCTTCGGCCGCCGCAACACCGAGGCCCTCGTCCAGTCCTTCCTGGCGGGGCCCGAGTTCTCGGTCGACTCCGTCTCCGCCGACGGACGGCACCACCTCGCCGACGTCTGGGAGTCGCGCCGCACCTCCATAGGCGGCGGACGGCAGATCTACGACATGGCCGTCCTGCTGGACCCGGACTCCGAGCCCGTTCCCGCCCTGCGCACGTACGTCCGTACGGTCCTCGACGCGCTGGGCATCCGGCACGGCGCGAGCCACGCGGAGATCATCCTGACCCCGCAGGGGCCCACGCTGGTCGAGATCGGCGCCCGGATGAACGGGGCCATGATCCCCGACTTCTACCGGGAGGTGCTGGGCACGGACGTCGCCCGCCTGGTCGCGCACGCCTACACCGACCCCGCGGACTTCGTCCGCCGCCACGGCGACGGCACCTACCGCCCGCTGCGCGCGGCCGCCGTGTACGAGGCGCCGACCGCACTGGAGGGCACGGTGCGCGCCGTGGACACCGCCGTCGTCGACAAGATCGCCGCGCTGCCGTCCGTACACGCGGTGGCGCTGCGCTCCGGCCCCGGCAAGCGGATCCGTCCCACGACGGACCTGATCTCCAGCCCGCTGCGGGTGCTGCTGGCCGCCGCCGACCGGCAGGCACTGCTGCGCGACCGCGCGGTCGTCGACGAGCTCAAGGACCTCGTGTACGAGGTGAGCTGACCCTCCCCGCCGTCACCGCAGGGCGCGCTGGGCCTCCACGATGCGCCGGACGGAGTCCGGCACGCCGGCCCAGGTGCCGCGGCGCCCCGCGAACCCGGGGAACTGGTTGGCGACGGCGCAGCGCAGCCGCAGGCCCGCCGGCGCGATGTCCGTCTCCGCCCGGTTGCCGGTGATGGAGCGGATGACGCCGTCGGCCACCTGGGCCAGCGTCACGGTCCGCACCCCGCCGGGGACCTCGGCCCCGGTGTCCGCGAACATCCCGGCTTCGCCGACGAAGCCGGGCTGGACGAGGGAGACGCCGACCCCGTGCGGGGCGAGGTCGAGGCGGATGCTGTGGGCGAAGCCCCGCAGCCCGAACTTGGCGGCGGTGTACAGGGACGAGTACGGGGTGGCGGCCTTGCCGGACAGCGAGCCCACGAAGGCCAGGTGGCCGCGCCGGACGCGGACCATCCGCGGTGCGAGCAGACGGGCCAGCAGCACCGGGGCGCCGAGGTTGACCGCCATCGCGCGGTCGATCTGCTCGGGGGTGTAGTCGAGGAGGTCCCCACTGGCCGGGAGGGCGGCGTTCGCCACGAGGATGTCGGTGTCCGGGCACTCCTCCGCGAGACGGGCCACCTGGCCGGGGTCCGCGAGGTCCGCCGCCACCACCCGGGCACCGGTCTCGCGGGCGATCTCCCGAAGGGCCTCGGCCCGGCGGCCGGTGACGACCAGCTCGGCCCCCGACTCGGCCAGCCGCCGGGCGAGGGTGCGCCCGATCCCCCCGGTCGCACCGGTGAGCAGCACGGTGGCTCCGGAAATGCGCATCGTTGACCTCCTGGTGTCGCGGTCCGGCCGCGGCCGGCTCACCGCACCGGCGAGCGTCATGAACGATACGAACCAAGGCAACAACTTGTCCACACCAGGCAACATTCTTGCCAACCAACGCCCCAACACCCCAACACACCACAGAAGGGAGCTGGACCCTGTGACGAACAAAAACCTGGGAACACCGGGAGGACAGGCAGCGGCGATGGACCACCGGGCGGCCCCGCGACTCGGCCGGAGCCTGTCCGCGATCGGCCTCGGCACGTGGCAACTGGGCGCCGACTGGGGCGCGGTGGACGAGGAAGCCGCCCTGGCCGTGCTGCACGCCGCGTACGCGGCCGGAACCACGTTCTTCGACACCGCGGACGTGTACGGGGACGGCAGGAGCGAGCGCCTCATCGGCCGCTTCCTGCGCGACCTGGGCCCCGAAGCAGCCGGCACGGTGTGCGTGGCCACCAAGACGGGGCGGCGCGCGCCGCAGGACCCGGCCCACTTCACGCTCGACAACTTCCGCACCTGGACGGACCGCTCGCGCACGAACCTCGGCGTCGACACCCTGGACCTGGTCCAGCTGCACTGCCCGCCGACCCCGGTGTTCTCCTCGGACGCGGTGTACGACGCGCTGGACACCCTGGTCGAGGAGCGGCGCATCACCGCCTACGGCGTCAGCGTCGAGACCTGCGACGAGGCACTCGCCGCCCTCGCGCGCCCCCACGTGGCAAGCATCCAGATCATCCTGAACGTCCTGCGCCGCAAGCCCCTGGAACGGGTGCTGCCGGCCGCCGAGGAGGCAGGCGTCGCCATCATCGCCCGCGTTCCCCTCGCCTCCGGCCTCCTCTCCGGCCGCTACCGCGCCGACACCGTCTTCGCCCCGGACGACCACCGCGCCTACAACCGCCACGGACAGTCCTTCGACGTGGGCGAGACCTTCTCCGGCGTGGACTACGACACCGGGGTCGCCGCGGCCGCCGAGTTCACGGCCCTGGCGCCCACCGGCGCGACCCCCGCCCAGACCGCACTGCGCTGGATCCTCCAGCAGCCCGGGGTCACCACGGTCATCCCGGGCGCCCGCAACGCGGAACAGGCCCGCACGAACGCAGCGGCCGCCCACCTGCCGCCCCTCCCCGAGGACGCGCTACGGGCCATGGAGAGGCTGTACGACGACCGCATCCGCACCACGGTCCACCACAGGTGGTGACCGGCGCCCGTACGAAGGCCGGTAGCCGTGCGACCGCGCCCACGGCCTATGGTGACCCCATGGATCTTCAGGGCGAACTGGTCGAGCACCCCCACGCCGTCTACGAGCGACTGAGGCGCACCGCACCCGTGTCCCGCATCGCCGGTACCGACGGCCTGCCGGCATGGCTGATCACCCGCTACGACGACGTCCGCGCCGCCCTCGCCGATCCCCGGCTGTCCCTGGACAAGAAGAACGCCGCCGAGGGCGGCTACCGCGGCCTCGCCCTGCCGCCCGCCCTGGACGCGAACCTGCTCAACATGGACCCCCCGGACCACACCCGCATCCGCAAGCTGGTCGGTCGTGCCTTCACCCCGCGCCGCGTCGAACAGCTCCGCACCCCGATCCGCGCCACCGCGGACCACCTCCTCGACGCCCTCGGCACGGCCGGGACCGCCGACCTGGTGGCCGCCTACGCGGCCCCGCTGCCGATCATCGTGATCTGTGACCTGCTCGGCATCCCCGAGGACCGCCGCCCGGACTTCCGTTCCTGGACCGACGCACTCGTCGTCCCGGACCCCGACCGGCCCGCGGCTGCCAAGGAGGCGGTGGTCGCGATGCTCGGCTTCTTCACCGAACTCATGGCACACAAGCGCGCCCGGCCCGCCGACGACCTGCTGTCCGACCTGATCGCCGTCCGGGACGGCGAAGGGGACCACCTCAGCGAGGACGAGCTGATGTCCCTCGCCTTCCTCATCCTGTTCGCCGGCTACGAGAACACCGTCCAGCTCATCGGCAACGCCGTCCACACCCTGCTCCAGCACCCCGAACAGTCGGAGCTGCTCCGCAAGGACCCCTCCCTGATCCCTGCCGCGGTCGAGGAACTCACGCGCTACGAAGGCCCCGTGCTCCTCGCCATCCGCCGCTTCCCGACCGAGGACGTCACGATCGCCGGCGTCACCATCCCGGCCGGAGAGACGGTCCTGCTGTCCCCGGCCGCGGCCAACCGGGACCCGGCACGCTTCTCCCGCCCCGACGTCCTCGACTTCGACCGCGACACCGCCGGCCACGTCGCACTCGGCCACGGCATCCACTACTGCCTGGGCGCTCCACTGGCCCGAGCCGAAACCGAGATCGCCCTGGCCGCCCTCCTGGACCGCTACCCCACCCTCGCCCCCGCATCCCCCACCCCCACCTGGCGCCCTTCCCTCCGCGCCCGCGGCCTGACCACCCTCCCGGTCCACTACAACACCCACCCACCGACCCCCCAGCCCCCCACCCTGTAGCCGACCCCCCGCCGCCAAGCCCGAACAAACACCTGCGTCACGAAGAAGCCCCCCCTCGACCAGCCCCTCGGAGCCACCCCGCGCACACGGGGATGAACCCCATGTAGAGGTGATGTCGCTGGCGGCATGGGCAAGGTGGGCGAGCTGGAGAGCGAAGTCGGCAACCAGGCACAGTCCAGTGGGATGCCCGGGGCTACGGCCTGGTCGGCGGCGAGCTGAACGATCTCTCCCAGGCCAGAAGCTGCGGGTAGTCGGAGAGGATGTCGACGTCGGGCTCGACGTTGAGGAATCAACGGGCCGGGAAGATCCGGCCAGGACCTGGAACGTCTGGCGGCAGAATCCAAGGCGCGATCCTGAGGAGACTTCACGTTTCCATGCTGTGGCCGGAACTCTTCCTGTGATCCGACTCACTTCGGAAACCCTTTGGGCAGGGCCATTCAGGCGGGTTACGTTCGTGGCACACGCAGCTTGCTGGCCCTGACCAGGCCAACTGGGTGCGTAGACATGGCCATTCGCACGGGGGGAGCCAGGAGCGGTTCGGGGCTGAAAGTGGCCAAGCCGCCGGGGTCTGCTGAACTCGCCGATCGAGTACACCGCTGCCGAGCGCGCCCAGCTGCAGGACATCGCGAACGGCGAGAGCGCCACCGCCGGTCGGCTCGACCCTCTCCTCAAGCTGCTCAAGAAGGTGCCCGGCTTCGTCAAGGCTGTTGGCGGGAAGTTCGTCGACTTCAAGAACCGGTACGACGGCCTGTCCTGGTACTCGAAGGCTCCGCTGGTTGCCGCAGGTGTGGGAAGCGACCTCTACACGATCTGGCAGCTCTTCAACTGACGGGCTGTCTGAGCTCTGACTGAGAAGGGGGTGCGTCGCGGTCGTGGCTGCGATGCACCCCCGCACGGCATCTCCCCGGCACAACCTGAGAGGTCAAAAACGTGAGCAACTCGCCGATCTCGGTGCAGGGGCAGCAGAAGCCAGGATGGATTCTGCCGGTGCTGCTCGTCGGTGCCGTCTCCGCCGTACTCAACTTCGGCGGCGTCTGGTCATGGTGGGCACTCCTTTGGGCGCCGTTGTCCGCCATTGCTGTTGGGGCCATGGGCTACGAGTGGCGGCTGCTATCCCAATGCCGGTGGCGGATGAGCGCCCTGGAATGGGCGCTCCTCGCCGTCTCCCACGTCGGCCTTGCCGCTTCGCTCGCAGCTGTCCTCGGCGTCCTTCGCTCCTGACCTGCTGGCTTGCGTCACGCTCCCGAGTCGATGGCATCCGCACCCTGATGGCATCACGGGCTCTATCGTGGAACTGGCTCTGGCGCCCGAGCACCGGCGTGGGCACGGCGTCCGGTACGCCGGGTTGAACCAGGGCCGGATCGACGTCGCCCGGATGCGGCGGTCCTTGGTCGGGGTGCCGTTGCCCCGGGCCGCCGACGGGCGCCTCGTGCTCGCTGTGGATGTGTCCCCGTGGCTTCGGCCGGACGCCGACACATGCTCGGCCGATCGTTCTGCCACACGTTCGGCCGAGGCCTGGGCAAACACCAGAATGGTGCCAGGCTGGCCGTACTCGATCGTCGCTGCGCTGGAGACCGGTCGCACCTCCTGGACCACGCTGCTGGATGCGATTCGGCTGGAACCTGGCGCCGACCTCGCGGCCGTCACAGCCGACCAGGTCCGCGAGGTCGTCGAACGCCTCATCACAGCGGGCCAGTGGCAGCGGGGTCAACCGGACGTCCTCGTCGTCCTCGATGCCGGCTACGACGCACCCCGCATCGCGCACCTCTTGGCGGACATGCCGATCGAGGTCCTGGGCCGGCTCCGTCGGATCGGGTGATGCACACGCCGGTCCCGGCCCCGTGGATCTGCCCGCCGCAGGGCGGGCGTCCCCCAAAGCACGGCGGCGAGTTCGTATTCGGCGATCCAGTCACCTGGGGCGAGGCGGCGGCCGTCACCTCGACGACCACGGAGCGGTACGGGACCGCGACCGCGCAGGCATGGGACCGGCTCCACCCCCGTCTGACCCGCAAGGCCGCGCGGGGGAACCACGACGGACCGTTGCCGATCATCGAGGGCACTGTGATCAGACTAACCGTGGCGAAGCTGCCCAGCGGCGGCGTCAACAAGCCCGTCTGGCTGTGGTGGTCGGGCACCGGAGCCACCCCTGAGGACATCGAACAGGCTCACCCCGGCCCGGGTCCGCCGGGGGTTCAGGAACCTGCACGCGAAGACGGGCACGCCGGCCCGTGCACCGAAACCCACCCGCCCCGGCCGCCCCATGGTTCGAAGAACCAGCGGGCCCGCCACCCGCTACGCCGTTGGGCGCGTGCTCGCCACCGGGGAGTCCTACGCCCGACCCGCACACCACAAGAAGGGAACGAAGCCCCGGCGAACGACCATCGACGGCCGTGATCACGGCACGGAATAAGCGGGTGTCAGCCGATGTCCCAAGATGCCAGGCTCGTGTTGCAGTGCAAGCAGCGGAACAGGTAGGCGGTCGGCTCGCCGGCGCGGTCCAGCCCCCGCAAGAACTCCTCGGTATCTGCCGGCGACCAGCCGTAACGCCGGTGATCTGCACGGAGCATGGCGAGGGCCTCCGGGTAGGCCTCAAGCTCGCGATACCCGGCAGGGCCGAGAAAGGCCGCGCCGTCGCCACAGTGGTACAGCCAGGCCTCCTGCTGCCAACCCGCAAAGCCGGGAGTGCGTCGGGTGATTTCTTCGACGACCGACAGAGGCACGTCGTCGGGGACGTCAACGGCATCGCTGAACATCGCAGCCATGTCGGACTCCCCGTCGCCTCCGCCTGAGATGCTCAGGGCCAGCGACGCTGCCCCGGACTGGATGCAGTGAAGGCAGAGGGAATCAGGTTGCCGACCGTAGACAGGCCCTTGATAGCGGATCTGTCGATTCATGCCACAGACACTGCAGACATGGTCGGTGCGCAACGCGGACCCGGAGGCCAGTGGATCGGGGTGGTATCGAAAGGTCGGCTCTGCCACGGGACCATCATCCCAACCAGAAACGGGCACCGCGAAGCTGGTATCCGTTTGCCGCGGTGCGGCACCCGCTCAGGCGAAGATCAGAGGTTAAACGGTAAGCCGAGTGCCTGTTCCTGATCCAGACATGACAGAGAGGGCGTCGAGTGCAGGTCTGGCCGGGTGGGGCGCGAGCCGCAAAGCGCCGCATTCATGCCTTTTTGGTGACGTGTCTGGCTGAGTAGGGTCGGCGTGTACGTTCTGGCGATGGGTGAGGGGGCGGTGTGATCGGGCTGGGTGTGTTACTGGGGGCGGCGGTGTGGATGGTGGTGACCGTGTTGGGTCGCGGAAAGCGGCGGCGTACGGAGAATGTGGATGGCCTGCTTATTGAGCAGGCTCGAACGGCGCAGGCAAGAGCTGACCGGAGTTTCTGCAGATCGGATGAGGCCGTCCTCGCCTCAATGCTTAGAGATAGGCACAAGCCCTAGCTGGGGTCTCCCTCCCTGTAGCGGAGGAAGACCTCCGAGGCCGCAGTGCCAGTCGGTGCGGTGGTGCTGAGTGCCTTCTCCTGAGCCAAAGGGGATGCGACTCTGCTTGGACGTACCGTAGTCAGGGTGGAGAAGCGGGGGCGAGCTCGGGTGTGGTTGGTGGCGGTGTCCCGGTCAGTCCCGGGTGTGCTCGTGAGGGGTCGGCTGGTCGGCCCGGCGGGACTGCTGGCGGGTGTTCCGCCTGGTCATCAGCGTGATCGCGGCCCGGGTGATCAGTGATTCGGAGTGCTGGATGAGGCGTCCGTAGTCGCGGGCGTGTCTGTGGGCGTGGATGACGCAGGTCGGCGGTCTCTCGACGACCCAGCGGCGGGGCAGGACGAGGAAGCCGACCGCGTTCTTGGGTCGAATCCGGTGCTGCGCCCGGTCGGCTGACGTTCGGCCGGGGCGCCGGCGCCCTGGCCGGGCGGGCCGGGGTGCGGGGCGGACGCTGAGCGGCCCTCTGCGCGGGCCGTCACCGCATGGTGGCGGCCCGCGCTTCCGTATCGCCCGGAGCCGGTCCCGGCTGCGGGGAGGCGGGCCGGTTCGTGTGGCGGGGCGACGCCCCGTAGCCCGCGGGGCCGCGACAGCTGTCGCCGGTCAGTGAATCTGAGCAGTTGTCACTCTTGTGACCTGGGGTTGTGCAGTTTGGCTGAGTGGGTTGGTGGGTGGGTTGGCTCACTGATTCTGCGCAGTTCCCGGGTGCGGAAGCCGTTTGACCTGCGGATTGTCGGGCGTGGGGCCTGGTTGCGCAAGTTGGTTGAGTACTGCGCAGTTTTACTGGTCCTTGGTATGTGGTGCGTGTTTGCCCAGTGGGCTGCTCGGTACCGCGGGCGAGCGGATTCCTTCGCGTATCCGTACGTACGTATGACGTTCTGTGGTGACGCTCGTGATACTGACGTGGTCGGCATCGAGAAGAGAGCGGCCGGGGGGTGTTGATGGGTGGCTTTCGTGTGAGTCGAGATATGCGGCTCGCGGTGTGGAATAGGCCGGCGGTCGCTGCCGAGGTGTATGCGAGGTGCACTACTCCTCGCGGTGTGGTGACCCTGATCCGGGAACGCGGCGCACGGACCCGTCCGGAGGACCATGCCGATGTGGTGGAGAGCTGGACGGTGTCACTGCGGGACGGGGAAGCCAAGCTCAAGGTTCACCGGCTCGTGGCAGGCCCCCTGTTGATGCGGTGGCGGATCAGGAAGGGGTTCGAGGGCGAGGTGGACGGTGAGCCGTTCCGCTTCAGTGGCATGTCCGCGCTGCGGCGCTCTTGCCGATCGGTCAGGTATGAGGGGTCCACGATTGATGTCCGGATCGTCCCGCGCGCGTTCAGCCTCCGTCTTGTCCAGCAGGGAGAGGAGGTCGGATTCCGCTTGTTCGGCAATCAGTGGGAGCTGTCGGACCCTACTGATTATGCCGTGTTGGCTGTCTGCCTTTTCGAGTGGGCCGGGTTGGAGGACGTGCTCAGGACGCCCGTGTTCCGGGACCTGTGACGAGGTGGCACACGCTCCGCCAGAGCTTCGTCATTCAGCACCGCCGGGGTGCCTGATCTGCGACGCCGCGGGTGGTTGTCCAGTAGGGTCGCAGCCGGTGGCCTTCCGGGCAGCGTTCGGTTTTGGGCTGGTCAGGCCGGCGAGGGGCGGGTGTCGGTGGACAAGTCTGATGCAGGTGTAAGTGGTGTCACTGGGATGAGTTGAGCTGGGCAGTGAAGCGCGGTGTCGCACCTGGTACTTCCAGTGCGAATACCCGCACGAAAAGGTTCACTGGCAGTCGACAGCATGACTGTCGTCAGGGAGGGCCCGGAGCGGACCATGCCATCACTTCCCGTATCAAGCCGAGCCACATTTTGAAGCATTAGTTGGGGATGCGAGCTGGCATGATCGGGCCATGCCTATTGCTGTTGAGTTCTTCGTGGCCCCGGATGACGGGGTGGCTTCCGAGATGGGACCACGGCATCGCCATCATGGTCTTCCGGCTTTCGCGTGCACGGACTTCTACCCCGACGATGCGGTGGGGGACTGGGAGGTCCTGCTGGTAGGGGGTGCGGCCACAGAGCCGCGTGTTGTTGTGCCGATGAAGAATGACGGCTTCACGGTGTTCGAGCTCCCCGAGAGACTGTGTTCCACCCTGGCGCAGGCGAGCAGGAGCCGGCTCGCTGCGGCCGCTGGTGCCTGGGTCGGACTTGCCACCATGAAGGACGAGGGGGTTCCGGTGGAGGCGGCGGTCGAGGCCCTGACTGAAGTGGGAGATCTGGCCCGCACGGCGGCAGGCCTCCGTCACCCCTTGTACTGCTGGTACTTCTGAGGAAGGCCGGTCGCCAGTGGCCACCCCCTTGCTGCCGACAGCCAGCAGAGGGCGGAGGTCCTGGACGTAGGGTGTGATGTGGGGGGAGGCTTTGGGTACGGCGCCTCCTGATGGCCGGTTGGGTCAAGAAGCGGCATGGGTGCCAGCCGCACGCGTGGCATACGAGCGATGCCTTCGCGAACCCGCCGGAACCAGACCGCTGACGCGCCGGGCAGAGCACTCTCCCGCCGAACAGGGCGCAGGGCTTTGACCCGGTGAGACGGGGTTATCGTGAGAGTGTGGGGTGGGGCGGGCCGGATTCGAACCGGCGTTATCCCTCTTGCAGGGGGGCGTCGACCTCTGTGCTGCCTGCCCCCACCGCGGTCTGTACAGTTTGTGCCCGTCAGCCGTGCCCCTGTTGCGAGCTGCCCGCGGAGCGGGCTGGTCCTGGAGGCGGAGCCGGAGGGACCGGGGTGGGGGAGCGGAGCGGACCTGCCCAACGGGCCGGAGGCCCGGACTCCGTGAAACGGAGTCACTCGGGCCTGCGAAGCAGGCCGTTCGGCTGGAGCGCAGCGAAACCCCAACAGGTCCGCAGCGAAGCGAAGGACCCCGGCCCGAAGGGCCGGCCCTGGCTCGGCGAAGCCGAGCCCCGCCGAGCGCAGCGAGGCGCTTCACTGCCCCGGAGCGAAGCGGAGGGGCAAGGCGCCGAAGGCGCCCCGGCCGAGCGCAGCGAGGCCGGTCTCTCCTGAGCGCGCAGCGCTCAGGTACCCGCTCCGCGGG
>NZ_JBIVEG010000019.1:0-148351 GCF_044747545.1 Streptomyces sp. NPDC090077
TCATCCGACAACGTCAACTCGGCCTTCGGCCGCCCCGTACGTGCCATACCGCAAGCCTACACATCTGAACAGAATTCCTGACTCGGAAGACTAGGACCCCGACTCGCCGGCGTGCGGGCTGAGCACGTCCGTGCCGATGAGCACGAACAGCACGATGCCGAGCAGGATCCGGTAGATCACGAAGGGCATGAAGCTCTTGGTGGAAATGAATTTCATGAACCATGCGATGACCGCGTAGCCGACGAAGAAGGCGAGCACCGTGGCGAAGATGGTCGGCCCCCAGAAGATGTGCCCCGGGTTCTCGGCCACGTCCTTGATCTCGAACGCGCCGGACGCCAGCACCGCCGGGATGGCCAGGAGGAAGGAGTAGCGCGCCGCCGCCTCGCGGGTGAAGCCGAGCAGCAGACCGCCGGAGATCGTCGCACCGGACCGGGAGACGCCCGGGACCAGCGCCATCGCCTGGCAGAGGCCGAAGATCAGGCCGTCCTTGACGCCCAGTTCCCCGAGCGTCTTGCGCTGCTTGACCACGCGGTGCCGGCCGCCCTCCTCGTCGCGCGAGGCCAGCCAGTCGGCGAAGCCGAGGACCAGGCCCATCACGATCAGCGTGGTCGCGGTCAGCCGCAGGTCACGGGCCGGGCCGGTGATCTGGTCCTTGAACAGGACGCCGAGGACACCGATCGGGATCGAGCCGACGATGACCAGCCAGCCCATCTTGGCGTCCTGCTCGGAGCGCAGCGCCTTGGTGTACAGGGAGCGGAACCAGGTGGAGATGATCCGCCCGATGTCCTTGCGGAAGTAGATCAGCACGGCGGCCTCGGTGCCGATCTGGGTGATGGCCGTGAAGGCGGCACCCGGATCGTGCCAGCCGGCGAAAGCCGCGGTCAGCCGCAGATGGGCGCTGGAGGAGATCGGGAGGAACTCCGTAAGCCCTTGGACGAGACCGAGGATTAGGGATTCGAACCAGCTCATGTCGGGGTGCGCTCGTCCTTGTGATCGTCGGGCAGTTCGGGTCCGATGCTAGGGCCCGTGGGGAGCCGCGGTGACCACTGGGGGGTGCCCCGGGGCCGCCTCGGCCGCCGGGGCGGGTGCCAGCCGGTGCCGCTTGCGCCAGGCGACCGCCGCCGCGACCACCCCGGAGACCGCGATGAAGCCGAACGAGGCCAGGAACGCGGGCGATCCGGGGGAGGAGGCACTGGCTCCGGCGATCACGTACGCGGCGGTGTTGGGCACCGTCCCGAGCGCCGTGGCGAGGAGGAAGGGGAGCCAGCCGCAGCGGGAGACGGCGGCGAGGTAGTTGGCCGCGGCGAAGGGCACCCCGGGGAAGATCCGGACCGCCAGCATCGAACGGAAGCCGTGCCGGCTCAGCTGGCCGTCGGCCGCCCGGAGCCAGCGCCCGCGCAGGTACGGACGCAACGCCTCCTGCCCCATGACCCGGCCCAGCCCGAAGGCGAGTCCCGCCCCGACCACGGTGCCGCCGACGGCCGCCACCAGCCCGAACTGCGATCCGAAGACCGCCCCGGCGGCGAGGTTGAGCAGCGGCCGGGGCACGAACGCGGCCGTGCACACGCCGTACGCGGCCGCGAACAGCAGCACCCCCGTCCCCACCGGCAGCCCCGGCGGCCAGCCCTGGGACAGCAGCCGCTGGGGCTCGAAGAGCAGGACGCAGACCCCGGCCGCGAGCAGCAGCACGACGAGCAGCGCCAGCCGGGCCATCGGCGCGAGGAGGAGGGACATCCGGGGAGACTAACCGACACATATGGCGCCCCGCCGTAATCCAGGCCTCATCCGGGCTTCTTCCGGACCTCGCCCCGGTAAATCGTTCGACGCCGCCCCGGCCCTCCGGCAGGATCTGGTGCATGTCCCGGTACGCCTTCCCCGCAGCGCCGTCCGCAGTCGCGGACGCGCCGAAGGCTGCCGTCCTCGCCTCCTCGGCCGTCGCCCTCGCAGAGGCATTCGCCGCAGCGGCACTCGCCGCCTTCGACGGCGCACGAAGCTGACCCTTCCCGGATCGTCCGGCGGACCCCGCAGGGGGAGGGTCGGCTGAATCCAGGGGTCCCGATCACGCTTCGAGCCACGGGAAGAGATCATGGCCAAGACGGCCTTCACCCGCACCAAGCCGCACCTCAACATCGGCACCATGGGCCACGTCGACCACGGCAAGACCACCCTCACCGCCGCCATCACCAAGGTCCTCGCCGAGCGCGGCGGCGCCTCCTTCGTGCCGTTCGACCGCATCGACCGGGCCCCCGAGGAGGCCCGCCGCGGCATCACCATCAACCTCACGCACGTCGAGTACGAGACCGACACCCGGCACTACGCCCACGTCGACATGCCCGGCCACGCCGACTACATCAAGAACATGGTCACGGGCGCGGCCCAGCTCGACGGGGCGATCCTCGTCGTCTCCGCCCTCGACGGGGTCATGCCCCAGACCGCCGAGCACGTCCTGCTCGCCCGCCAGGTCGGCGTCGACCACATCGTGGTGGCCCTCAACAAGGCCGACGCCGGGGACCCCGAGCTGACCGACCTGGTCGAGCTGGAGGTCCGCGAGCTGCTCTCCGCCCACGGCTACGGCGGGGACGCCGCACCGGTCGTACGGGTCTCCGGGCTCGGCGCGCTGGAGGGCGACCCGCAATGGACCGGGGCGATCGAGGCGCTGCTCGACGCGGTGGACACGTACGTGCCGATGCCGGTGCGCTACACCGACGCGCCGTTCCTGCTCCCGGTCGAGAACGTGCTGACCATCACGGGCCGCGGCACCGTCGTCACCGGCGCCGTCGAGCGCGGCACCATCCGGCTCGGCGACCGGGTCAGCGTCCTCGGGGGCGACGGCGAGCCCGTCGAGACCGTGGTCACCGGCCTGGAGACCTTCGGCAAGCCGATGGAGGCGGCGGAGGCGGGCGACAACGTCGCGCTGCTGCTGCGCGGGGTGCACCGCGACGGGGTGCGCCGCGGGCACGTGGTCGCGGCGCCCGGCAGCGTGGTGCCGAGCCGGCGCTTCACCGCCCGGGTGTACGTGCTCTCGGCGCGCGAGGGCGGGCGCACCACGCCCGTCTCGACCGGCTACCGGCCGCAGTTCTACGTCCGGACCGCCGACGTGGTCGGGGACGTGGACCTGGGCGCCGCGGGTGTGGCCCGGCCCGGGGAGACGGTCGCCATGACCGTCGAGCTCGGCCGGGACGTGCCCCTGGAGGCGGGGCTCGGCTTCGCCATCCGCGAGGGCGGCCGCACGGTCGGCGCGGGGACGGTGACCGCCGTCCTCGGCTGAGCCCCGTACCGCACCCCGAGGTGGTGGCGGCGGTCCGGCTGCGCCAGACTGCCGTCACCAACGAGGTAGGCGAGGGGGCCGGCATGGACGGCGGAACGGCACTGGTGCTCGGCGGCGGAGGCCTGACCGGCGTCGGCTGGGAGTCCGGGATCCTGTACGGGCTCTCCCGGGCCGGCGTGGACCTCACCACCGCCGACCTGGTCGTCGGCACCTCGGCGGGCTCCGTGGTCGGCGCCCAGCTCACCTCGGGCCTCACCGCACGCGAGCTGTACGAGCGCCAGCTCGGCGACCCGGCCGGCGAGCGGGCGGCGCGGATCGGTGCCGGGGTCCTCGCCCGCCACGCCCTCGCGCTGGTGCGCTCCCGGGACGCCGCCGCCTACCGACGCCGCGTCGGGGCCTTCGCGCTGGCCGCGGAGACCGGCGCGGAAGCGGCGCGGCGCGAGGTGCTGGCGGCCCGGCTCGTCGCGCACGAGTGGCCCGAGCGGCGGCTCGTCGTCACCGCCGTCGACGCGCTCAGCGGGGCCCCGGCCGACTTCGACCGGGAGAGCGGCGCCGGACTCGTCGACGCCGTCGCCGCGAGCTGCGCCGTACCGGGCGTCTGGCCGCCGGTGACGGTCGGCGGGCGCCGCTTCATCGACGGCGGGGTCCGCTCGGCGACCAACGCCGACCTCGCGGCCGGGTACGCGCGGGTGGTGATCCTCGCGCCGATCGCCCTGGGCTCCGCGCTGCTGCCCTCGCCCGCCTCCCAGGCGGCCCGGCTGCGGGCGGCCGGCGCCCGGGTGCTGCTGATCACCCCGTCCCCGGAGGCCCGCAAGGCCTTCGGGCGCAACGTCCTGGACCCGGCGCGGCGCGACCCCGCCGCCCGCGCCGGGCTGGCGCAGGCCGCGGCGCACGCGGCCGACGCGGCGGCCGTCTGGGCGGCCTGACAATGGTGGGGTGAGCGACGAACAGATCCCGGTGATCCGGGAAGTGGGCCAGGGCACCGCCAAGCTGATGCCGGACGTGGACCGGGAGCGCGCCTGGCTGCTCACCGTGGACGGGGCTCCCCAGTCCTACGTCGACCTCGACGAGCCCGAGCACCTGGAGTTCGAGTACGTACGCCGCCTCGCGCACGTCCTGGACTGCGCGGCCGAGCCCGGCGCCGCCCTGGACCTGCTGCACCTGGGCGGCGGCGCCCTCACCCTGCCCCGCTACGCCGAAGCGGTCCGTCCGGGGTCCCGGCAGGACGTGGTCGAGTTCGACGCGGCCCTCGTGGACCTGGTGGAGCGGCACCTGCCGCTGGCCGCAGGGGCCCGGGTGACGGTGCACGCGGCCGACGCGCGGGCCTGGCTGGAGGCCGCCCCGGCGGCGAGCACGGACGTACTGGTCGCCGACGTGTTCGGGGGCTCGCGGGTGCCGGCCCAGCTGACCTCGGTGGAGTACGCGCGGCAGGCGGCGCGGGTGCTGCGGCCCGGCGGGCTGTACGCCGCGAACCTGGCCGACGGGGCACCGTTCGGCTTCCTCAAGACCCAGCTGGCCAACTTCGCCGCCGCGTTCGCGGAGCTGGCGCTCGTCGCCGAGCCGGGGGTGCTGCGCGGGCGGCGCTTCGGCAACGCGGTGCTGCTGGCCTCCGACGCCCCGCTGCCGCTGGCCGCGCTGGCCCGGCGGTGCGCCGCCGACGCCTTCCCCGCCCGGGTGGAGTCGGGGGAGGGGCTCGCCCGGTTCATGCGCGGGGCGCGTCCGGTCGCGGACGCGGACGCGGTCTCCTCGCCGGCCCCGCCGGAAGGGGCCTTCAGCCTGGGGTGACCGCGGTGTGCGCGTCGGCCTCCGCCGGGGCGGGGGCCGAGCCCTTCACGGGCGCGGGCCTGCGGGTGATCCGGCGCACCTCCGGGACGAACAGGACCAGGGCGGTGGCGGCGACCACCAGCCCCGCGCAGCCCCACAGGGCCTGGGTGCGGCCGAAGGCGGCCTCGGCCGGTCCGGCCAGGGCGGTGGCGAGCGGGAGCATGGACACCGAGCCGAACCAGTCGTACGCGGAGACCCGGGAGAACTTCTCCTCGGGGATCTCCTGGTGCATCGTGGTCATCCAGTTCACGCCGAACACCTCGATCGCGGCGCCGCTGACGAACATCACGGCGCACAGCCCCCAGACGGGCAGCGGGACGGCCAGCCCCGCCGACGGCAGCGCCAGCGGGAACACGCACAGGGTGCCGACCAGCAGCAGCCGGCGCGGCTTCCACACCATCATCAGGACCGCTCCGGCGATGGTGCCCGCGCCGAAGAAGGCCAGCGCCACGCCCCACGGGGCGGGACCGCCGAGCCGCTCGCGGGCGACGAGGGGCCCGTACACGGCCTCGGCCGCCCCCACGACGGCGACGACCACGGAGAACTGGAGCACGATGCTCCACAGCCAGGGCCGGGTCCGGAACTCCACCCAGCCCTCGCGCAGGTCGGCCAGCAGGCCACCGCCGGGGGGCCGTTCGGCGGTGGGCCCGACGTCGAGGAAGGCGCGCAGGGCCCCTGCGACGGCGAAGGCCGCCGCGTCCACGGCCAGCACCCAGCCGGGGCCGATCGCGGCGATCAGCGCGCCGCCGAGGGCCGCGCCGCCGATGCCGGCGCCGTTCATGGCCATGCGGAAGAGGGCGAAGGCCCGGTTGGCGTGCTCGCCCGAGACGCTGGACAGGAGCATGCCCTCGGCGGCGGGGTTGAAGAAGGCGGTGCCGGTACCGCAGAGCGCGGTCAGCAGCATCATCTGCCAGAGCTTCGGGTCCCCGGCCAGGACGAGCGCGGCGAAGGCCGCCTGCGAGACGCAGTTGAGGGCGTTGGCCGCGACCATCACGCGGTGCCTCGGCAGCCGGTCGGCGAGCGCCCCGCCGACGAGCAGGAAGAGGACGAGGGGCAGCGTCCGGGCGGCGGCGACGAGGCCGACGTCGGCGCCGCTGCCGCCCGCTTCGAGCACGGCGAAGGAGGCGGCGATGAGCGCCCCGTGACTGCCCAGGTTGGTGACGACCGCGGCGCCCGTCAGGAGGCTGTAGTTGCGTCCCGCCCAGGCGGGCCGGCGGCGGGGGGTCCGGAGGACGGTGCGGGGGCTCACCACGGGACTATCCCCCGCCCCGGGCCGGGAATCCAACCGAATTAACGGAAAAGGGATGATCGGCCCGGGGATCGTGGGGGAGCGGCGGGATCCCGCCGGAGCGGCGGGGCCCGCGTCAGCCGCTCAGGCGGACCGAGCTGAGGATCTTCTCCCAGGTCGCCTGGTCGACCTCGCCGGGGACGCCGGCGGCGCCGTAGAGCACCCAGCTGGCGAAGTCACCCTTGGAGTTCTTGAAGCTGAAGGCGATGCTCTTGCCGTCCGAGGAGCACTTGTTCTCCTTGGGGACGCCGCTCACGGTCGCCGTCGCCACGTGCCCCTTGAGGCCGGAGAGGGTGGTGTACTCCTTCGACTCGGAGATCTTGACCATCTCCTTGGGCAGCTTCTGCGAGTACCCGGCGAACACCCAGGTCCCGGCCTCGCTGTGGGCCGCCCCGGCGGTGTCCTTGGCGCCCTGGCCGCCCTTGGTGCCGGTGCCGGCCAGCGAGGTCGTCTCCTCGCGCCCGTCCTTGTTGGAGTCCACCTTGCACCAGTCCTCCTTGAAGTAGGCCGGTGCGGAGAACGTGACGAGCGGGGAGCCGTCCTTCTTCTCCGCGTCCTCGAAGCCGGCGATGACGCCGGACCCCAGGACGTTCCACTCCGGCGGGACGTCGAAGGCGGTGCCGTGCTTCGGGTTGATGACCACCTTCCAGCCCGGGATGACCGGCTTGACGTCGCCGCCCGCGCGCGGGTTGGCGGCGCTCGGGGAGGCGGGCGCGACCGGGGCGGCGGGCGCGGGGGAGGAGGCGGCCGGCTTGGCGTCGGCCCGGTCGGCGCCCTCGTCGTCCCGGGTGAGCACGAAGGCGGCGGTGGCCGCGGCCGTCACCACGACCGCGGAGGCGGCGACGATGGCCACCGTCCGGGTGGAGAAGGGGCTGCCGCCGGACTGGCGCACCGGGGGCTGCTGCTGGGTGGGGTTGCCCCACGGCTGGACGGGCGGCGGGGTCTGGTAGCCGCCCGCCTGCGGGTATCCGTAGCCGGGCTGCTGCTCACCGAATCCCGGCTGGGGCTGCTGCTGGTACGGGTTCGGCTGTCCCGGCTGCTGCTGGTACGGGTTCTGACGCGGGTCCTGGGGGTTCTGTTCGCCCCCGGGCTGCTGCTGCTGTCCTGGCCACATGGCCGGTAACCATAGTGGGAGCCGCCGACAGGAGCCACGTCCGCCCCCGCTTCGGCTCTGGCCAACGCCGCCTACTCGTGGGTAACATCGCGTGCCATGAGCGCAGAACAGATGAACGTGGGCGAACTGCTCGCCCAGACGGTGCCGATGGCCCGCACCCTGAACCTGGAGTTCCTGGAGACCACGCCGGAGCGCGCCGTCGTCCGCCTGCCGGACCAGCCCGACTTCCACAACCACGTCGGCGGCCCGCACGCCGGAGCCATGTTCACCCTGGCCGAGTCCGCGAGCGGGGCCATCGTCCTGGCCGCCTTCGGCGACCAGCTCTCGCGGGCCGTGCCGCTGGCCGTCAAGGCCGAGATCGGCTACAAGAAGCTCGCCAAGGGCGTCGTCACCGCCACCGCCACCCTCGGCCGCCCGGCCGCCGACGTGGTGGCCGAGCTCGACGCGGGCGGCCGCCCCGAGTTCCCCGTCACCATCGCCATCCAGCGCGAGGACGAGGCCGTCACCGGCGAGATGACCGTCGTCTGGACGCTGCGCCCGAACGCGTAGGACTCCCCGCGCGGCGCGTCACGCCGCGAACGGGACGCGGGAGCGGCACAGTGGGGGCGGGAGCGGTCCGGCGCGGGCCGCTCCCGCCGTGCTGTCCGGGGCCGGTGCGCCCCGCCGCCGGAACCCGAGGTGTTCGCCGGTCGTTCGTCCCGAGAGCGCCCGCTGTGGGCGGGGGCCGTGGCGGGGAGCGGATAGGCTGCCCGTTCGGCGTGTCTCGGGGGCGCGCCGGTGACGACGAGGGAGGGCATACCGGTGCACGTCCAGGAATGGCTGGAGGAAATCCCGGCGATCAGTGTCTATCTCCTGGTGGGACTGGTCATCGGTCTGGAGAGCCTGGGCATCCCGCTGCCGGGCGAGATCATCCTCGTCAGCTCGGCCCTGCTCGCCTCGCAGCACGGGCAGATCGACCCGGTGGTCCTCGGCCTGTGCGCGATCGCGGGCGCGATCATCGGCGACTCGATCGGGTACGCCATCGGCCGCCGCGGCGGCAAGCCGCTGCTGGAGAAACTCGGCAGGCGGTTCCCCAAGCACTTCGGGCCCGACCAGGTGGCCATGGCCGAGCGGTCGTTCGACCGCTGGGGCATGTGGGCCGTCTTCTTCGGGCGCTTCGTCGCCCTCCTGCGCATCTTCGCCGGCCCGCTCGCCGGCGTGCTGCAGATGCCGTACTGGCGCTTCCTCGTCGCCAACGTCCTCGGCGGCATCCTCTGGGCGGGCGGCACCACCGCCGTCATCTACTCCGTCGGCATCGTCGCCGAGCCGTGGCTGAAGCGGTTCTCCTGGCTGGCCCTGGTCGTGGCCCTGCTGATCGGGCTCACCGTGACCCTGGTCCTGCGCAGCCGGATGAAGAAGGCGGCCGCCGAGGCCCGCGCGGCCGAGCCGTCGCCGGAGCCGGCCACCGCCCCGGCGGGCGCCTCGGACTGACCCGAGGCCCCGGCCGGGCCCCGGATCAGGCGCCGGGGGCCACCGAGGCGCGGTGCTGCTCCGCCAGCTCCGTGTACATCGCGGCGTTCACCCGGATGCCCTCGCGCTCCTCCTCGGTGAGCTCCCGCCGCACCTTGGCCGGGACGCCCGCGACCAGCGAGCCGGGCGGGACCACCATGCCCTGCGGCACCAGGGCCTGCGCGGCCACCAGCGAACCCGCGCCGATCACGGCGCCGTTCAGCACGGTCGCGCCCATCCCGATCAGGCAGTCGTCCTCCACCGTGCAGCCGTGGACGACCGCGTTGTGCCCGATGGAGACGCGCTCGCCGATGGACACCGGGAAGCCGGGGTCCACGTGGACCGTGCAGTTGTCCTGCACGTTGCTGTGCGTGCCCAGGGTGATCGGGCCGCAGTCGCCGCGCAGCACCGCCGAGTACCAGATGCTCGCGCCGGCGCCGAGCGTGACGTCCCCGACGACGACGGAGGTCGGGGCGGTGAAGGCCGTCGGGTCCACCGACGGCTTCCGGTCGCCCACGCCCGCGATGAGAGCCCCCTGGTGCGCCTGGTTCGGCTGATAGGTCATGGTCACTTCCCTCTGATTCCGGATGCCGCGCCAACTGCACCGTAGGGCACGGGGCCCCGCCGCCCCGCGATGGGGTGAAGATCACAGGAGCCGGGTCCCGACCTCCGGCGCGGTGCGCACTACCGTGGCCGGGTGCCGAAGAACCAGAACACGTTCTCATCCCTGGCGGCCCTGCGCGGCCGGATCGCCAGCCGCGCGGTGCACGCCGGCTGGCGCTGGATGCAGCGGGCCGGGGCGGTCACCGCGCAGCACCCGGGCCGGCTGCGCTTCGGTGCGATCGGAGAGGGCACCCGGCTGGCCTTCCCCCAGGGCACGGTCTTCGGCGAGCGCTGGATCCGGCTCGGCGGACACTGCATCATCGCCGAGCAGGTCACCCTGACGGCCGGGATGATGCCGGACCTCGACCTCGGCGCGGACCCGGTGCTGGTGCTGGGCAACGGGGTGGTCCTCGGCCGCGGCAGCCACGTCATCGCCGACGCCCGGATCACCATCGGCGACGACACCTTCTGCGGGCCGGGGGTGTACATCACCTCCACCAACCACAGCTACGACGACCCGCACGAGCCCGTCGGGCGCCAGTGGCCCCGCAACGCCCCGGTGGAGATCGGGCCGGGCTGCTGGCTGGGCACGGGGGCGGTGGTCCTGCCGGGCGCGAAGCTGGGCCGCAACGTGGTCGTGGCCGCGGGGGCCGTCGTACGGGGCGAGGTGCCCGACCACTCCGTGGTGGCCGGGGCCCCGGCCAGGATCGTGCGCCGCTGGCAGCCGGAGACCGGCTGGCAGCCGCCGCTGCGGACGCCCGCCCCGGTGCCGATCCCCGACGGGATGACGCCCGAGCAGCTGCGCGGGCTGGCCCTGCTGGCGGAGGCCGAGCCGTCCTGAGCCCGGCGCCGTGCCGGCGGGCTCAGCCGGCGGCGAGCAGGACGGTGCCCGCCAGGGCCAGGCCCGCGCCGGCCGCCTGGATGCTGCGCAGCCGCTCCTTGAGTACGGCGAAGGCGGCGAACGCGGTCACCACCGGGTAGAGCGAGGAGAGCACGGCGGCCACGGTGACGGGCCCGTTCTGGGCGGCGAGGGAGTAGGTGCCGTTGGCCGCGACGTCGGCGAGGCCCACGAAGGCCAGGGCGGGCAGCATGCCCCACAGCACGCGCGGGCCGGTGCCCTCCGGCAGCGCGGGGATCCCGCGCCGGGTCTGCACGAGCAGGGCGACGCCGCCGACGGTGACGTTCGTGACCCGCTGGACGAACAGGGCGAGGAAGAGCCCGGTCATGGTGGTGGACGCCTCGGAGATCAGGGCCATGACCGCGCCGAAGCCGAAGGCCGCGACGAGGGTCAGCACCACGGCCCGCCGCTGCACGGGGGCGCCGCGCAGCTCGGGGCCGCCGGCCAGGACGATGCCGGCGACGGCCACCGCGATGCCCGCGAACTGGCCGAGCCCCGGCCGCTCGCCCAGGGCCAGGCCCACGCCGACCGGCACGACCACACCGAGGGAGCCGAGGGGGGAGACCACGCCCATCGGTCCCAGGGCCAGGGCCTTGTAGAAGGCGAGCATCGCGGCCGGTCCGACCAGGCCCGCGGCCACCGCGAACCACAGCTGCGGTCCCGCCTCGCTCCACGCCCCGGTGCCGACGACGACCGCGCCGAGCACCACGACGGCGGTGAGCTGTGAGACCACCAGCACCGTGAGCGCCGGTATCCGCCGGGTCAGCAGCCCCCCGCCGAAGTCGGCGAGGCCCCACAGGACGGCTGTGGCCAGGGCGAAGAGGGCGGTCATGGCAGGGGGCCTCGCAGTACAGTGCGGTGAACGGTGGAGTGCAGCATCGAATACACCGCAGGTTAGTTCAGTCTGTTGGACTGTGTCATCCAGAATATTGGACGGAATGGTGTCGGACCTCGAACAGCTCACCCAGGCGCTGGCCCGCAACCTCAAGCGGTGGCGCGGCGAACGCGGCTTCACGCTGGACGCGCTGGCCACCCGCGCGGGGGTCAGCCGCGGCATGATCATCCAGATCGAGCAGGCCCGTACGAACCCCAGCGTCGGCACCACGGTCAAACTGGCCGACGCCCTCGGGGTCAGCATCACCACCCTCCTGGACCACGAACGCGGCCCGCAGGCCCGCGTGGTGCTGCCCGGGGAGGGCGTGCGGATGTGGTCGAGCGCGGAGGGCAGCGAGGCCCGCATGCTGCTCGGCGACGACCGGCGGGGGCCGGTGGAGATGTGGACCTACCGCCTGGAGGCCGGAGACGGCACGGCCTCCGACCCCCACCCGGCCGGAACCTTCGAGATGCTCCACGTGACGGCCGGGGAACTCACCCTCGACCTCGCCGACGACCGGTACGTGGTCCCGGCCGGCGGCGCCGTCTCCTTCGAGGCGAACCTCCCGCACGCCTACCGCAACGAGGGGACCGCCCCCATGGTCATGACCATGGCCGTGTCGATCCCCCCGGTCCAGGGCGCCGGCGGCCGCCCGGCCTGAGCGGCTACAGGGCGGGGATCTCGATGGCGGGGCAGCGGTCCATCACCATCTCCAGCCCCGCCCCGCGGGTCCGTGCCAAGGCGGCCTCGTCGACCACGTCGAGCTGGAACCAGACGGCCCCGGCGCCGACGGCCACCGCTTCGTCGGCGACCCGGCCGGCCAGCGCGCTGTTCACGAAGACGTCCACCACGTCGACCTTGAACGGGATCGCCTCCAGCGACGGGTACCCCTGCTCGCCGTGCACCGTCTCCGCCTTCGGGTGCACCGGCACCACGCGCTTGCCGTACCGCTGGAGCACCTGCGCCACCCCGTAGGCGGCCCGGTCCCGGTTGTTGGACAGGCCCACCACGGCCCAGGTGTCACCGAGCTCGGTGAGGATCTTGCGGATGGTCGCCTGGTCGCCGTACACGTGCGCCGCCTCCTGCCGGGGTCCTCCGGCAGGAGCCTCCCGCCGGACCGTTCGGCAGGATCAACGGCGCGGACACCCGTCCGATTCCCCGTAGGGTGGAGCGGTGAAGGCAGACCAGTACGTGACCGTGGCCCGCGAGGGGATGCACGAGGCGGAGATCAACCGCTCGCGGTTCCTGTGCTCGCTCGCGCCCGCCGCGACCGAGCAGGAGGCGCAGGAGTTCATCGCCCGCATCCGCAAGGAGCATCCCACCGCCACGCACAACTGCTACGCCTACGTGATCGGCGCCGACGCCTCCGTCCAGAAGGCCAGTGACGACGGCGAACCCGGCGGGACCGCCGGAGTGCCCATGCTGCAGATGCTCACCCGGCGCGACGTCCGGTACGCGGTCGCCGTCGTCACCCGGTACTACGGCGGCGTGAAGCTCGGCGCCGGCGGGCTCATCCGGGCCTACGGGGGAGTCGTCGGCGAGGCGCTCGACGCGCTCGGGACCGTCACCCGACACCGGTACCGGCTGGCCACCGTCACCGTCGACCACCAGCGGGCCGGCAAGACCCAGAACGACCTGCGCTCCACCGGCCGTACCGTGCTGGACGTGCGCTACGGGGAAGCCGTCTCCATCGAGATCGGCCTCCCCGAGGCGGACGTCGACGCCTTCCGGGCCTGGCTCGCCGACGTCACGGCCGGCACGGCCGCCTTCGAACTCGGCGGCGAGGCCTACGGCGACGGCTAGGCAGCGTCTTCCGGACCGGGCCCGGCGCTAGCCGGGAGGCGCGGCCTAAGCCCCACGCCCGCCGAGCAGCCGGTCCGCGTTGCGCAGCGCGTGGCGGGCCACCGCCTCGCCGAGCCGCACGCCCGCCTCGTCGGCGGTACGGGTGTGGATCCCGGACCAGACCCGGGCGTCCACGTTGTCCCGGGTGAGCCCGCTCCACGCGGAGTACGTCCGGCGCACCCCCGGCGCGGTCGGGCTGGTGATCTCGAAGGGCCCCGTCACCGGCCCCGCGAGCGCGTCCAGCACCGTCTGCGCCGCACCGGCGTACGTGGCGTGGCCGCTGGGGTAGTCCGGGTGGGCCGGGGTCTGGTGCAGGGGCCGCCAGGCCGGGTCGGGGTCGATCGCCCCGGTCCGGATCGCCGTCACCGGCCGCCAGCGGACGTACGTGTACTTGCCGTCGGAGGTCGCGATCTGCGTGTCGACCGACGCCGCGTGGAAGAGCGCGACCAGCGACGCCCGGTCGGCGGACGAGCCGTGCGAGCGGGCCACGGCCACCCGCAGCGGCTCGGTGAACAGGGTCAGCGAGCCCCCGTACCAGAAGGCGGCCGTCTCCGTCTGGCGCGGCGTGCGCACCGCGCTGTCGGCCGCGCCGTACGCCCGCACCTCCGCGAGGTCGGCCCGGTAGCGGCGGGAGTCCAGCGGGGGCGGCGGCCCCGGCCGGAACCGGTCCGCGCGCTCCAGCAGGAAGGGCCGGCCCAGCCGGTTGCCGTACTGGATCGCCGGCGCGTAGCCGTCCGGGGTGGGCTGCCACACACCGGGCGCGGCCCCCGGCACGGCGAAGGGGGCGTTGGACGAGGCCGGGTCGAGGCCGTCACCGGCGCGGTCGGCGAGCAGCGCCGCGGCCTGCCGGGACCCGGCGGCCACGCCCCGGTCCTCGGCGGGCCCGTCCGGGATCCCGGCGAGCGTGGCGGTGAGGGCCGCGTCGAGGTCGGCCCGGCGGGACGGGGCCAGCGCGACCAGCGCGTCGTGCACGGCGGAGGCGACGGCCGCGTCCTGGAAGCGGCTCCGGCCGGGCCCGCCGGGAGCCTCGCGCGCGGCGCGGGCGGCGGCGATCCAGCCGATCGCCCAGGTGCGGCTGTTGGTGATCTGGGTCGGGGCCGCCGCCGCGGCGACGGTCCGCGCGGTGGCGTCGTACCAGTCGAGCACCACCGACCCGGCGGCGGGCGGAGCGGCGGACGGCGAAGCGGCCGAGGGCACGGCGGCGGTGAGCGCGAGCAGCGCGGCGGAGCCGGCGGCGATCAGCGCGGGACGGAGGCGCGGAGGTCCGGGAAGCGGCATGCCGCGAAGCCAACCAGCGGGCCGCCGGACGCTACAAGTGCCCCGAGCGGCCGGGGGAGTTCGGTCACGGAGGTTTCGCGCCGCCGCCACGCTCCCGCAACACGCGGCCCGTTCCGGGGCCGGGCGGCCGCCGGATTCCCCGCCCGGGCAGGGTCGCGCCCGGGTACGGGTTAGCCTGGATGGTCGGTGCGGAGCCAGAGGAGAGCAAGCGTGCGGGTCGGAGCGGTCGAGTGAAGTTCCTGCACACCTCCGACTGGCACCTGGGCCGGTCCTTCCACCGCGTGAACCTGCTCGGGGCCCAGGCCGCCTTCGTCGACCACCTCGTCGAAGCCGTCCGGGAGCACGAGGTCGACGCCGTCCTCGTCGCCGGCGACGTCTACGACCGCGCCGTGCCCCCGCTGCCCGCCGTCGAGCTCTACGACCGGGCCCTGCACCGGCTCGCCGACCTCGGCGTCCCGACCGTGATGATCTCCGGGAACCACGACTCCGCCCGCCGCCTCGGGGTCGGCGCCGGACTGATCGGACGGGCCGGGATCCACCTCAGGACCGACCCCGCCGGCTGCGCCGACCCGGTGCTGCTGGCCGACGACCACGGTGACGTGGCCTTCTACGGGCTGCCCTACCTGGAACCGGTCCTGGTCAAGGACACCTTCGGCGCCGAGAAGGCCGGCCACGAGGCGGTGCTGGGCGCGGCCATGGACCGGATCCGGGCCGACCTGGCCGGACGGGCCGCCGGCACCCGCTCCGTGGTCCTCGCCCACGCCTTCGTCACCGGCGGGCAGGCCAGCGACAGCGAACGCGACATCGCCGTCGGCGGGGTCGAGGCCGTCCCCGCCTCCGTCTTCGACGGGGTCGACTACGCCGCCCTCGGCCACCTCCACGGCTGCCAGACGATCAACGAACGGGTCCGCTACTCCGGTTCCCCGCTCGCCTACTCCTTCTCCGAGGCCACCCACCGCAAGACCATGTGGCTCGTCGACCTCGGCCCGGCCGGGGAGATCACCGCCGAGCGGATCGACACCCCCGTGCCCCGCCCCCTCGCCCGGCTGCGCGGACGCCTGGAGGACCTCCTCGACGACCCCGCGCACACCGCGTACGAGGACTCCTGGATCGAGGCCACCCTCACCGATCCCGCCCGCCCCGAGGACCCGATGGCCCGGCTCGCCGCCCGCTTCCCGCACGCCCTCAGCCTCGCCTTCGACCCCGAGGGCCGCGAGGAGGACGGCACGGCCTCCTACGCCCAGCGCCTCAAGGGCCGCAGCGACCAGGAGATCGCCGAGGACTTCGTCGCCCACGTCCGCGGCGGCGGCACCGCCGACGAGGCCGAGCGCGCCGTGCTGCGCGGCGCCTTCGAGGCCGTCCGCGCCGAGGACGGCCGTCAGGAGGCCGGCCGATGAGGCTGCACCGGCTCCGCATCACCGCCTTCGGCCCCTTCGCCGAACCCCAGACCATCGACTTCGACTCCCTCTCCGGCGCCGGGATCTTCCTGCTCCACGGCCCCACCGGCGCCGGCAAGACCTCCGTCCTCGACGCCGTCTGCTACGCCCTCTACGGATCCGTCCCCGGCTCCCGCCAGGCCCCCGGCACCACCCTGCGCAGCGACCACGCCGCCCCCGACACCCCCACCGAGGTCACCCTCGAACTCACCGCGGGCGGACGCCGCCTGGAGATCACCCGGCGCCCCGAACAGGACCGCCCCAAGAAGCGCGGCACCGGCACCACCAAGGACAAGGCCCAGTCCTGGCTCCGCGAGCACACCGCCGACGGCTGGACCGCCCTCAGCCGCTCCCACCAGGAGATCGGCGAGGAGGTCGAACAGCTCCTCGGCATGAGCCGCGAGCAGTTCTGCCAGGTCGTCCTGCTGCCCCAGGGGGAGTTCGCCCAGTTCCTGCGGGCCGGCGCCGAGGCCCGCGGCCGGCTCCTCGGCCGGCTCTTCGACACCCGCCGCTTCGCCGCCGTCGAGACCCTGCTCGCCGACCGCCGTCGCGCCGCCGAGGCGAAGGTGCGGGCCGGCGACGAGAAGGTGCTCGCCGCCGCCCAGCGCCTCGACCAGGCCGCCGGGCACAGCGCCGACCTGCGGGCCTGGCCGCTGCCCGGCCACCAGCCCGGGGACCCCGGCCTCGCCGACGCCGTCCGTGCCTGGGCCGCCGTCGCCCGCTGCTCCGCCCGGGAACGGCTCACCGTCGCCGAGTACGCGCTCGCCGCCGTCGAGGGACGCCACGCGGCCGCCCGGCGCGACGCCGAGGAGGCGCGGGAACTCGACCGGCTCCAGCACCGCCACGCCGAAACCGCCCGCCGGGCGGACCGGCTGGCGCAGGCCGGGCCGGAGCGCGAGCGGGTACGGGCCCTGCTGGACCGGGCCCGCCGGGGCGCCCTCGTGGCCCCCGCCCTGGAACTGCGCGGGGCCGCGGCCGCCGCCCACCTCACCGCCGCGCACGCGGAAACCCTGGCCCGCGCGGAACTGCCCCCGCCGCTCGCCGGAGCCGGCACCGAGCAGCTCGCCGCCGTCGAGCAGCGCCTGCGCGAGGACCTCGGCGCGGCCGGCGCCGCCCAGCGCGCGGAACAGCGCAGCGCCGAGATCGGCCGGGAGCGCGCCACGCTGGAGCGGGAGTCCCGGGACGCCGACGAGCGGTACCAGGAGTCCGCCGAGTGGCTCGCCCGCTGGGAGGCCACCCGGGCCGCCCTCCAGGAGAAGGTCGACTCCGCGCAGCAGGCCCTCACCCTCGCCGAGCAGCTGGCAGGGCGGCTGGAGCCGGCCCGGATGCAGCTGACGGCCGCCCGGCGCCGCGACTCCCTCGCCGCCGACGCCGCAGCCGCCGCGGGCGAACTGCTGCGGGCGCGCGAGGAGGCGTCCGCCGCCCGGGAGACCTGGCTGGAGCTGAAGGAGGCCCGGCTGCGCGGCATCGCCGCCGAGCTGGCCGCCGCCCTCACCTCCGGGGAGCCCTGCACGGTGTGCGGGTCCGCCGAGCACCCCGACCCGGCCCGCCCCGCTCCCGGGCACGTGGACCGTGCCGCCGAGGACGCCGCCCACGCCCGGTTCGAGCAGGCCGAGGAGCGCAGGGCCGCCGTCGAGCGGCGGCTCGCCGCCGTCCGGGAGGCCGAGGCCGAGGCCGCGTCCGCCGCCGGGGACGCCACCACCGCCGAGCTCCTCGACCTCACCGCCGACCTGAGCGCCCGCCACGCCGCCGCCCACGCGGACGCCGCCGCGCTGCACACCGCCCGCGAGCGGCTCGCCCGCGCCGAGCGGGAGCACCAGGCGCGCAGCTCCGAACGGCTCGAAGCCGAACGCCGGGCCGCCGCCCGGGCCTCCCGGCGCGAGGCCCTCGACGAGGAGCAGGCCTCCCTCGAAGCCGAACTGGTCCTCGTCCGCGCCGACTCGCCCAGCGTCGCCGCCCGCGCCCGCACCCTCGAGGACCGGATCCGGATGGTGACCACGGCCGCCGCCGCGCTGCGCCGGGCCGAGACCACCGCCGCCCGGCTGAAGGAGGCCGACGGGCAGCTCGCCGACGCCGCCTTCAAGGCCGGGTTCGACACCACCGAGCAGGCCGCCGACGCCGTCCTCCCCGAGTACGAGCGCACCGCCCTCCAGCACCGCCTCGACACCTGTCAGGCCGAGGAGGCGATGCTGGCCGACCGGCACGCCGAGCGGGACACCGCCGCCGCGGCAGCCCTGCCCCCCGCCGAGCCGGCCGCCGCCGCGGCCGCCGAGGAGCGGGCCGCCGCGCGGCTGCGCTCCGCCGCCTCGGCGGTGGACGCCGCCCGGGTGCGGTGCGCCGAGCTGGACCGGCTCTCGCGCCAGGCGGAGCAGGAGCTGCGCGCCCTGGGCCCGCTGCGCGAGGCGTACGAGCGGGTGGCCCGGCTGGCCGGGCTCACCGCGGGCACCTCCGCCGACAACGAGCGCAAGATGCGGCTGGAGTCGTACGTACTGGCCGCACGGCTGGAGCAGGTCGCCGCCGCCGCGACCGTACGGCTGCTGCGCATGTCCGGCGGCCGCTACACCCTCGTCCACTCCGACGCCAGGTCCGGCGGGCGCGGGCGCTCCGGGCTGGGCCTGCACGTACTGGACGCCTGGACCGGCAGCGAGCGGGACACCGCCACCCTCTCGGGCGGCGAGACCTTCTTCGCCTCCCTCGCCCTCGCCCTGGGCCTGGCCGACGTGGTCACCGACGAGGCGGGCGGCATGCGCCTGGACACCCTCTTCATCGACGAGGGCTTCGGCAGCCTCGACGAGCAGGCGCTGGACGAGGTGCTCGACGTACTGGACTCGCTGCGCGAGCGCGACCGCAGCGTCGGCATCGTCAGCCACGTCGGTGACCTGCGCACCCGGGTCCAGGCGCAGCTGGAGATCGTCAAGCAGCGCGGCGGCTCCGTGGTGCGCCACCGCACGGCGGGCGTCACGGACTGAGCGGACGCCGGGCGAGCGGGGACGAGTAGACGACGCTGGTGGTCACCGGGCCCAGCCCGGAGATCCGGCCGGTGACCTCCTCGAGGTGGCCCATCGAGCGGGCGGCCACCTTGAGGACGAAGCAGTCGTCCCCGGTCACGTGGTGGGCCTCCAGGATCTCGGGGGTCGCCTCCAGGAAGTCGTGGAACGGCTTGTAGTTGCCGTGCGGATAGCGCAGCCGCACCAGCGCCAGGATGCCCTTGCCGAGCTTCTCGTGGTCGACCACCGCCGTGTAGCCGGTGATGATCCCGGCCTCCTCCAGCCGGCGGACCCGCTCGGTGACGGCGCTCGCGGACATCGACACGGTGCGGGCGAGTTCGGTGAAACTGGCGCGGCCGTCCTGCTGGAGCGCCGCGAGGATCCGCCAGTCGGTGGCGTCGGGGGAATAACCGGTCATGGTGGAGGTCTAGCAGGGGAATCCCCGGGGGAACAAGGGAAAGGCCGGGGAAACCCACTTCTCACCTTGATCGTCCGCTCGTAGATTTTGAGCCATGACGACGACGCAGAACCAGACCCCCGCCCCCGCCCCCGTCAACCCCGTGCTCCGGGTCCCCCCGGCGGCCCCGGCCGCCGCGGCCGCCTACTTCGCCGCGAGCCTGGCCTTCCACGCGGACGTGTCGGACGTCGCCGCCGCCTTCAAGGCCCACCGCGAGCAGGGCGCCGACCTCGGCTTCCAGCTGGTCGACTCCCGCTCCACGCCCTCCTGGGACCAGGCCCACGTACCGGGCGCGATCCACCTGCCCACCGCGCTCATCCCCGAGCAGGCCGAGAAGCTCCTCGACAAGAACGTCCCCGTGGTGACCTACTGCTGGGGCCCGGGCTGCAACGGGGGCACCCGCTCCGCCCTCGCCCTCGCCGAACTGGGCTTCCAGGTCAAGGAGATGCTCGGCGGCATCGAGTACTGGATCCGCGAGGGCTTCGAGGTCGAGACCTGGGAGGGCAGCCGGCAGCGCGCGGAGGCCGACCCGCTGACCGCCCCCACCGACTCGGACGACTGCGGCTGCTGAACCCGCACCGCCCGCGGCACGGCGCGGGGCCGCCCGCCCCCTCGGGGGAACGGGCGGCCCGGCGGTCCGTCCGGCCGGTCAGAGCCGGGACAGCTCGTCCAGCAGGTCGTCCAGCCCCAGCGAACCCTGGGACAGCGCCGCCATGTGCCACTTCTTCAGGTCGAAGGAATCGCCGTGTGCGGCACGGGCGTTGTCACGCCCCAGCAGCCAGGCCCGCTCGCCCAGCTTGTACCCGATGGCCTGGCCCGGCATCGACAGGTAGCGGGTCAGCTCGCTCTCGACGAAGTCCCCCGGCCGGCCGCTGTGCAGACCGAAGAACTCCTGAGCCAGGTCCACCGTCCAGCGCTCGCCCGGGTGGAACGGCGAGTCCGCCGGGATCTCCAACCCCAGGTGCATGCCGATGTCGACGATCACCCGCGCGGCGCGCATCATCTGGCAGTCCAGGTAGCCCAGCCGCTGCTCGGCGTCCTTCAGGTAGCCCAGCTCGTCCATCAGCCGCTCCGCGTACAGCGCCCAGCCCTCGGCGTTGGCGCTGACCAGCCCGACGCTCGCCTGGTACCGGGAGAGCCGGTCTGCGACGTGGGTCCACTGCGCGAGCTGGAGGTGGTGGCCCGGAACGCCCTCGTGGTACCAGGTCGACACCAGGTCGTACACCGGGAAGCGGGTCTGGCCCATCGTCGGCAGCCAGGTGCGGCCCGGGCGGGAGAAGTCCTCGGAGGGGTTGGTGTAGTACGGGGCCGCGGCGCCGCCCGGCGGGGCGATCATCGATTCGACCCGCTTGACCCGCTCGGCGAGTTCGAAGTGGGTGCCGTCGAGGTTCTCGATGGCCTCGTCCATCAGGCCCTGCAGCCAGTCGCGGACCTCGTCGACGCCCTCGATGTGGGTGCCGTGCTCGTCCAGGTGCCGCAGCGCGTCCCACGGGTCCTCGCAGCCCGGCAGGATCTTGCCCGCCTCGGACTTCATCTCGGCGAGCAGCCGGTGGTACTCGGACCAGCCGTAGGCGTACGCCTCGTCCAGGTCCAGGTCCGTGCCGTTGAAGTAGCGCGACCAGCGCGCGTAGCGCTCGCGGCCCACCGGGTCCGGCGAGTCCGCGACGGCCGGCGCGTACACGTCGCGCATCCAGTCGCGCAGTCCGGCCACGGCCGCCGTCGCACCGGCCGCCGCCCCGTCCAGCTCCGCGCGCAGGGACTCCGGTCCGGCGGAGGCGAACGCGCCGAAGAAGTCCCGGGCGCCGTCGCCGTCCTGGCCGGCCCAGGTGGTGAGCTGCTCGACGAAAGTGGCGGCGGGGCGCGGGCTGCCGTGCAGGCCGCGCTCCAGGCCGAGGGCGAGGCTCTCGCGGTACCCGGCGAGGCAGGCCGGGACGGCGCGCAGCCGCTCGGCGATCGCGGCCCAGTCCTCCTCGGTGTCGGCCGGGGTGAGGGTGAACACCTCGCGGACGGCGTGCGCGGGGGAGTGGATGTTGCTGACCGCCCGCAGGTCCTCGTCGGCCTCGTGCACCGCGAGTTCGGCGTTCAGCCGCTCGCGCAGCAGCCGGGCGCAGCGGCGCTCGGCGTCCGTGTCGGCGCCGGGCAGCAGCTCGGCGGCGTCCAGCCGGGCGAGGGTGGCGCGCAGCAGTCCGGCGAGCGCGGAGCGGCCCGCGGGGGAGTAGTCGGGCAGCCGGCTCGAACTGGTGGCGACGCCGAGGTAGGTGCCCTGGATCGGGTCCAGTGCGATGAGGTCGTCGACGTAGGCGTCGGCGACCTGACGGGGCAGACGCGCTGCGCGGTCGGTGTGGAGGGTCTCTGACATGCGGACATCTTCGTACGCGGGAGGCCTGCTGTCATCACCATGGCCGCTCAGCCTCCTGACGGAGGGCTGGGCGGCCGGGGACCTACGACTTCCGGGGCGCGGGCCCCCGTTCAGCACCCGGGGTTCTTCCGGGTCCCGTACGGGGCCTGCGCGCGCGGGAGTTCGTAGGGCAGGCGCGTGACGACCGGAGTCGCGTCGAGGCGGGCGGTGATCACCAGGGTGCCCTCCTCGATCTGGTAGTCGAGGGGCAGGCCGAGGCCGCGCATGGCCGCGACCATCCCGGTGTTGGAGGCCTGCGTGACGGCGTACACGCTGTCGCACCCGGCCTCGACGGCCATCGCGACGAGGCGGCGCAGCAGCTGCGAACCGATGCCGCGGCGCTGCCAGTCGTCCTCGATGAGCAGGGCCACCTCGGTCTCGTCGCCGTCCCACAGCAGGTGGCCGAGGGCGACGAGCCTGCCGGAGGCGGTGGTGGCGGCGAGCGTGCGGCCGAAGCGGGGGCTCAGCAGGTGGCCGAGGTAGCGGTCGGCGTCGGCGACCGGGCCGTGGTAGCGCAGGCCGAGGGTGCGCTCGCTGCACCGCTCGTGCATGGCGCGGGCGGCCTCCAGGTCGGAGGCGTCGGCGCGGCGCACGGTGATCTCGTTGCCCTCGGGCAGGGTCAGCACGTCCTGGCTCCGGGGCATCCGGTGCCCGAGGCGCGCGTCGAGCTCGACGAGGGCGCGGGCGCGGGCGAACTCGGTCGGGGTGAAGGGCAGGTAGGGCCGCTCCACGGTGATCGCGCCGCCCGAGGGGTCGCGCAGCCGCATCACCGTGGACTCCAGGACGCCCTCGACGGGGGCGTCGGCGCCCGCGTTGGGGCGGCCGGAGAGAGTGGTGGCGGGGATCGACTGGATGGTGCAGCGGCCGAGCAGCTGGCGCAGGGCGAGCGGGAGTTCGGCGGCGTCCAGGGCGGTGCGGGTGGCCAGGCCCAGCACCCGGGTGGGGGCGTCCACCAGGTCGTGGGCGTCGGCGCGCTCGATCCAGGTGCTGCGGCCTCCGGCCTGGGCGACGGCGCGGGTCAGGCCGGCGGCCGCCAGCTCGCGCGGGGAGCGCAGCAGGAACTCGTCGACCGTGCCGCCCTCGGGGAGGGGGTGCGTCTGCAGGGTCAGGATGTCGACGCCCTCGCGGGCGAGCGCGGTGCACAGCGCGGCGAGACTGCCGGGCTCGTCGCGCACGGTCGTCCGCATCCGCCAGAGCGCCGGGTTGGCGGACGGCTCCGCCGCCGTCCCCGTGGCGGCGGCCGGATCGGAGGGGGCCTTGGCCGCCGGGGGCGGGGCATGGCTGTGCCGGCGCGCCCACCAGGTGTGGAAGGCGGCCGTGACCAGGAGCGCGACGGCCGAGGCGACCAGCAGGACGGGGCCGTCCGGGCCGTGCGCGACGAGGTTGGCGATGCCGTCGGCGACCGCGACGGCGCAGAAGAGGGCGGCGAGTTCGACGAGGTCCCGGCGCCAGTGGTGGCGGTGGGGGCGCGGGGCGGCGGAGAGGGGGTTGCGATCAGTCATGCACCCCACTCTGGCTCAGGGGTGTTGCGTGATCACGAACTGTCTGTGACCGACTGGTTAAGCGTCGATCTGGTCGGTTTCGCCTGGTTTTCCAGTGGATTTCCACTGGCGACCGGCCGGCCGGTCGACGGCGGACCGCCGACCGGGAGCCGGGCGGTGGTCACGACTGTCCGACGCGGCCCGGCTGGAGCACCCTGGTGAAGAGTACGCCGCCTCCCTGGCGGCGCAACCGGACGGTGAGCTCCCCGCTGCCGCCGTCGATCTCCACCTCGCCGTAGTACGGGGGGTTCTCGGCCGGGGACATGTTGGCGACCGGCGCCGACTGGACGAACTCCGCCTTCGCCCCGAAGGTCGCGTCGAGCCGGCCCGCCGGGAAGCCGCCCGCGCCGATCGGACCGGACACGAACTCCCAGAACGGTGCGAAGTCGGAGAAGGCCGCGCGCTCGGGCGCGTAGTGGTTGGCGGCGGTGTAGTGGACGTCGGCGGTGAGCCAGAGGGTGCCGGTGATGTGCCGGTGCTTGATGTGGCGCAGGAGGTCGGCGATCTGGAGCTCGCGCCCCAGCGGGGCGCCGGGGTCGCCCTGGGCCACCGCCTCGAAGTCCACCGCCCCGTCGGGGACGACGATGCCCAGCGGCATGTCCGCGGCGATCACCTTCCACGTGGCCCGGGAGCGCGAGAGCTCCCGCTTCAGCCAGGCCAGCTGCTCGGTGCCGAGGATGCCGACGGGGTCCTCGGTCTGGCGGCCGGGGGAGTTGGCGTCGCGGTGGGTGCGCATGTCCAGCACGAACACGTCCAGCAGCGGGCCGTGCCGCACCACCCGGTACATCCGCCCCTCGGCGCGCCCGCCGCGCAGGTCCGTGACCGGGAAGTACTCGCCGAAGGCCTGGCGGGCGCGGGCGGCGAGGGTGTCGACGTCCTTGACGGTGTAACGCGGGTCGTCGAGCAGCTGGCCGGGATACCAGTTGTTGCGCACCTCGTGGTCGTCCCACTGGGCGACCACGGGGACCTGGGCGTAGAAGTCGCGCAGGTTGCGGTCCAGCAGGTTGTAGCGGAAGTTCCCGCGGAACTCGTCCAGGGTCTCCGCGACCTTGGACTTCTCCTCGGTGGTGACGTTGTGCCAGACGCGGCCGTCGGGCAGCGGCACGGCGGCCTTGATCGGCCCGTCCGCGTAGATCGTGTCCCCGCTGAAGAGGAAGAAGTCGGGGTCGCGCAGCCGCATCTCGTCGAAGACCCGGTACCCGCCCAGCTCGGGGTTGATCCCCCAGCCCTGGCCCGCCAGGTCCCCGGACCACAGGAAGCGCACGTCGTGGCGGCGGGAGACGGGGGTGGTGCGGAAGCTGCCGCGCACCGGCTCGCCGGAGCGGCGGGGGTCGTCCGGGTCGGTGAGCACCACCCGGTAGTGGATGCGCTGGCCGGGCGGCAGGTCGCGCAGGGTGGTGGTGCCGGTGTGGTCGGTGGCGGGGCCGAGGAAGGGCCCGCCGTGCCGGCGGACGCCGTAGCGGAACGACTCGCTCGGGGAGGTTTCCACGTACATCCGGGCGGGGCGGTCGGAACGGGTCCAGACGGCGGCCGAGTGGGAGGTGACCTCTCCCGACTGGGTCCCCCAGAGCGCCGCCGGGCGTCCGGAGCGGACGAAGGCGGGCGCCCGCCGGGGGGAGGCCAGGGCGGGTGAGCCGAGCGCGGTGGACAGGGCCAGGCCCAGCGGGACGGCGAGGGAACCGCCGAGCAGGGTCCGGCGGGTGTGCGGCATCGGTGCCATGGGGTGCGTCTCCAGGGGCCGGCGGGAGCGGGCCGGACCAGTGTGCCTTCGCACACGGGACCGACCGCGTCGCCCACGCGAACCCCGGATGAACAGCCGTCAGCCGCTCATGTGCGGTCCGCCGCCGGCGCTGCCGCCCTCCCGGTCCCCTGCGGTGGCCGTGTCCAGGATGACGCGGGCCACGAGCGCCGGGTCGTCGTTCATCGGCACGTGGCCGCAGCCCGGGAGCCGCACCAGCCGCGCCCCGGGGACGGTGTGCTTGGCCCGCACGCCCTGGCGGCGCAGCAGCAGCCGGTCGCGGGTGCCCCAGGCGATGGTGACCGGGATCCCGGGGACGTCGTGGGTGAAGCGTACGGAGCCGCCCGCCGCCAGGGTCTGCTCGAAGCCGGCGGCCTCCCGCAGCGCGAGGGTTTCGGCCACCACCGCCTCCGGGGTGCGGTGGGCGGGGCGGGCGTAGATGGTGCCGGTGAGGGCGGCGCGGCCGGCGCCGCTGCGGGAGAGCCGGTCCAGGGCCGGCCGGGGCAGGGCCCGGGCCCCGGCGCGCATGGCGCGCAGCGTGGTGAAGGCGTAGCGCCGCTCGGGCTCCGACCAGAACCCGGCGGGGGAGAGGGCGGTGACCGAGCGGGCGAGGCCGGTGCGGCCCATGTCCAGGGCGAGCAGCCCGCCCAGGGAGTTGCCCGCGACGTGCGGGCGCTCGACGCCGAGCGCCGCGCAGAGCGCGCCGAGGGCCGGGGTGATGGTGGCGAGGTCGTAGGGGACGCCCGCGGGCAGCGGCCCGGAGGCGCCGAAGCCGGGCAGGTCGACCGCGATGACGTCGTGGGCGGAGGCCAGGACGTGGGCCACCGGATCCCAGGCCTGGAGGTGGTGGCCGATGCCGTGCAGCAGGAGAAGCGGTTCGCCGGCGCCCTTGCGCTCGTAGGCGACGGTGGCGGTGCGGGGGCCCAGCGGCGAATCGATCGTGAAGGAGACCGTGGCGGTCATGCTGCTCCTCGTCGGGTGGACGCGTATGAGACAGGCCGTCAGTAATGACTGCGTCCATGATTACCGTCGAGTAGCGTCCGGCTACAAGGCTTTGCGAAGTCCGCGCGACGAACGGGTGCCGAGCGGGTGCCGAGCGAGAACATCCTGTGAACGGGTTGCTACATATGCCCGATCTGCCCGGCAAAGCGGCCAGGATTGGTCTTGACCAAGGGGGTGCGCCGTCCTATCGTCGCGGATAGTGCAGGAACCTTTAATAAACAAGGGCGCGGAACTGCGGCGCGAAAACGCCGCTGGAACACGGCGATGCCGGACACGGTGACAGCGGCGATTGCAGGAGGAGTCAGGGTGGGGACGACGCAGCTCGAATCGGTGCCGGAGCCGAAGTACTGGCACCTGAAGACCGTGCTCAGCGACGCGCTGGACCAGGACTTCGCGGTCGGCGAGGTCCTGCCGAACGAACGTGAGCTCGCCGCGCGCTTCGGCGTCGCGCGCGCCACCCTGCGGCAGGCCCTGGAGCAGCTCGAACTCGAAGGCCGCCTCCAGCGCCGCCGCGGCGTCGGCACCACCGTGGCCCCGCCGCGGGTGGGCGTCGCCGTCGGCAGCGCCCAGCAGGGCTGGCCCGGCGAGGGCGCCGACGGCTGGGAGGCCGTCGACGCGGTCGAGACCGTCCCCGCCGCCGCCGTACTGGGGCTCCTCGGCACCGCCGCCGGGGAGGCCGTGCACACCGTGCGCCGGACCCGCGTCACGCAGGGCCAGGCCGTCGCCGCCGAGCTGCTGTACGTGCCGGCCGCCTCGGTCCCCGGGCTCTCCGCCATCGACGCCCCCGTCGGCCCCGCCCGGGCCCGCGCCGTCATGCGGGAACTCCAGCGGCTCGCCCTGGAGGGGCAGGACCGCTCGGTCGAGCTGGGCTCCGCCCGCGCCGACGACGCCAAGGAGCTGGACCGGCTGCCCGGCGCGCCCGTGCTCCTGGTGACCACCCGCTACTTCACCGCCGCGGGCACCGCCGCCGTCTCGGTGGCCACCTACCGCGCCGACACCTGCCGCCTCACCTTCGGCGACTCCGGCGTGGAGATCACGGAGACCCGCGCGGCCTCCTGAGCCCCGACCCCGCCCACGCGGACCCCGGGAGCCCCACGGGCCCCGGGGTCTTCCGCATCCCGGGGCGCCGCCCGACGGTCAGCGGCGGGCGGTGACCGTACGCTCCACCGCGAAGAGCTCTTCCTCCACGTGGTCCAGGGCCAGGCGCAGGGCCCCCGTCGCCACGGCGGCCTCGCCGAGCATGGACAGCGCCACCCGCGGCGGGCGTAGGCAGTACCGCTCCAGCTCCCGGCGCAGCGGCTCCAGGACCCCGTCCAGTCCGGCCGCCCAGCCGCCCACGACCACGAGCTCCGGATCCATCGCCAGCACCAGCGCCGCCACGTCGTGCACCAGCCGCTGGAGGAACCGGTCCACCGCGGCCACTGCGCGCTCGTCGCCCCGCCTGGCCATCGCGAACACCTCGGCGACCGCCGGCTCGTCCAACGGGTGGAGCGGTTCGCCCGTCGTGGACAGCAGCCGCTCCGGGGTGGCCTCCCGGCCCAGGAGGTGCAGGGCACCGATCTCGCCCGCCGCCCCGCCGTAGCCCCGGTGCAGCCGGCCGCCGATCAGCGAGCCGGCGCCCGGGCTGAGCCCGGCCATCACGAACACCATGTCGTCGGTGTCCCGCGCCGCGCCCTTCCAGTGTTCGGCGAGCGCCGCCGCGTTCGCGTCGTTCTCCACCTGGACCGGGCAGCGGAACGAACGCTGCAGCCGCTCGCCGAGCGGCAGCCCCGTCCAGCCCGGCAGGGCCGTACCGAGGCGGACCGTCCCGTCGGCCTCGACGATGCCGGGGCTGCCCACGCCGACCGCGCGCAGCGAGTCGCGGGGGATCCCGGCCCGGCGCAGCAGATCGGCGACGGCCGCCCTGACGCGTTCCAGGCGCTCATCGGCCGAGGCCGTCTCCGAGACGTCCTTGGTGCCGGCCCCGATGACCCGGCCGTCGAGCCCGGACAGCAGGACCGCGACCCGGTGGGAGCCGATCTCGATGCCGAGCAGGTGCCCCGCCTCGGCGCGGAAGCGGAACCTCCTCGCCGGCCGGCCCTGGCGGCGTGCGCCTTCCTCGGCGTCCGCCTCGACCACCAGGCCCGTTCCGATCAGCCCCTCCACGACCCCCTCGACGGTCGGCCGGGAGAGCCCGGTCACCCGGGTGAGGTCGGTGAGGGTAGGCGATCCGGCCGCCCGCAGCGCACGAAGCACCACGGCCGAATTGATGCGCCGGAGCAGAGAGGGATCCCCGCCGGTCAGCTGCCCCAACGTGTGTCCTCCCAGCTAACGACCCTGTCAGGCGGATCGTACTGCGCCCCCGCCTCGGCGGCGAGAAGCGGCCCCCCTACCGGCCGAAACCGGACCTCGCTTCAGGCCGGAGCGACGAAGCCCGACTCGTACGCCGTGATCACCGCCTGGGTCCGGTCGCGCGCCCCGAGCTTGCCCAGGACCGCGCTGACATGAGACTTCACGGTCTCCGTGCCGACGATCAGCTCGCGGGCGATCTCCACGTTGGTCAGACCCCGGGCCATGAGCCGCAGCACCGCCTCCTCGCGCTCCGTCAGCGCGGCCCGCTCCAGGACCGCACGGGCCTCCCGGTTCCCGTACTCGGCGGCGAGGGCCCGCACGGCCGCGGGGAAGAGCAGCGTCTCGCCCTCGGCCACGAGCCGCACCGCGTGCACGATCTCCGAGGGGCGGGCCCGCTTCAGCAGGAAGCCGTCGGCTCCGGCACGCAGCGCCTGGTAGACGTACTCGTCGTTCTCGAAGGTCGTCACCACGAGGATCTTCGGCGGGGAGTCCACCGACCGCAGGACCGCCCTGGTCGCCTCGATCCCGTCGAGCAGCGGCATCCGTACGTCCATCGCCACCACGTCCGGCCGCAACTGCCGCACGAGGGGAATGACGGACGCCCCGTCCGCGGCCTCACCCACCACCTCGATGTCGGGCTGTGCCTCCAGGACGGCGCGCAGACCCGCGCGCACCAGGGGCTCGTCGTCGACGAGCAGTACGGTAACCGGCATCCGGTCAGGGTATTCGCTCCAGTGGAAGCCGCGCGCGCACCCGCCAACCCCCCTCGTGGAGGCCGGTTTCGGCCTGGCCGCCGAGCAGCGCGGCCCGCTCCCTCATACCCCGCAGCCCGCTCCCGCCACCCCTGGTCACGGCAGGACGCTCCGGCAGCGGGTTCGTCACCTCCAGCTCCAGCCCACCCGGCGCCATGGCCACCCGCACCCGCACCGGAACGGGCCCGCAGTGGCGCAGCACGTTCGTCAGCGCCTCCTGCAAGATCCGGTACCCCTCACGGGTGACCGGTCCGGGCAGCTTCTCCAGCGGACCCGTCAGCTGCGCGTCGACCTCCGCCCCCGAGGCGCGGGCCGACTCCAGGAGCCGGTCCGCCTCCAGCAGGGTGGGCCGCTGCGAGGGCGGCTGCGCGGACTCCCGCAGCACCAGCAGGACCCGCTCCAGATCCTCCAGCGCGGCCCGGCCCGTCTCCTCGATCGCTCCCAGCGCCCGGTCGGTGAACTCGGGATTCCCGGCGGCCCGCGCCGCACCCGCCTGGACCACCGCCACCGTCAGGGCGTGCCCGATGGAGTCGTGCAGCTCGCGCGCGATCCGGGTCCGCTCCAGCAGCTGCTCCGTACGCGCCTCCAGCGCCGTCAGCCGCTCGGCGGCGGACGGCCCCAACAGCCGCCGGGCGATGGTGGTGATCAGCTCGCCGAGCAGCACCACGATCAGGACCAGCAGGAGCAGCGGCACCGGTGCGAGGAGGGCCGCGGCCCAGCGCGGCGGGGTGAACGGCAGGGAGAGATCGGCACCCAGCGGGTTCCCGACCGCGACCGTGACCAGCTCGACGGCCTCGACGGGCAGCCACACCGTGGCGAACATCGCCGCCCCGGCGACGACGAGGCGTATCTCCAGCCACAGCACGGTCCGCCACCGGTCCGCCCAACGGGCCGACGGGGCCATGCCGATGGTCCTGCCCCCGCCGTCCCCTTCCTGTTCCTGCGGAGTGAGCAGGAACCTGGCCTGGAGCCCCTCGGCCAGCCGCACCCACGGCACGAACCCGAACGGTATGACGATCAGCAGGGGCATCCACGGCCAGCGCGGGTTGATGAACATCCAGATGGCCAACAGCAGCACCGGGACGCACAAGTGCAGCCAGCGCGAGTACGTCACCGGCCGCAACGGGGCGCGGAGAAGTCGGATCATGCACCCATCGTGGCAGGGCGGGGGCCGGTGCCGTCTCCCCCACGTGGGGGAGACGGCACCCTCGCACGGGGGAGGGAGAGGAGCGGGCCGGACGGCGAATCTTGAGCCATGAACCGCATCGAGATCCGCGAACTGACCAAGGACCACGGCACCCGACGGGTCGTGGACCACCTCACCTTCGACGTCCTGCCCGGCCGGGTCACCGGCTTCCTCGGGCCCAACGGCGCCGGCAAGTCCACCACCATGCGTCTGATCCTCGGCCTGGACCGGCCCACCGCCGGCCGCGCCACCATCGCCGGAAGCAGGTTCACCGACCTGAGGAACCCGCTGCGCGAGGTGGGCGCCCTCCTCGACCCGCAGGCGCCCCACCCCGGGCGGAGGGCCCGCGACCACCTCCTCGCACTGGCCGTCAGCAACGGCATCCCGGCGGCCCGGGTGGACGCGGTCCTCGAACAGGCGGGCATCGCCCAGGTCGCCCGGCGCCGGATCGGCACCTTCTCGCTCGGGATGCGCCAGCGCCTGGGCATAGCCGCCGCCCTGCTGGGCGACCCCGGCGTCCTGATGCTGGACGAGCCGACCAACGGCCTCGACCCCGAGGGGATCATCTGGATCCGCGAGCTCATGCGGAGCCTCGCCGCCGAGGGCCGCACGGTCTTCGTCTCCAGCCACCTGATGGCCGAGTCCGCCTCCTTCGTCGACCAGCTCGTCGTCCTCGGACAGGGCCGGCTGCTCGCCGACAGCCCGTTGCAGGAGTTCATCGACGCCCGCAGCACCCCGAGGGCGCGGCTGCGCACCGCCGACCCGGACCGGCTGGCGGCCGCCCTGGCCGGCGAGGGCCTGCACATGACCGCTGCCGGGGAAGGGCGCTGGACCGTCGACGGCATACGGGCCGAGCGGATCGGGGCCCTCGCCGCCCGGGAGGGCATCGCCGTACTGGAACTCTCCGACGAGCGGGCCTCCCTGGAGCAGGCCTACCTGGAACTCACCGCCGACCGCACTCCGTTCTCCGCCACCGCCGCCTGAACCCGATGGGAGCCACTGCCGTGACCGCAGCCGCCCTGCCCACCGTCCCCGTCCTGCATGCGGAATGGATCAAGATACGCTCGGCCCGCGCGGTCCTCGGATCGCTGGTGGCCGTCTTCGCCGCCACGGCGGGCATCACCGTCCTCACCGCCGCCGCCATCGGCACCTCCGAACCCGGCGCCATGGGGGAGGACCGCCTGCTCGGAGCCTTCTTCGGCATCAACTTCGGCCAGATAGCGGCCATCGCCTTCGGAGCGACCGCCTTCGCGGGCGAGTTCCGGGGCGGTGCCCTCAGGGTCTCCCTCACCGCCGTCCCCAACAGGACCCGGCTCTACCTGTCCAAGGCCGCCGCCGTCGCCGGACTGGCCTTCGCGGTGGGACAGGTCACCGGTCTCGTGACCTTCCTGGCCGGACAGGCCTTCAGGGGGGAGGAGGCCCTCGCCCTGGGCGACCCCGGCACGGTCCGCGCCGTCTTCGGGAGTGGTGTCTACCTGACGCTGATCGCCCTGCTGGCCGCCGGTCTCACCGCGCTCGTGCGCAGCGGCACCCTGGTGATGAGCCTGCTCATACCCTTCCTGCTCATCCTGCCCTTCGTGGTGGGCCAGGTCGCGGGCGGAGCCATGCAGTTCATGCCCGACCGGGCGGGGCAGGTGGTGATGAGGGCGCACGCGGACGGTTCGCTCGGGCCCTGGAGCGGTCTCGCGGTCGCCGGACTGTGGTCCCTCGCGGCCCTGGCCGCGGGCTGGCTTGCGGTCCGCCGGCGGGACGCGTGAGGCCGTGCCAGTTGTCAGTGGCCCGCCCGATACTGACGGCATGACCACGGCAGACCACCTCGACACGATCGACCGGCTGCGGGCCCGCGCATTCCCCTCCGGGCCGACCACGTCCGGCGAACAGAGCGCGGGCCCGGGTCACCACCTGGCCCGGCTCAGCCGGACCCGGGACTTCTGGGACGACGACGGCTCCGGCTGGGAGGAGGCCGAGGAACAGATCAGCGCCGAGTACGCGGCCCTCACCCAGGCCGTCACCGACCGGTGGGGCCCACCCCAGGTCTTCGCCCTCGCATCGCTCCTGGACCGGAGCTTCGACGGGGAGGAGATACCGGAACCGTGGAACGAACTGTGCAACACCACTGACCATGTCCACCTGTGGCGGATCGGGGACCGCTGGCTGGTGGTCTGCGTGACCCAATGGGACAGGGAGTTCCCCTTCTTCCTGACGGCAGGGGTCACGGTGACCGACCCGGCCTAGAGGGCGGACTCCGATGCCTGGCGGAGGCGGGCGTATTCCTCGGCCATGGATGTGGCGGTCCAGTGGGCGTTCAGGCCGCTGGGGTTGGGCAGGGCCCAGATGCGGGTGGTGCCGATGGTGCGCTCCTGGGGGCCGATCCGGGCCTTGCGTTCGCCGAAGGCGGTGCGGTAGGCGGTGACGCCGACCACGGCCAGCCACTGGGGGCGCAGGCGTTCCACCTTGGCCGTCAGGACGCGGCCGCCCTCGCGGAACTCCTCGGCGCTCAGCTCGTCGGCGCGGGCCGTGGCCCGGGCGACGACGTTGGTGATGCCCAGGCGGTAGGACAGCAGCTCCTGCTGCTCCTCGGGGGCGAGCCTGCGGGGGGTGAAGCCCGACAGGTGCAGGACCGGCCAGAAGCGGTTGCCGGGGCGGGCGAAGTGGTGGCCCGTCGCGGCGGAGAGGAGGCCCGGGTTGATGCCGCAGAAGAGCACGCGCAGACCGCCCGCGACCACGTCCGGGAGGACGCGGTCGCGGGCGGCTTCGAGCTCGTCCGGGGTCAGAGGATCGACCCGGGGGCGTAGCCGGCGGCCTCCGGGTGCTCCTTGGCGACGGCCTCGATCCGGGAGACCACGGCGGCGACCTGGTCACCCGCGGCGCCCGTGAAGGAGAGCTTGTCGGCCATGAGGGCGTCCAGCTGCGCGCGGTCCAGAGGCATCCGGTCGTCGGCCGCGAGCTTGTCGAGGAGCTCGTTGCGCTCGGCGCCCTGCTCGCGCATGGCCAGGGCGGAAGCGACGGCGTGCTCCTTGATGACCTCGTGCGCGGCCTCGCGGCCCACGCCGGCCCGCACCGCGCCCATCAGCACCTTGGTGGTGGCGAGGAAGGGCAGGTAGCGGTCCAGCTCGCGGGCGACGACGGCCGGGAAGGCGCCGAACTCGTCGAGGACCGTCAGGAAGGTCTCCAGCAGGCCGTCGAAGGCGAAGAACGCGTCGGGCAGGGCCACCCGGCGGACGACGGAGCAGGAGACGTCGCCCTCGTTCCACTGGTCGCCGGCCAGCTCGGCCGTCATCGAGGCGTAGCCGCGCAGGATGACCATGAGGCCGTTCACGCGCTCGCAGGAGCGGGTGTTCATCTTGTGCGGCATCGCGGAGGAGCCGACCTGGCCGGGCTTGAAGCCCTCGGTGACCAGCTCGTGGCCGGCCATCAGGCGGATCGTCTTCGCGATCGAGGAGGGGGCCGCGGCCAGCTGGACCAAGGCCGAGACCACGTCGTAGTCCAGGGAGCGCGGGTAGACCTGGCCGACGGAGGTGAAGGCCTGGGCGAAGCCGAGGTGGGCGGCGATCCGCTGCTCCAGGTCGGCCAGCTTGGCGGCGTCGCCGCCCAGCAGGTCGAGCATGTCCTGGGCGGTGCCGACCGGGCCCTTGATCCCGCGCAGCGGGTAGCGCCGGAGGAGGTCCTCCAGGCGGTCGTAGGCGACGAGCAGCTCGTCGGCGGCGGTCGCGAAGCGCTTGCCCAGGGTGGTGGCCTGCGCGGCCACGTTGTGGGAGCGGCCGGCCATGACCAGCTCGGCGTGCTCGCCGGCGAGCTTGCCGAGACGGGCCAGGACGGCGACCGTGCGGTCGCGCACCAGCTCCAGCGAGAGCCGGATCTGGAGCTGCTCGACGTTCTCGGTGAGGTCGCGGGAGGTCATGCCCTTGTGGACGTGCTCGTGGCCGGCGAGGGCGTTGAACTCCTCGATGCGGGCCTTCACGTCGTGCCGGGTGACCTTCTCGCGCTCGGCGATGGAGGCGAGGTCGACGGTCTCCAGGACGCGCTCGTAGTCGGCGAGGGCGGCGTCGGGAACCTCGATGCCGAGGTCCTTCTGGGCACGCAGCACGGCGAGCCACAGCCGCCGCTCCAGCGTGACCTTGTACTCGGGGGACCACAGGACGGCGAGCTCCGCGGAGGCGTAGCGGCCGGCCAGGACATTGGGGATGCGGGGCTTGGCAGTCACGTGTAGGGATTCTACTTGGGCCGCGGCTGTGCGTTTACGCAGGTGGGGGGAGCCCTCGGGATTGTGGGTTGCTACGAGAGGGGAGGGGTCCCGTACGGCAGCAGCTCCGGCCGCTTGGCGGGGCGGCCGTCCCCCGAGGAGCGGCCCGTCAGCCGCCGCCCGATCCAGGGGAGCAGGTGCCGCCGGGCGAAACGCAGGTCCTCGGCCCGTCGCGCGGGCCAGCCCGGCGGGGCCGAGGGCGGCAGCGGAGCCCGCCAGTCGGTCTCGGCGGGCAGCCCCAGAGTCTGCCAGACGGCCTCGGCCACCCTGCGGTGACCCTCCGGAGTCAGGTGCAGCCGGTCGACGTCCCACAGCCGCGGGTCCGCGAGCACGGGCGCCCCGTACAGGTCCACCAGCAGTGCCCCGTGCCGCGCGGCGAGCTCCTCGAGGATGCCGAAGAGCTCCTCCATGCGCGGCCGGAAGCGTTCCATCACCGGGCCGTTGCGGCCGGGCGAGCGCATCAGCACCAGGTGCTTGCAGGAAGGGGCGAGGAGTTCCACGGCGGTTTCCAGGTGCGCCCGGACCCGCCCCATGTCCACCTTGGGGCGCAGGGTGTCGTTGAGCCCGCCCACCAGGGTCACCACGTCCGCGCCCATCGCGGCCGCGGCCGGGGCCTGGTCCTCGGCGATCTGGCCGATCAGCTTGCCGCGCACCGCCAGGTTCGCGTAGCGGAAGTCCGGCTCGCGGGCGGCGAGCCGGGCGGCCAGCAGGTCGGCCCAGCCCCGGTAGGAGCCGTCCGGCAGCAGGTCGGACATCCCCTCGGTGAAGGAGTCGCCGACCGCGACGAAACTGGTGTAAGACGCATTCATCTCCATGGCGGAGCGATGCTACCGCGCGGTAGGGCCTACGCGGAGGCGGGCCGGCCGAACAGCTCGCGCAGCACGTCCTCCATCGTCACCAGCCCCGCCAGCGCCCCGTCCGCCCCGAGGACCGCCGCCAGATGCGTACGGTTGTGCCGCATGGCGGTCAGCACGTCGTCCAGCGGGGTCTCCGCCCGCACCTGCGCGATCGGGCGCAGCGCCGACCCGGGGAACGGCTCCTCCCGCTCCAGCACGTCCAGGGCGTCCTTGACGTGCAGGTACCCCAGGATCCGCCGGCGGGAGTCGACCACCGGGAAGCGGGAGTACCCCGACTCGGCGGACAGGTCCTCCAGGGCGGCCGCGGTGATGCCCTCCCGGGCCGTGACGACCCGGTCGACGGGCAGCACCACATCGGCGACCGGCCGCCGGCCCAGTTCGAGGGCGTCGTGCAGCCGCTCGCTCGCCCGGTCGTCGATGAGCCCCGCGTCGCTGGAGTCCTTCACCATGCGGGCCAGCTCGTCGTCCGAGAAGGTCGCCGCCACCTCGTCCTTCACCTCCACCCGCAGCAGCCGCAGCAGGGTGTTGGCGAAGGCGTTCACCGTGAAGATCACCGGCTTCAGCCCCCGGGTCAGGGCGACCAGCGGCGGCCCCAGCGCCAGCGCGGTGCGCACCGGCTCGGCCAGCGCCACGTTCTTCGGCACCATCTCGCCGAACAGCATGTGCAGGTACGTGGCCAGGGCCAGCGCGACCACGAAGGAGATCGCGTGCGTCACCCCGGACGGCACCCCGACCGCGTCGAGCAGCGGGCTCAGCAGGTGCGCGATGGCCGGCTCGGCCACCACGCCGAGCACCAGGGTGCACAGGGTGATGCCGAGCTGCGCCGCCGCCATCAGGGCCGACACGTGCTCCAGGCCCCACAGGACGGCGCGGGCACGGCGGTCGCCCTGCTCCGCGTACGGCTCGATCTGGCTGCGCCGGACCGAGATCAGTGCGAACTCCGCACCGACGAAGAAGGCGTTGACGACCAGCGTCGCCAGGCCGATCAGCAGCTGGATCGCGGTCACCGGGACCGCCCCTCGGCGGGCCCGTCGCCGACGGGTCCGGCCGGCTCGTGCAGGAGCACGCGGGCGGCCCGGCGCCCGCCGGCGTCGACCACGTCCAGCAGCCAGCCGTCCAGCTCCAGGCGGTCGCCGACGGCCGGGATCCGGCCCAGCTCGGTCGCTATCAGCCCGGCCAGGGTCTCGTACGGGCCCTCGGGCACCCGCAGCCCGATCCGCCGGAGCTGATCGGTGCGGGCGGCGCCGTCGGCCGAGTACAGGCTCCGGCCCGCCTCGTCCGTGCCGGCCGGGGCCAGGTCGGGGGTCTCGTGCGGGTCGTGCTCGTCGCGGACCTCGCCGACTACCTCCTCGACGATGTCCTCCAGCGTGGCCACTCCGGCCGTGCCGCCGTACTCGTCGATCACCACGGCCATCGTCTGCCTGCCGGACAGCCGGTCCAGCAGCCGGTCCACGGTCAGCGACTCCGGTACGAGGAGCGGCTCGCGCAGCAGCCGTGACACCGGATGGCGGTGCCGCTCGGCCGCGGGCAGGGCCAGGACGTCCTTGATGTGGACGATCCCGACCACGGTGTCGAGGCTGCCCCGGTAGACGGGGAAGCGGGACAGCCCGGTGGCCATGGTCGCGTTGGCCACGTCCTCGGCGGTCGTGTGCACGTCGAGGGCCGTGACCTGGACGCGCGGGGTCATCACGTTCTCCGCGCTCAGGTCGGCGAGGTTCAGGGTCCGCACGAACAGCTCGGCGGTGTCCTTTTCCAGTGCGCCCGCCTTGGCGGAGTGCCGTGCCAGGGCCACCAGCTCCTGCGGGCTGCGGGCGGAGGCCAGCTCCTCGGCGGGCTCCATGCCGAAGCGCCGGACCATGTGGTTGGCGGTGGTGTTGAGATGGCTGATCAGCGGCTTGAACGCGCGTGAGAAGACCCGCTGCGGGGTCGCCACGCGCTTGGCGACCGCCAGCGGCGAGGAGATCGCCCAGTTCTTGGGGACCAGCTCGCCGACGACCATCAGGACCACCGTCGACAGGGCGGTGCCGAGGACCAGGGCGGTGGAGGACGCGGCGCCGGCCGACAGGCCCATGTCCTGGAACGGGCCCGTGAGCAGGGCCGCGATCGAGGGCTTGGAGATCATGCCGATGACCAGGCCGGTCACCGTGATGCCGAGCTGGGCGCCGGACAGCTGGAAGGTGAGGCTGCGCACCGCGGCCAGGGCGCTGTCCGCCCCGCGCTCGCCCCGCTCCACGGCCTGTTCGAGCTCGCTGCGCTCGACGGTCGTGAGCGAGAACTCGGCCGCGACGAACGCCCCGCAGGCAAGGCAGAGCAGCAGCGCAACGACGAGCAGGAGTACCTCGGTCATCGGTCGGTCACCTCCGTCCCATGATCGGTCAGGAGCAGAGCGTCCGCGCGGTGTCGCGCACGGGACGCCCGGGACGGGGGGCCCGGGCACGGGCGGACGCCCGCACCCTTCGCCGTGGACGCGGGAAACCGTCCGCCCCGGGGCAAAGGAAGGGCAAAGGCGGCTGCTCGGCCTTTCGGGCGAGCGCGCACGGATGGTGGGATCCCGGAATGAACGATCTCCACATCGCCCCCGCCACCCCCGCGGACCTGCCCGCCGTGCTGGACTTCTGGAAGGGCGCCGCCAAGGGCGCGAGCATCAGCGACGACCTGGCCGGGGTCGAGCGGCTGTACGCGCGGGACCCCGGGGCGCTGCTGCTCGCCCGCCGCGGCGGCGAGCTCGTCGGCACCGTGATCGCGGGCTTCGACGGCTGGCGCTGCCACCTCTACCGGCTCGCCGTGCACCCGGACCACCGCCGGCGGGGGATCGGCTCCGCGCTGCTGGCGGCCGCCGAGGAGAGGTTCGCGGCGCTGGGCGGCAGGCGGGCCGACGCGATGGTGCTCGACGGGAACGAGCAGGCCCACGGGGCGTGGCGGGCTTCCGGTTACGGGCCCGAGGACATCTGGACCCGCTGGGTCAAGCCGCTCGCGGGCTGATCCGGCGCCCCCCGGACCGCCGTACGGGTGAACGCCCTGCCCCGGGTGCGGCCCTGTCCCCGGTGCGGCCCGGCCGCTCACTTCGCGCACGAGGCCGTCAGGGCGCGCTCCTCCTCGGTGAGGACGGAGTCCTCCCCGTTCTCCCCGGCGTGCTTCGCGCAGGCCGAGGCCTGGAGGGCGAGCTGCGCCGCCCGGGCCCGCGCTTCGTCCGGGCCGTCCACCGCGATCGTCGCCTCGACCTGCTTCTGCTGGTAGAGGGGCAGGTAGCGCAGCTCGATCTCGGGGTGATCGGTTTCCAGCCGCCACAGCGGCGTGCCGCCCAGTGTCTCGCTGACGCCCCGGAACACCGCCACGTGGCCGTCGTTCACCCCGACGAAGTACTGCGTCCGGATCCACTGGAGACCTCCGTACGAGCACCCGGCCACCAGGACCACCGCGATGCCGAACAGGGCCACGGCGCGCAAGGCCCGCCGCGGTGGCGGCGGCAGCGGCACCCGCCGCGCCCGGCCGCCGGCGCGGAGGCGGGCGCCGGCCCGGCCGGGCGCCGGCCGCGCGGTGGTCCCCGGTGCGGGGGCGGAACGCGGCCGCGGCGGCACGGGTACGGCCGGCGGGGACGCGGGCGGCCGCGGCGCGAGCAGCTCCAGGGCCCCGGCCACCGTCAGCCGCGCGGCCGGGTCCTTCTCCATCAGCCCCTCGATCAGCGGCCCCAGCCGCCCCGCGTGCCGCGGCCGCGGGGCGGCGTCGTGCGCGACCGCGTACTGCGAGCCGACCCCGGTCTCCCGCTTGAACGGCGAAACGCCCTCGACGGCCTCGTACAGGGTCGTCCCCAGGGAGAACAGGTCGCTCGGCGCACCGCCCTTCTCGCCGCGGGCGCGCTCCGGCGACAGGTACGGCAGCGAACCGATGACCACACCGGTCCCGGTCAGCCCGTCGTCCGCCTCGTTCCGGGCGATCCCGAAGTCGGCCAGCAGGATCCGTTGGTCGTCGGTCAGCATCACGTTGGCCGGCTTGACGTCGCGGTGGACGATGCCCTCCGCGTGCGCCGCGGCGAGCGCCTTCAGCAGGGCCGAGGCCACCTCCGCGACGTCCTCCACCGGGAGCCGGCCCGTCAGCCGCAGCCGCTCCTGCAGGGTCGAGCCGCCGACGAGCTCCATGACGATCCACGGCGCCCCGCCCACGAGGGTGACGTCGTGGACCGTGACCACGTTGGGGTGGTCGCGCAGCCTGGCCGCGCTCCGGGCCTCCCGCAGCGCGCGCTCCAGCCGGTCCGCCCGGTCCGGGGCGGCGGTCCCGGAGGGCAGGAGCAGCTCCTTGACGGCCACATGGGTGTCGAGCTGGACGTCGTACGCCTTCCAGACGCGCCCCATGCCACCGGACCCGAGGACCCTGACCAGCCGGTAGCGGTGGTTGACCAGCTGCCCCGCCCGCGCCTCGTGTGCCACGCGTTCCCCTCCGCCCGTTCCGCTCCCGACACGGCTCCGGCTCGATTGTGGTGCCTGCCGGGCGCGCCCGGCAGGCACTCCGCCGGAACGGGTACGGGAACGGCCCGGCGGTTCAGTCGTCCAGGCGGCGGGCCGAGCCGATGACGCAGTACGAGGTGGGCAGCGCCGGGCCGCGCTCGGGCAGCCGGAAGGAGCGGTGCGAGACGATCCGGAACCCGGCCGCCTCGATCGCGGCGAGCGGGTCGCGCGCCGTGTGGCAGCCGCCGAACAGGCGAGGCCACACCGTCCGGTCTAGCGCCCGCTGGACGCCGGCCATCCCCGGCCCGGGAGCCAGCCCGTGCTCCAGGAACCGCAGTTCGGCGCCCGGGCGGAGCACCCGGTGCAGTTCGGCCAGGGAGCGCGGCAGGTTCCGCACGGTGCACAGCACCAGCGAGGCGACGGCGACGTCGAAGGCCTCGCTCTTGACCGGGAGCGCCTCGGCGACACCCGGTACGAGGTCCACCGGCACCTCGGCGCGCAGCGCGGCCGCGGCGGCGAGGCGGCGCAGGGTGCGCTCCGGTTCCACGGCGACGACCTCGGAGACGGCGGCCGGGTAGTACGCGAAGTTCAGGCCGTTGCCCGCGCCGATCTCGACGACCCGCCCTGACACCCCCTCCAGGAGCTCCCGGCGCAGGGCTCCGATCCCGGCGCGGGTCTCGGCGGCGGTACTAGCGCGGGCGTAGAACCGGGCGAAGTACGGGTGGTGGACCGGATCGGGGACGCGGCTGGGCATGGCGGACCTCCGGGCGCGGGCGGGCGGCGGACGGACGACACGGCTGCGCGTGCCCTTCGGGGCTGTTCCCCACCCCGGCCCGCCCCGAAACCGGCTCCGCCCGGGCGGCGGAGGCCATAATCGACCCTCCGGGCACCGCACTTGGGGCCGCGCACAGGAGGTTCGCAACCTTGCCATCCCGTACGGCCCCCTTCCGGGGCACGGCCGCCGCGCTGTTCGCCGCCGCGGTGTTCCTGCTCGCCGGCTGCGACTCCGCCCCGGCCCCGGAGCCCCGGGGCGAGGCGCCCACAGCCGACCCGAACGCCGCGTTCCTCGCGGAGGCGGCCGCGCGCTGTGCCACCGCCACCGCTTCGCCGTCAGCCTCCGCCTCCGCTTCCGGGGACGGTGCCGCGCCGGCGGATCCGGAGTCGCGCAAGTACGCGGAGAACCACGCGTACCGGCAGCAGACGGAGCTGAGCCCCGCCGCCCGCTGCCGCGGGGAGGCCCACGCGGCCCGGATCAGGGCGAAGCTGGCCGCAGCGCCCGTGACGGACCCCGCCGGACTGACCGCGCTGCTGCGCGGCCTGGGTTACCCCGTCGGCAGTGGTGACGTGTACGAGGGGAACGCCGTCCAGGGACCGGGCTTCGCGCTGCTGATCCCGGGCACCGGCCCCTGCGTGTCGGGGCGGGCGGCGGCACCCGCCACCGCGGGCGCCTCCCCGGCCCCCGCCCGCGCCGAGGCGCACGGCGTCTACCTGGAGGGCGGCTGCAAGGAGCCGGTGGGAGGCCACTGAGGCCGTCGGCGACTCGCCGCCACCGGCTCCCCGTCGCCGCGTCACATCAGGCTGGCCACTCCGCGAGGAAGGCCTCCGCCGACCAGGTGCCGTCCAGCGGGGCCCCCAGCCACCCCGGCGCGGCCGCGCGGAAGGCGGCGGGTTCCAGCGCCCCGGCCCCCTCCGGGACGGCCCCCAGCAGCGGCAGCCCGGACTTCGGGAGGTCGGCGAGGTTGCACCGGGAGGCCAGGTCGGGAGCGGCGGGCCAGCTGCCGACCACCACCCCGAGCGCGCTGACGGACCGGGCGGCGAGGGCCTCGGCCGTCAGGTCGGTGCTGTTCAGCGTGCCCAGCCCCGCGGGGGCCACCACCAGCACCGGCGCCGCCATCAGCCGCGCCGCGTCCGCCAGGGTGTGGCCCTCCTCGTCGAAGCGCACGAGCAGCCCGCCCGCGCCCTCCACGAGCACCAGGTCGTGCTCGGCGGCCAGCCGTGCGGCCGCCTCCGCGATCCCGGCCGGGGTCAGCGTGGCCAGCCCGGAGCGCCGCGCGGCGGTGTCCGGGGCCAGGGGCTCGGGGTAGCGGGCCAGTTCCAGCGGGGTCACGGCCGGGCCGGCGAGCCGTACGACCTCGGCGGTGTCCCCGGGCTCGTCCGGGCCCACGCCGGTCTGGGCGGGCTTGAGCACCGCGACCGAACGCCCGGCGGCCAGGGCGGCGGTCGCGATGGCCGCGGTGACCACCGTCTTGCCGATCTCCGTGCCGGTACCGGACACGACGAGTACGGACATCTCAGCCTTCCTGCGCCGCTGCGACGGCCGCGCGGCAGATCCGGGCCACGTCGGCGTCGCCGGTGACGAACGGGGGCATGGTGTAGATCAGGTCGCGGAACGGGCGCAGCCAGACGCCCTCCCGGACCGCCGCCCGGGTGGCCGCGTACACGTCGACCGGGTGGTCGAGCTGGACCACGCCGATGGCGCCCAGCACGCGGACGTCCTTGACCCCGGGCACGGCGCGGGCCGCGGCGAGGCCCTCGCGCAGGCCCGCCTCGATCCGCTTGACCTCGCCCGCCCAGTCCTGGCCGAGCAGCAGGTCGACGGAGGCCAGGGCCACCGCCGTGGCGAGCGGGTTGCCCATGAAGGTCGGCCCGTGCGCCAGTACCGGCACCTCGCCCTGCGAGATCCCGTCGGCGACCCGCTGGGTGCACAGGGTGGCCGCGAGGGTGAGGTAGCCGCCGGTCAGGGACTTGCCCAGGCACATGACGTCCGGGGTGATGCCCGCGTGGTCGGCGGCGAAGAGCGCGCCCGTGCGGCCGAAGCCCGTCGCGATCTCGTCCAGGATCAGCAGGACCCCGTACTCGTCGCACAGCTCGCGCAGCACCCGCAGGTGGCCCGGGTGGTGGAAGCGCATGCCGCCCGCGCCCTGGACGACCGGCTCCACGATCACCGCGGCCAGCTCGTCGGCGTGCTCGGCGACCAGCGTGCGCAGGTGGGCCGCGTACGCCGGGTCCACGGGGGAGTCGAAGTCCCCGGGCGGGGCGTCGGCGAAGACCTGCCGGGGCAGGTGGCCCTGCCACAGCTCGTGCATGCCGCCCTCGGGGTCGCACACGGCCATCGGCTGCCAGGTGTCGCCGTGGTAGCCGCCGCGCCAGGTCAGCAGCCGGGTCTTGCCGGTGCGGCCCAGCGAACGCCAGTACTGCAGGCACATCTTGACGGCGACCTCGACCGCCACCGACCCGGAGTCGGCGAGGAAGACGTGCTCCAGGCCGGCGGGGGTGATCTCCACCAGCCGGGCCGCCAGCCGGACGGCGGGCTCGTGGGTGAGCCCGCCGAACATCACGTGCGACATCCGGCCCAGCTGCGAGGCCGCGGCCTCGTTCAGGACCGGGTGGTTGTAGCCGTGGATCGCCGACCACCAGGAGGACATGCCGTCGACCAGCTCGTCCCGCCCCTGCGCGGGGGAGGCGAGCCGCAGCCGGACCCCCGAGGCGGAGGAGACCACGAGGGTCTCCTGCCGCCCGGGCATCGGTCCGTACGGGTGCCAGACGTGCTGCCGGTCCAGGGCGAGCAGCCCGGCCGTGTCCGACGAGGGGTCCAGCGGGTCGTGCAGCGGGAACCGGTCACGCATTGGGGGCGATGTCCGTCCCCGCGCCGCGGCGGCGTACCGCCACCAGGTCCGAACGCACCTCTCCGGCCTCCGCCTGGGCGGGCGCCGGGGTCTGGGCCTGGGCCTGGGCCTGGGCCGGTACGGCCTCGGCGTGTCCGGAGCAGCCGCCGCAGGCCGAGCCGCATCCGGCGGCCTCGGCCTCGGCCTCGGCACCGGAGGCCGGTCCGCAGCCGCCGGAGCCGGCCGAGGACCCGCACATGCCGGCCGCGGGGGCGGCGGCCGCGACGTCGGCGCGGTGCGCGGGGAGGGTGGTCGTACCGGCGCCCTCCACCTCGAAACCGGCGTCCGCGATCATGTCCAGGTCGGCCTGGCCGGCCTGGCCCTCACTGGTGAGGTAGTCGCCGAGGAAGATGGAGTTGGCGATGTGCAGCGCGAGCGGCTGCATCGAGCGCAGGTGGACCTCGCGGCCGCCGGCGATCCGGACCTCCACGTCGGGGCAGACGAAGCGGACCATCGCGAGGATCCGCAGGCAGCGCTGCGGGGTGAGGTTCCACTCCTTGGCCAGCGGGGTGCCCTCGAAGGGGATCAGGAAGTTGACCGGGACGGAGTCCGAGTCCAGCTCGCGCAGCGAGTAGACGACGTCGATCAGGTCCTCGTCGCTCTCGCCCATGCCGGCGATCAGGCCGGAGCAGGCCGACAGGCCCGCCGCGTGCGCCTTCTGCACCGTGTCGACGCGGTCCGCGTAGGTGTGCGTCTTGGTGATCTGGCCGTACGTGGCCTCGGAGGTGTTCAGGTTGTGGTTGTAGGCATCCGCACCCGCCTCGCGGAGCTTCTCGGCCTGGCCCTCGGCGAGCAGGCCCAGACAGGCGCAGACCTCGACGCCCTCGTTCTGCTCCTTGATCGCGGCGATCGTCTCGCCGACGCGGGCCACGTCACGGTCGGTGGGACCGCGTCCGCTGGCCACCAGGCAGACCCGCTTGGCGCCGCCGGCGACGCCGGCCGCGGCCGCGGCGGAGGCCTCGTCGGGCTTCAGCCACGTGTACTTGAGGATCTCGGCCTTCGACCCCAGGCGCTGGGAGCAGTACGAGCAGTCCTCGGGGCAGAGCCCCGACTTCAGGTTGACCAGGTAGTTCAGCTTGACGCGGCGCCCGAACCACTGGCGGCGCACCTTGCCGGCAGCGGCCACCACGTCGAGCAGTTCGTCGTCGGAGGTCGCCAGTACGGCGAGCGCCTCTTCGCGGGTCGGCAGCTCGCGCCGCAGTCCCTTTTCCACCAGGGTGTTCAGCAGGTCCATGCGCCCGATCCTGTCCCACGCGACCACTCCCGGCCAAGGAGAGATCGGACAACATGGCCGGAAGGGAGTGTGTGGATCGCCACACCAGTCCCTCGGGTCCCGCCGGATAGGGTCGAGCAGATCTGTCGACTGCCGACAAAACGCGAGACACATCGCGAGACGCGACGCGAGGACCGCCGATGACCCAGCACACCCCGCACCCCGAGGACGTCTTCGCCTGGATCGACGGCGCGGAGCGCGTCCGCGAGCAGGCGGGACTGGTGCGGACCCTGCGTCCGCGGCCCGCCTCCTCGCCCCTGCTGGACCTGGCGAGCAACGACTACCTGGGCCTGTCCCGGCACCCCGAGACCGTGCGCGGTGCCTGTGAGGCGGCGGAGCGCTGGGGGGCCGGCGCCACCGGGTCGCGCCTGGTCACGGGCTCGACCGAACTCCATGCCGAACTCGAGCGGGAGCTCGCCGCGTTCGCGGGCTTCGAGGCCGCCCTGGTGCTTTCGTCCGGATATGCCGCGAACCTGGCCGCCGTGACCGCGCTCAGCGGCCGGGGCTCGCTCGTGGTCTCCGACGCCGGGAACCACGCCTCGATCGTCGACGGCTGCCGGCTCTCACGCGCCGAGGTCGCGGTCACCCCGCACGGCGATCCGGAGACGGCCCGCAAGACCCTGGCCGGGCACGAGGGCCGTGCCCTGCTGGTGACCGACTCGGTGTTCTCCGTCGACGGGGACGCCGCCCCGCTCGCCGACTACCACGCCGCCTGCCGGGCCGAGGGTGCCGCGCTGCTCGTGGACGACGCGCACGGGCTGGGCGTGCTGGGCGAGGGCGGCCGCGGCGCGCTGCACGCCGCCGGGCTCGCGGGCGCGCCGGGGGTGGTCGCCACGATGACCCTCTCCAAGTCGCTGGGCAGCCAGGGCGGCGCGGTGCTGGGGCCGGCCAAGGTCATCCGGCACCTGGTCAACACGGCCCGCGCCTTCATCTTCGACACGGGGCTGGCCCCGGCCGCCGCCGGGGCGGCGCTGGCGAGCCTGCGCCTGCTGGGCCGGGAACCGGAGCGCGCGGCCCGGGTCCGGGAGGTGGCCGCCGAGCTGTACGGACGGCTCACCGCGTCCGGCCTGACCGCGGCCAGGCCGGACGCGGCCGTGGTGTCGGTTCGGGCCCCGTCGGCCTCGGCGGCACTGCGCTGGGCCGCCGACTGCCGCGAGGCAGGTCTGTCCGTGGGGTGCTTCCGTCCGCCGTCGGTGCCGGACGGCATCTCCCGGCTGCGGCTGACGGCTCGGGCGGATCTCACGGGGGACGAGATCAGCCGGGCCGTCGGTACGGTCCTGCGGACCGCTCCGGCCGGAGCCACGGACCGCTAGGCGTCACGTCACACGCGCACGTCCGCCCTTACAGAGGCCAGGAATCCGTACCAGGCCGGCCCGGTGAAGAGCACGGCCGGGCCGTCCGCCCGCTTGGAATCGCGGACGGCCAGCAGGCCGCCGCTGAGGGCGGCCGCTTCCACGCAGTTGTTCATTCCGGTGCTGCGGCTGCTCCGCCGCCACCGCGCGCTGTTCAGAAGTCCGCTGCTGGATAAGGGGGTTGCGGACACGGGGGTGCCTCCTTACGCGTCGTCAGCGATAGAGCTGATGAGATCCGACGAGTCACGGGGCGGGAGGGCGTGCGCCTGGATGGTGCGGAACGCGGCGCTGTACGCCTCTAGGTCTTCCTTCCGCTCCAGATAGAGGCTACTCGTCAAATGGTCGAGCACCACCACATCCAGATCGGCGATGTTCGGAAATGAGAAAATTACGAACGGTCCGGTGAGGCCGAGATGCCCCCCCACGGTGAACGGCAGTACCTGGAGCCGCACTTGGGGCAGCCTGGCCACCTCCACCAGGTGCCTCAGCTGCTCCTCCATCACCCCCCGTCCGCCGATCTGCCGGCGCAGCACCGCCTCGTCGAGCACGGCGCTCAGCTCCAGCGGCGGATCGGACCGCAGCACCGCCTGCCGGGCCAGCCGTACGTCCACCAGCGCGTCCACCTTCGGCTCCGGCAGCCCGCCCAGCGCGGCCCGGGTCACGGCCCGCGCGTACTCCGGGGTCTGCAGCAGCCCCGGCACCACCGACAGCTCGACGGTCCGCGCCGCCCGGGCCCCGGCCTCCAGGCTGATGAAGTCCCGGTACTCCTGCGGGAGCAGGCCCCGGTAGTCGTGCCACCACTGCCGCCCGCGCGCTGCGTCCCCGCTCGCCGCGGGACCCGCCGCCGAGGCCCCGAGGGCCTCCAGCAGGGCGCGCTGCTGGGTGCTCACCACGTCTCCGTAGGCGTCCAGCAGCAGCCGGATGTCCTCGGTCTTCACACCGCTGCGACCCGTCTCGATCCGGCTGACCTTCGACTGGTGCCAGCCCACGATGCGGGCCACCTCGCCGCTGGTGAGGCCGGAGCGGTCGCGCAGCGCGCGCAGCTCCTCGCCGAGTTTGCGCCGACGTACGGCGGGACCGTGCTGCATACCCGCTCTCCTTCCACCGGCACACCTCGCACCAGTCTGCCGTCCAAATACGCTCTTCCGTAGCAGAGTTCACCGCATTGAGCGACAGATATATGCATATCTTGGGGGAACGGCGGAAACGGCGGCACGATGGGTGGCACTCTGGCGCTCAGCGTAGATCCGGGGCGGCTCCGTCCCGGTGGGAAAGGGACGTCGCCATGGCAGATCACCTGGAAGCATCCGTCACTCTGCCGAGCGATCCGGTGTCGGTGGCCGCCGCCCGCCGCTACGTGGCGCAGGTGCTGAGCGACTGGGGACTCCCCGACGACGCGGGCACCGCGGACACCGTCCGGCTCGTCGTCTCGGAACTCGCGACCAACTCCGTGCAGCACACCTTCGGCCAGTCGCCCACCTTCACCGTCGACGTCCGCCTCGAACGCGAGGAATGGCTGCGGGTCGGAGTGACGGACAGCCACCCCCGCTGGCCCAAGCGGCTCCCCGCCGCCGTCCAGCAGGACAACGGCCGCGGGATGGTCATCATCCGCTGGCTCGCGGCCGAGGCCGGCGGCCGCCTCTCGGTCAGCCCCACCGAGGACGGCGGCAAGACCGTCTGGATCGCCCTGCCCTGGCCCGCCGACGCCGCCGCGCGCACCCTCAGGGGCTGTTGAACCCGCCGGCTGCCGCGCCGTATACGAACCGCACCCGCAACAGCTCCCGATGAACCGGGCCGCATCGAACCGAGTGCCTTCCCGAAACGTGGGTTAACTCGGCGGAAAAGTACGGCCCCTACGGTATGGTCCTCGCTCTTCCGCCAATGATCACCCACGCTCCGGTAAAGCACTGGTGATCGGGACGGAAAGCCTCGTCCTGTGTTGGGCAAGACTCGCTTGGCACGGATAAGCGCAGGTCAACAAAGTGTTGACGGCCGGTACGGTCACTCCCCGGCGCGACGACGACCATGTCCCGGAAGCTTGGTGATACAGGTGCAATTGACACCACATGAGCAAGAGAGACTCCTGATCCATGTGGCCGCCGACGTGGCCGAGAAGCGCAGGGCGCGCGGGGTGCTCCTCAACCACCCCGAGGCCGTCGCCCTGATCACCTCGCACCTCCTCGAAGGAGCCCGCGACGGGCGCACCGTGGCCGAGCTGATGGCCTCCGGCCGCACCGTGCTGACCCGGGCGGAGGTCATGGAGGGCATCCCCGAGATGATCCACGACGTCCAGGTCGAGGCGACCTTCCCCGACGGGACCAAGCTCGTCACCGTCCACGACCCGATCGTCTGAGGGGGCCGCACCATGATCCCCGGAGAGATCGTCCACGGGGACGGCCCGGTGCGCCTCAACGAAGGCCGCCCCGTCACCCGCCTCACCGTGCTCAACGCAGCCGACCGGCCCGTCCAGGTCGGCTCCCACTACCACTTCGCCGAGGCCAACCCCGGCCTCGACTTCGACCGGCGGGCCGCGCACGGCCGACGCCTGAACATCGCCGCCGGCACCGCCGTCCGCTTCGAGCCCGGCATCCCCGTCGCCGTGGAACTCGTACCGATCGGCGGACTGCGCACGGTGCCCGGACTCCGCGGCGAGACCGGAGGGCCGCTCGATGGCTGAACTCTCCCGCCAGGCCTACACCGACCTTTTCGGGCCGACCACCGGTGACCGGATCCGGCTCGCCGACACCGCCCTCTTCGTCGAGATCGAACGGGACCTCAGCGGCGGACCCGGCAACTCCGGCGACGAGGCCGTCTTCGGCGGCGGCAAGGTCATCCGCGAGTCCATGGGACAGGCCCGCACCACCCGCGCCGAGGGCGCCCCCGACACGGTGATCACCGGCGTGGTCGTCCTCGACCACTGGGGCGTGGTCAAGGCCGACATCGGCATCGCGGGCGGCCGGATCTGCGGCATCGGCAAGGCCGGCAACCCCGACACCATGGACGGGGTCGACCCCGCACTCGTCATCGGCCCTGAAACCGAGATCATCGCGGGCAACGGGAAGATCGTCACGGCCGGTGCCATCGACGCCCACGTCCACTTCATCTCCCCGACGGTGGTCGACGAGGCCCTCGCCTCCGGCATCACCACCCTCGTCGGCGGCGGCACCGGCCCCGCCGAGGGCTCCAAGGCCACCACCGTCACCCCCGGCCCCTGGCACCTGGCCCGGATGTTCGCCGCGCTGGAGGCCTACCCCGTCAACATCGGCCTGCTCGGCAAGGGCAACACCATGTCCCGCGAGGGCATGCTCTCCCAGCTGCGGGGCGGAGCACTCGGGTTCAAGATCCACGAGGACTGGGGCGCGACCCCCGCGGCCATCGACGCCTGTCTGAGCGTCGCCGACGAGACCGGCGCCCAGGTCGCCATCCACACCGACACCCTCAACGAGGCGGGCTTCGTCGCCGACACCCTGGCGGCCATCGCCGGGCGGACCATCCACTCGTACCACACCGAGGGCGCGGGCGGCGGCCACGCACCCGACATCATCACCGTGGTCTCCGAGCCCAACGTCCTGCCCAGCTCCACCAACCCCACCCGCCCGCACACCCTCAACACCGTCGAGGAACACCTCGACATGCTGATGGTCTGCCACCACCTCAACCCGGCCGTCCCCGAGGACCTGGCCTTCGCCGAGTCCCGGATCCGCCCCTCCACCATCGCCGCCGAGGACGTCCTGCACGACCTCGGGGCCATCTCCATCATCTCCTCCGACTCCCAGGCCATGGGCCGGGTCGGCGAGGTCGTGCTGCGCACCTGGCAGACCGCCCACGTGATGAAGCAGCGGCGCGGCTTCCTGCCCGGCGACGGTCCGGCCGACAACCACCGGGCCCGCCGCTACGTGGCCAAGTACACGATCAACCCCGCCGTGGCCCAGGGCCTCGCCAAGGAGATCGGCTCCGTCGAGGTGGGCAAGCTCGCCGACCTCGTGTTGTGGACCCCCGCCTTCTTCGGCGTCAAGCCCGAGCTCGTCGTCAAGGGCGGCCAGATCGCGTACGCGCAGATGGGCGACGCCAACGCCTCCATCCCCACCCCGCAGCCGGTCCTGCCCCGGCCCATGTACGGCGCCATCGGCCGCGCGCCCGCCCTCAACTCCTTCAACTTCACCTCACAGGCGGCCCTCGACGACGGCCTGCCCGAACGCCTCGGCCTGGGCAAGCGGTTCACCGCCATCGAGAACACCCGCAAGCTGGGCAAGTCCGACATGCGCAACAACGACGCCATGCCCAGGGTGGAGGTCGACCCCGACACCTTCACCGTCACCATCGACGGCGAGGCGGTGGAGCCGGCACCCGCGGCCGAACTCCCCATGGCGCAGAGATACTTCCTCTTCTGATGGGGCCCCACCGATGAGCCTCGCCGCGCTGCTCGTGCTCGCGGACGGCCGCTTCCCCGCCGGAGGGCACGCCCACTCCGGCGGGGCGGAGGCCGCCTGCAAGGCGGGCCGCATCCACGACGCCGCCACCCTGGAACGGTTCTGCCGCGGCCGGCTCCACACCGCCGGGCTGACCGCCGCCGGGCTCGCCGCGGCCGCCGCCCTCGGGCTCGACCCGGCCGCGCTCGACGCCGCCGCCGACGCCCGCACCCCCTCGCCCGCGCTGCGCGCCGCCGCGCGACGGCTCGGCCGGCAGCTGCTGCGGGCCGCCCGCGCCACCTGGCCCGCCACCGAACTGGACGCGCTGGCCGCCGCCTTCCCGCGCGGGGCGCACCAGCCCGTGGTGCTCGGCCTCGTCGCCCGCGCCGCCGGGCTCGGGGCGCCGGACGCCGCGCACGTGGCCGCGTACGAGAGCGTCAGCGGGCCGGCCACGGCGACGGTACGGCTGCTGGGCCTCGACCCCTTCGAGGCGAGCGCCGTCCTCGCCCGCCTCACCCCCGACCTGGACGCCGTCGCCGCCCGGGCGGCCGAGGCGGCCCTGCTCGCCCGCACCGAGGGGACGGAGGCCCTGCCCGCGGCCTCCTCGCCCCTGCTGGAGATCGCGGCGGAGGCACATGCCGACTGGGCGGTACGCCTCTTCGCCTCCTGACCGTCCCGACCGCCACCCCCAAGGAGACCTGCCGTGCACCTCGACCACGACGTGACCTACCCGCACCGCCACACCCACGCCGCCGCCCCGCTGCGCGCCGACGGAACCCGCCGCGCCCTGCGCGTGGGCCTCGGCGGACCCGTCGGCTCCGGCAAGACCGCCACCGTCGCCGCCCTCTGCCGGGCGCTGCGCGCCGAACTGTCCATGGCCGTCGTCACCAACGACATCTACACCCGCGAGGACGCCGAGTTCCTGCTCCGCGAGGCCGTCCTGCCCCCCGAGCGGATCAGCGCCGTGGAGACCGGGGCCTGCCCGCACACCGCCATCCGCGACGACATCTCCGCCAACCTGGAAGCCGTGGAGGAACTGGAGGAGGCCTTCCGGGACAGCGCCCCGCTCGACCTGATCCTCGTCGAGTCCGGCGGCGACAACCTGACCGCCACCTTCTCCCGGGGCCTGGTCGACGCCCAGATCTTCGTCATCGACGTGGCCGGCGGCGACGACATCCCCCGCAAGGGCGGCCCCGGCGTCACCACCGCCGACCTCCTCATCGTCAACAAGACCGACCTCGCCCCCCACGTCGGCTCCGACCTGGACCGCATGGCCCGCGACGCCGCCGAACAGCGCGGCGATCTGCCCGTCGCCTTCCAGTCCCTGCGCGGCACCGAGGGAGTCGCCCCGGTGGCCGCCTGGGTCCGCGAGCGGATCGCCGCCTGGGCCGTACGGTGACCCCCGCGCCCCCCGCGCCCCTGCACCCGGCCGCCCTGCGCGCCACCGCCCGCATCCGCGCCGCCGCCGACGGGCGCGGCGGCACCGCCCTGCCCCTGCTGGCCGGGGAGGGGCCGCTCGCCCTGCGCCGCACCCGGGGCGAGGGCGCCGAGGCGGGGGTGATGCTGGTCGGCGCGATGAGCGCCCCCCTCGGCGGCGACCACCTCACGGTCGAGGCCGAGGCGGGACCCGGTGCCCGCCTCGCCGTGCGCTCGGCGGCCGCCACCCTGGCGCTGCCCGGCCGGACCGGCGAGCCCGCGCGGTACGACGTACGGCTCACGGTGGCCGACGGGGCGGCGGTGCGCTGGCTGCCGGAGCCCCTCGTCTCCGTGCGCGGCAGCGACCTGCGCGCCGGCACCCGCGCCGAACTGGCCCCCACCGCCCGCCTCCTGCTGCGCGAGGAGCAGGTGCTGGGGCGCAGCGCGGAGGCCCCCGGTCTGCTGCGCAGCCGGCTCACGGTCACCCGGGACGGCCGGCCCCTGCTGGACCAGGAGCTGTCCTGCGGCCCCGGCGCGCCGGGCGGCTGGGACGGCCCGGCGGTCACGGCGGGCCACCGCGCCCTCGGCCAGCTCCTGGTGGTCGACCCGCGCTTCGAGCAGGACCCGCCCCGGGCCGCCGTACTGGGGGAGTTCGCGGCGGCCACCCCGCTGGCCGGCCCCGCCGTGCTCGTCACGGCGCTCGCCCCCGACGCGCTGCGGCTGCGCGAGCTGCTCGACGGGGCGCTGCACACGTACGGCTGGTGACGGGGGGACAGAAGCGGGGCAATGGGACACCGCTCAGCGGTACACCCGTTTCCGGTTATCGGGTTGGCAAAGAACTCGACCGCGCTCTGTTGCCGGGTACCGGTCAGACGAAAGGATCCCCCTGACCCAAACCCGCCGCTCCGGGCGGCACATGACCAGGGGGATCAACCACGTGATACGCAACGCGACGCTGGGGAGCGCCGCCACTCTCATCACCGGTGCGCTGGCCGCGGGCCTGCTGCTCGCGCCGTCGGCCTCGGCCGCTCCGGCCGGCCGGGACAACGGCGGTGCCGAGGCGATCGGCGTCCAGATCGCCGCCGCCCGCGCCGCCCGCGCCGGGATCGACTGGAAGGACTGTCCTGCCGACTGGGGCTTCGAGAAGCCGATCCAGTGCGGCTGGGTGAAGGTCCCGCTCGACTACACCAAGCCCTTCGGCAAGACCATCGAGCTCGCCGTCGACCGTGCCGTCAGCACGGGCACCAAGGAGGAGCGCCAGGGCGCCCTCGTCTACAACCCCGGCGGTCCCGGCGGTTCCGGCATGCGCTTCCCGCGCCGGGTCACCACCAAGAGCCCGCTGTGGGTCAACACCTCCAAGGCGTACGACTTCGTGGGCTTCGACCCCCGCGGCGTCGGCCACTCCGCGCCGATCTCCTGCATCGACCCGCAGGAGTTCGTGAAGGCCCCCAAGGCCGACCCGGTCCCCTCCAGCGAGGCCGACAAGCGCGCCCAGCGCAAGCTCGCCGCCGAGTACGCGGACGGCTGCAAGGAGCGCAGCGGCGAGATGCTGCCGCACATGACCACGCCGAACACCGCGCGCGACCTGGACGTCATCCGGGCCGCCCTCGGCGAGCAGAAGCTGAACTACCTCGGCGTCTCCTACGGCACCTACCTGGGCGGGGTCTACGCGACCCTCTTCCCGACCCACGTGCGCCGCATGATCGTCGACAGCGTGGTCAACCCGGCCACGGACAACATCTGGTACCAGGCCAACCTGGAGCAGGACGTCGCCTTCCAGATGCGCTGGAACGACTGGCAGGACTGGGTCGCCAAGAACGACGCGGTCTTCCACCTCGGCGACACCCGCGCCAAGGTCGAGGCGAAGTACCAGGAGCTCCGCGCCAAGGCCAAGGCCAACCCGCTCGGCGGGGTCGTCGGTCCGGCCGAGCTGATCGGCTTCTTCCAGGGCGCCCCGTACTACGACTCCTCGTGGGTCCCGGTCGCGCAGGCGTTCAGCGCCTGGGCCGCCGGTGACGAGAAGCCGCTGATCGAGGCCATCGCCCCGGACATGTCCGACACCAAGGGCAACGCCGCTTCGGAGAACAGCAACGCCGTCTACACCGCGGTGGAGTGCGCCGACGCCAAGTGGCCCACCAGCTGGGCCAAGTGGGACCGGGACAACACCGAGCTGCACAAGAAGTACCCGTTCCTGACCTGGTCGAACGCGTGGATGAACCTGCCCTGCGCGACCTGGAAGTCCAAGCAGAGCACCCCGATCGAGGTCGGCGCCAAGCGCGGCATCGCCCCGGTCCTGATCGTCCAGTCCGAGCGTGACGCGGCCACCCCGTACGCGGGCGCCGTCGAGCTGCACCGCCGCCTGGCGGGCTCGCGCCTGATCACCGAGCAGAACGCCGGCTCGCACGGCGTCACCAGCCTGGTGAACCCCTGCATCAACACCCGCGTGGACGCCTACCTGCTCACCGGCAAGGTCGACGCCCAGGACGTCAAGTGCGGCCCGCACGCCACCCCGGTGCCGCCGGCCCCGGCCGCGGCGAAGTCCCTCGCGGAGGCCCCGGCCGCCGCGCTGCCGCAGAACGAGGAGCTCCCGGCCGTCGTCCGCTAGGACCCGGCGGGCAGGACCCGGCAGCACCCGGTAGTACCCGCTCCGCAGAGCGGGAGAAGGCTCAGCGCGAAGAGCGCCGGGCCTTCTTCCGCTTCTCCTCCTCCTCGGCCTTCACCTCGGCCGCGTACCGGTCCACGTACTCCTGGCCGGACAGCCCGAGGATCGCGTACATGATCTCGTCCGTCACCGCGCGCAGCACGGCCCGCTCGCCCTCCATGCCCGCGTACCGGGAGAACTCCAGCGGCGCCCCGAAGCGGATCGTGACCCGCCGGATCTTCGGGAGCTTCTGGCCGGGCGGCTGGATCTCGAAGGTGCCGAGCATCGCGCAGGGCACCACCGGAACCCCCGCGCCCAGCGCCATCGCCGCCACCCCGACCTTGCCCTTGTAGAGCCGGCCGTCGTGGGAGCGGGTGCCCTCGGGGTAGATCCCGAGCAGCTCGCCCTCGGCCAGCACGCCGAGCCCCTCGCGCAGCGCCGCCTGCCCGGCGTCCTTCCCGGAGCGGTCCACGGGGATCTGCCCGGCGCTGCGGAAGAAGGCGGCGGTCAGCCGCCCCTTGAGGCCCGGTCCGGTGAAGTACTCGGCCTTGGCCAGGAAGGTGATCCGGCGGGTGAGGATCGCGGGCATCAGGAAGTGGTCCGAGAAGGACAGGTGGTTCCCCGCGACGATCGCGGCGCCCTCCGGGGGGATGTTCTCCAGCCCCTCGATCCGCGGCCGGAACAGCAGCCGCAGCAGCGGACCGAGCAGTACGTGCTTGAGCAAGTGGTAGAACACCAGGCCGCTCCCGTCGATGCCCCTATGTCACGGTCATCCTACGGACAGTCAACGCGGGGGCGGGAGGGTCAGGCGCTGCGCGACGCGGCCAGCCCCATCGTCAGCAGGCCCAGCACCACCCAGCCGAACCACAGCCAGCCGTTGCTGCCGAGCGCCACCGAGTACGTGGAGACGGCCACCAGAGCGGCGAAGGTCGTGACGGCCATCGCCTTAACGGATCCGGTCATGCCCCATGGTGGCGCCTGATCCGGGTTCCGCGCTACTGGCCGCGCTGCTGGAGGGACGCGAGATACGCGTTGTAGGCGGCCAGCTCCTTGTCGCCGTCCCGGTCTGCGGCCCGGTCCGAGCGCTTCGCGATCCGCTGCTCCGAGTGGTACCACTGGTAGATCAGCGCGATCAGCACCAGGACCGAGGGGATCTCGCTGAAGGCCCAGGCGATGCCGCCGCCCCACTGCTGGTCGAGCAGGGGGTCGATGTCCAGGGAGGCCGGGGGGTTCGCGTACGTCTTGATCATCGGCTCGCTCGCCATCATCAGGGCGATGCCGAAGAAGGCGTGGAAGGGCATGCCGGCGAAGAGCTCCAGCATGCGCATCACGTAGCCGGGGCGGTGCGGGCCCGGGTCCACGCCCATGATCGGCCAGAAGAAGATCAGGCCGACGGCGAGGAAGTGGACCATCATGCCGATGTGGCCGGCCCTGCTCCCCATCAGGAAGTCGAAGAGCGGGGTGAAGTACAGCGCGTAGAGGCTCGCGATGAACATCGGGATGGTGAAGGCCGGGTGCGTGACGATCCGCATGTACCGGCTGTGCAGCAGCATCAGGAGCAGCTCGCGCAGCCCCTTGCTGCCGCGCGGCGCCGGCGGCAGCGCCCGCAGGGCCAGCGTCACGGGGGCACCGAGGAGCAGCAGGATCGGGGTGACCATGCTGATCACCATGTGCTGGACCATGTGCACGCTGAACATGACCATGCCGTAGTCGTTCAGCTTGGTGCACATCACCAGCATCACCGTGAGCACACCGGTGACGAAGGCGATGGTCCGGCCCACCGGCCAGGAGTCCCCCCGTCCGCGCAGCCGCCACACGCCCCACCCGTAGAGGGCGAGTCCGAGCAGCGAGCCGAACAGGAAGAAGGCGTCGAAGGAGAACTCCAGCCCGCGCCCGAGAGTGAACGGCGGCAGGTCCATGTTCATGTCCATGCCGTGCCCGCTGTGATCCATGCCTTCACTCCCTTGACTGTGGCGCCCCACCACAGTAGTGCCGCCCCCGGACGCGATCGCGTCCGGGGGCGGTCTCAGAAGGGGGGAAACATCACAGAACGTTCTGCGCCTCGTCGTAGCGGTCCGCCGGGACCGTCTTGAGGGTGGACGTCGCCTCGGCGAGGGGGACCATCACGATGTCCGTACCGCGCAGGGCCGTCAGCATCCCGAACTCGCCCCGGTGCGCCGCCTCCACCGCGTGCCAGCCGAAGCGGGTGGCCAGCACCCGGTCGTACGCGGTGGGCGTGCCGCCGCGCTGGACGTGGCCCAGGATGACCGGACGGGCCTCCTTGCCCAGGCGGCGCTCCAGCTCCACGGCCAGGATGTTGCCGATGCCCGCGAAGCGCTCGTGGCCGTACTGGTCCTTGCCGCCCGCCTGGTACTCCATCGTGCCCGGGAGCGGCTTGGCGCCCTCGGCGACCACGACGATCGCGAACCGCTTGCCCGCCGAGAAGCGCTCGCCGACGATCGCCGTCAGCTCCTCGATGTCGAAGGGGCGCTCCGGGACGACGATGGCGTGCGCGCCGGCCGCCATGCCCGAGTGCAGGGCGATCCAGCCGGTGTGGCGGCCCATGACCTCCACGACCATCACGCGCTGGTGCGACTCGGCGGTGGTCTTCAGCCGGTCCAGCGCCTCCGTGGCCACCCCGACGGCGGTGTCGAAGCCGAAGGTGACGTCGGTGGAGGCGATGTCGTTGTCGATGGTCTTCGGCACGCCGACGATCGGCAGGCCGCCCTGGGCGAGCAGGTTGGCCGCCTTCAGGGTGCCCTCGCCGCCGATCGGGATGATGGCGTCCAGACCGAGGTCCGCGACGTGCCCGCGGGCCCGCTCGACGCCGTCGCGCAGGTGCGCGGGCTGGACCCGGGAGGAGCCGAGGATGGTGCCGCCGCGGGCCAGGATGCCGGCCACGGAGTCCAGGTCGAGCTTGCGGTAGTCGCACTCCAGCAGGCCGCGCCAGCCGTCGTGGAAGCCGATGACCTCGTCGCCGTGGTCGACGACGGCGCGGTGCACGACGGAGCGGATGACGGCGTTGAGGCCGGGGCAGTCGCCGCCGGAAGTGAGCACACCAATGCGCATGGCAGGAGGAACCTTTGCAACGTGGGCCGACGACCGGACCACGTCGTCCGGTTGGAACTACCCGTCACCCTACAAGCGGTTTCCCACTGGACTGAACCATCCTCCACAGGATGGTCGGAACAAACAGAAGATCGTACGAACGCACACCGGCCCGGACCCCGAGGGGTCCGGGCCGGTGGCCGTGCGGGAAGGGCGGCGGTGCGCCCTACGCGGACTGCGTGGCCGCCGCCATGCGCTCCGCGCGCAGGGCGTCGTACCAGCGGTCGTCTATGGCCGGCAGCGCGTTCACGTCGAGGGCCAGCTTCAGCAGGTGGTCCGCGATGAGCGGGTTGCGGGCCATCACGGGGCCGTGCATGTACGTGCCGAAGACGGTGTCGCTGTACGCGCCCTCGGTGCCGTCGCCGGTGCCGTTGCCGCGGCCCATCGTCACCCGGGCGAACGGCCGCGCCGACGGGCCCAGGTGCGTGACGCCCTGGTGGTTCTCGAAGCCCGTCAGCTGGGGCAGGCCCAGGCGCGGGTCGATGTCCGCGATGACGTCACCGACGCACCGCTCGCCCTCGCCGCGCACGGTCACCACGTCCAGCAGGCCCAGGCCCGGCTGGCGCTCGCCCATGTCGTTGACGAACTCGTTGCCGAGGATCTGGTACCCGGCGCAGACGGAGAAGACGATCGCCCCGTTCGAGACGGCGCGCTCCAGGCCGCCGTCGCGCACCAGCCGCTCGGCGGCCAGCCGCTGCGGCCGGTCCTCGCCGCCGCCGATCAGGTAGATGTCGCCGGAGGTCGGGATGGGCTGGTCGCTGCGCACGTCCACGCGCTGCACGTCCAGGCCGCGCTGGCGCGCCCGGCGCTCCACCACCAGGCAGTTGCCCTGGTCTCCGTACGTGCTGAGCAGGTCGGGGTAGACCCACACCAGACGCAGGCTGTTGTCGCTCATGCTCTTGTCCTTCGAAGGTCTGGGTACTAGTTGCCGACGCGGCGGCGCACGTCCTGGAAGGCCGTGTAGTTGGCGATGAGCTCGATCTGCCCGGGCGGCGCCAGCTGGACGGCCTCGTCGAGGGTCTCGCAGACGCGGAAGTCCAGGCCCGCGACCTCCAGGCGGACCGCGAGGTCGAGCTTGCGGTCGCCGATCACGAAGATCGGGTGCCCGGCGAGGCGCGGGTAGTCCACGTCCCACAGCCACGAGGTGTCGGTGCCGTCGGCACCGCGGGCGTTGACCGCGAGGACCACCGGCGCCGGCGGTCCGTCGATCAGCGAAAACGTTTCGAGCCAGCCCGCCGGGTTCTTCGCGAGCAGCAGCCGCAGCTCGCGGTTCATGAAGCTGACCACGTCGTAGCGGCCGGCGACGGCCTGGACCTGGTACATGCGCTCCAGCGCGACCTGCGGCGGCACGCCGAACACGGCGGCCACGGCGGCCGAGGTGGCGGCGTTGGCCTTGTTCGCGCGGCCGGGCAGCTGGAGGTGGATCGGCCAGGCGCTGCCGTGCGGGTCGAGCACGTGGTCGCCGGAGAGCACCCAGCTCGGGGCCGGGCGGCGGAAGCCGCACTCGCCGCAGAACCAGTCGTCGCCCGGGCGCTGCATGACGCCACCGCAGGAGGGGCACGACCAGGCGTCGTCCTTCCACTCCTGGCCGGCCGCGACCCAGACCACGTTCTGCGACGAGGAAGCCGACCACACGATCAGCGGGTCGTCGCAGTTCGCGACGATGACCGCCTTGGAACCCTGGAGCCCCTCGCGCCACTTCTCGGCGAGCATGCGGGTCTCCGCCGCGCGGTCCAGCTGGTCGCGGGAGAGGTTCAGCAGGGCGATCACCTTGGGGGTGACGTCCCGGGCCACCCCGGCCAGGTACTTCTCGTCCACCTCGATGACGCCGTACTTGGCGTCCGATCCGCCGGCCAGGGCCGAGGTGATGCCGGCCGGCATGTTCGCGCCCAGCGCGTTGGACACGACCGGACCGCTGGCCCGCAGGGCCTCCGCGATCAGGCGGGTCGTCGTGGTCTTGCCGTTCGTCGCGGAGACGAGGACGACATCGAGATGCTGCGCCAGCGCGCCGAGAAGATCGGGGTCCAGCCTGAGTGCGACCTTGCCTCCGATCACCGATCCGCTTCCGCGTCCCGCGGCCCGCGACACCGCCGCCGCGGCCTTGCCCGCCGTCACGGCCAGCTTGGCCCGCGGCGAAAGCGGCTCCGTGTTGCCTGCCATCGTCCCTTGTCCTCCTAGCGTCGGTCGCCCCAGCCTATCCAGTACCGGCCGCGGCCTTGACCGCGGCGCCCCAGGTCGCCGCGGATCTACTCATATATTCGCCCGTCGTACCCTTACCGCCATGCGACAGCGTCCCCTCCCCGGTACCACCGGTTCCGTACGCCCGATGACCCTGCTGGGCGAACCGGTGCTGCACACCCCCTGCGCCGAGGTCACCGACTTCGGCCCCGAACTCGACCGGCTCATCGAGGACATGTTCGCCACGATGTACGCCGCCCAGGGCGTCGGGCTGGCCGCGAACCAGATCGGGACCGGGCTGCGGGTCTTCGTCTACGACTGCCCCGACGACGAGGACGTCCGCCATGTGGGACACGTCGTCAATCCCCGCCTGGCCGAGGCGGACGGGGACGAGTTCACCGGCCCCGAGGGCTGTCTGTCGCTGCCCGGCCTGGAGGCGGGCACGGCCCGCTTCGACCGCGCGGTCGTCGAGGGGGTCACCTCCGGCGGGGAGCCGGTGCGGATCGAGGGCACCGGGTTCTTCGCCCGGTGCCTCCAGCACGAGTGCGACCACCTCGACGGCACGGTCTACGCGGACCGGGTGACCGGCCTGCGCGCCCGCCGGCTGCGCCGGGCCATCGCCAAGGCCCCGTGGGGCGGGACCCGGGCCTGAGCCGGGGCGCCGGTCAGAAGCCGGGGCCGTCCTCGCGGTTGCCGGCGGTGGCCAGGCGGCCCCAGAGCAGGTCGGTGAGGCCCGTCACCAGCGCCTCCCGCCCGCAGGGGCGCTCGCCGAGCCACCAGTCGCCGGCCGCGTGCATCATGCCGACGATGCCGTGGCCCCAGATCCGGGCGAGCTGCTCGCCGCCGGGGCCGAGGTCGACCCGTTCCCCGACCACCTCCGCCAGCTCCTCGCCGAGGCGGCGCAGCAGCGGGGCGGAGTGCAGGCCCACGTCGAAGCCGCGCTCGCTGCTCTGCGAGTCCTCGGCGGGGTGCATCAGGAACCGGTAGACCTGCGGGCGGGCCTCGATGGCGGCGAGGTAGGTGTCCAGGGTGGACTCCACCCGCTTGCGGCGTTCGGCCGGGGCGTCGAGCGCGGCCCGCAGGGAGTCGAGCAGGGCGTCGGTGTGGCGCACGGCGAGGGCCTGGTAGAGGCCCGCCTTGTCGCCGAAGTGCCGGTAGAGGATCGGCTTGGTGATGCCGGCCTCGGCCGCGATGGCGTTCATGGAGGCCTTGGGGCCGTCCCTGAGTACGACGCGGTCCGCCGCTTCGAGCAGCTCGCGCCGGCGGCGTTCTCCCGCTCCCGGCTCGCCCGGCTGCTGACTGGTCTCCATGACGTGTTTCTCTCCCCGCCCTTGCGATGTGCGTGACGCCCACGCAACGTAACACCCCGCGTACCCCCGTCACCGAATCGGCGGCGCTTGACAGTGCTTACCCGCCGGTAACAGACTGTGGCCACGGTGAGGGTTACCGGCAGTAACGGTAACCGTGTGAGACAGCTGGAGGGGACATGGCGGAGTTCACCATGGAGCTCAACGACGACCAGAAGCAGGTCCGGGACTGGATCCACGGCTTCGCCGCCGACGTGATCAGGCCCGCCGCCGCCGAATGGGACGAGCGCGAAGAGACTCCGTGGCCCGTCATCCAGGAGGCGGCCAAGGTCGGCATCTACTCGCTGGACTTCTACGCCCAGCAGTTCTTCGACCCGACCGGCCTCGGCATCCCCATGGCCATGGAGGAGCTCTTCTGGGGCGACGCCGGCATCGCCCTCTCCATCGTCGGCACCGGCCTCGCGGCCATCGGGGTCGTCGCCAACGGCACCGAGGAGCAGATCGGCACCTGGATCCCGCAGATGTACGGGACCCCGGACGACGTCAAGGTCGCCGCCTTCTGCTCCTCCGAGCCGGATGCCGGCTCCGACGTCGGCGCGATGCGCACCCGGGCCGTCTACGACCAGGCCAAGGACGAGTGGGTGCTGAACGGCACCAAGACCTGGGCCACCAACGGCGGCATCGCCAACGTGCACATCGTCGTCGCCGTCGTCGACCCGGAGCTCGGCACCAAGGGCCACGCCTCCTTCATCGTGCCGCCGAACACCCCCGGGCTGTCCCAGGGCCAGAAGTTCAAGAAGCACGGCATCCGCGCCTCGCACACCGCCGAGGTGGTCCTGGAGGACGTACGGATCCCCGGCTCCTGCCTGCTCGGCGGCAAGGAGAAGCTCGACGAGCGGCTCGCGCGGGCCCGCGAGCGGGCGGCGGCGGGCGGCGGGGAGCGGGTGAAGAACGCCGCGATGGCCACCTTCGAGGCCTCCCGTCCCGCGGTGGGCGCCATGGCCGTCGGCACGGCACGCGCGGCGTACGAGGTCGCCCTCGACTACGCGAAGACCCGCACCCAGTTCGGCCGCCCGATCATCGACAACCAGGGGGTGGCCTTCCAGCTCGCGGACATGCGCACGCAGATCGACGCGGCCCGGCTGCTGGTGTGGCGGGCGTCCTGGATGGCGGTCGCGGGCAAGCCGTTCACCTCGGCGGAGGGCTCGATGTCGAAGCTCTACGCGAGCGAGGTGGCCAAGAAGGTCACCGCCCAGGCGGTCCAGATCCTGGGAGGGAACGGCTTCACCCGGGAGTACCCGGTCGAGCGGATGCACCGCGACGCCGCCATCTACACGATCTTCGAGGGGACCAGCGAGATCCAGCGCCTGGTCATCGCCCGCACCCTGTCGGGCATGCCGATCCGCTAGCCGCGGCCTCCCCGGCCCCTGACCCGCCGGACACCCCCTAGGGGCGCAGGAGGCGGACCAGGGCCCGGGTGAAGAGGTGGTGGCCCGCGCGGGCCACGAGGGGGTCCAGGGCGCGGGGGAGGGGGCGCAGGCGCAGGTCCTCGCGCCAGTGGACCTCCGTGCCCCCGGCGGGGGCCGGGCGGAGCTCGATCTCCGCCCACCCCGTCACCGTCCTTCCGCGCTTCTCCAGGCGGACCAGGTGCGGGGGCTCCCAGACGACGACCTCCATGGGGTCGTCGAACGTGATGCTTCCCACTCCGGTGCGCGCGGTGAAGCGCGTTCCGGCACGCGTCGGAGGCTCCGTCTCGATGATCGTCCGGGTCAGCGGCACCTGCGCGCCGTGGCGTTCCCAGTCCGTCAGCCGCTTCCACACCTCGGCCGGCGGGAGGGACGTGCTGTGAATGATCCGGATAACGGGCATGAGCGCATGGTAAGCGGGCATACACACCCTGAACTGGACGTCGAATACGGCTTCCGTCGGAGGGTGGCGATCAGTAATACTCACCGCCACCGTGGATCGTGGGTTCGACCGGGTGACCACCGGCCCTCCCGCCCCACACTGCGAGGAGGTGCGCCATGTGCTCCCACCAGCCCCCCTGCCCGCCCGCCGACAGCGCCGACCACGAGGCCGCGCGCGTCGTGGCCTCCCATCCCGAACAGGGCTGGAGCCTGCTCTGCAACGGGGTGGTCATCTTCGACGACACCGGTGAACTGCTCCCCGAAGGCCGGACGGTGGAACCCCGTCGCCCGGCGCTGGTCTGAGCGAGGAGGCAGCATGCGCCAGCAGCTGATCCGCAAGCCCGTCCCCAAGCCCGCCCCCCGAGACCTGGACCTGCGCACACCGTCGGGCAGACCCCTCCCGTACTGACGGGAGCCCAGGGATTAAGCGGCCCACCGGCTGCGACTCAGCCGGTGGGTGCCGCTGCGCCACCGCGGAACGCGGTCTCGTACGCCGCGTCGCCGATCGCCGCCCTGGCCTGCCGTTCGCCCTGGTCCCGCAGGGCCGTCAGCGAGGGCGAGCCCATCTGGGGCCGGCCCACCGTGCGCCACCAGGCGTGCCCGGTGCCGAGCAGCCGCGCCGCCAGCTCCCCGTCGCCGAGGGCCGCGACCGCGGCCGCGAGCAGGTCCAGGCCCAGCGCGATGCCGAACCGGTCGCCCAGCAGCCGCTTCCCGGACAGCATGGCCCGTACGTGCCGTGAGGCTTCGCCGTACTGGCCGAGCCCCAGTGCCGCGACGGCCAGCACGTAGTCCGCGTACGCCCGCAGCCAGCGCTCGCCCAGCTCCGCACACGCCTCGCGCAGCCCCTGCGCCTCCTCGGCGGCGTCCTCGAAGCGCCCGAGGTCGCACAGGGCGTACGCCGTGGCCAGCCGGCACAGCAGCCAGCCCGGCCCCTCCGGCCGCCCCTCGTGGGCCGCCCGCGCCCGGGGCCCCGCCAGCGCGAGCGCCTGCACCGGGTCGCCCGGCATCAGGACCGACACCCCCCGCAGGTAGGCGGCGCGCAGCCGCCGCTCCGGGTCGGCGAGCAGCGACGCACCCAGGACGCACTCGGCGCCCGTCACCTGGGCGGCGTCCATGTCCCCCTGGAGCAGCATGGTCAGCCCGAGCGCCCACTGCGCCTGGACCCGGGCGGCCCCCGGCTCCGGGGCCCCGCGCAGGGCCCGCTCCAGGAAGCCCCGGCCCTCGTGGACGTGCCCGCACGAGAACCAGAAGAACCACAGGGCCCCGGCCATCTCCAGGGCCGCCGAGGGGTCCGTGCCGAGCAGGTGCTCCAGGGCGGTGCGCAGCTGCGCGTGCTCGGCGCTCATCCTGCGGTACCAGTCCAGCTGGCCGGGCCCCAGCCAGCCCCGGTCGGCGGCCCCGCAGAGCGCGGCGTACCAGTGGGCGTGCCGGTCGGCGACGGTCCGCACCTCGCCCAGTTCCGCGAGCCAGTCGTGGCCGAACTCCCGGATGGTGTCGAGCATCCGGTAGCGGGACCCGGCCCCGCGCTCCCGGGAGCGCCGGACGACGGACTTCGCGACCAGCCCCTCCAGCACCCGCTCCACCCGCGCGGCCGGCAACGGCCCGCCGGCGCACACGGCGCGGGCGGCGGCGACGTCGAAGTCCCCGCTGAACACCGAGAGCCGGGCCCACAGCAGCCGCTCCACCGGCTCGCACAGCTCGTGGCTCCAGCCGATCGCGGTCCGCATGGTCTGGTGCCGGGGCGGGAGCACGGCGCGGGGGCCGGAGAGCACCTCGAAGCGCGCCCCGAGGCGCTGGGCCATCTGCTCCAGGCTCCACAGCCGCAGCCGGGCGCCGGCCAGCTCCAGGGCGAGCGGGATGCCGTCCAGCCGGCGGCACACCTCGGCGGCGGTCCGGGACCGTGCGGGGTCGGCGAAGACGGCCGAGGCGCCCGGGCTCGCGGCGAGGGCGCTGGCGCGGAAGAGGGCCAGCGCCTCGCTGTCGGGACCCTCGCAGGGGAGCGGGCGGACTTCGACCACGGTCTCGCCGGGCGAGTCGAGCCGCTCCCGGGAGGTGGTCAGCACGGTCAGGCCGGGTGCGGACTGGAGCAGTTCGCCCGCCAGGTGGCGGACTTCGGAGACCATGTGCTCGCAGGTGTCGAGGACGAGCAGCAGGGCCTTGTCGGCCATCCACGCGCACAGTTCCTCGTCGAGGCGGTGCACGGAGTGGTCGGCCAGGCCGATGGCGTGCGCGACGGTGGTCGTGAGCAGTGCGGGGTCGCGCAGCGGGGAGAGCTCCACCCACCAGACCCCGTCGGGCCAGGCGCGGCCGGGGCGGGGGCCGCCCGGCCGCGGGGCCCGGCTGTGGCGGGTGGCGGCGCGCAGGGCGAGCCGGGTCTTGCCGACGCCGCCCACCCCGGTCAGGGTGACCAGTCTTCGCCGGCCCAGCAGGCCGTCGAGGGTGTCCAGTTCGTCGTCGCGGCCGATGAAGCCGACTGCTTCCGGAGGCAGGTTGCCCGGCAGGTGCGCCGGGGTGGCGCGCGGGTCCGGCGCGGGGTCCCCGCACGCGGAGTCTGTCTGATTGTGGTTGACCGAGTACTCACCGAACACGGATGTATTGTGCGCGATCTTCTTTCACGGGGCCTGCCGTTCGGGCCTGTTCGGGCCGGGCCGGCCCCGGCCGGGCCGGGCGGGGTCAGCCGGCCAGCAGGATCCGCCGTTCCTCGGAGAAGGCGCCCCAGTTGCCGTCGGGCAGCCGGGCGCGCAGTTTCAGCGTCCAGGCCGTCCCGGCCGGCTCGGTGGTGGTGAGCCGGTAGGAGGCGCGGCCCTCGGGCACGGCCCCGGCGCCGAACTGGACGACGGTGACGGGCCGGTCGTTGACGTAGAGCTGGTACTCGCTCGTCGCCCGGCCGGTCTCCGGCGCGGTCCAGGTCAGGTCCACCGCGCCGGGGGAGGCGGCCGCGGTGAACGATCCGGGGGCCGTGGCCGGGGACCGGCCCGGGTCGGCTGGGGTGGTCACCGCCACCGGCGGGCCGTCCGGCGAGGAGTTGTCGGAGCCGTCGCGGGCGCGGACGGTGAACACGTAGGCGGTGCCGGGCTGGAGCCCGGTGACGGTGGTGGACCCGTCGGTGCCGGGGGCGGTGTGGACGCGGACCCCGCCCTGGTAGACGTCGTACGCGGTCACGGCGGTGTCGTCGGCCGCCGCGTCCCAGCTCAGCCGGGCCGCGTGGGGGCCCTCGGCGCGGCCGGTGGCGGCGGGCGGGGCGGTGGGGGGCTGCCGGTCCTCCGCCTTGGCGGCCGGGGTGGTCACCTGGGCCGGGGCGCTGAGCGCGGAGCGGTTCCCGGCGGCGTCCTTGGCGCGGACGGCGAAGGTGTAGGAGGTCTGCGCGGTGAGGCCGGTGATGTCGGTCATGGTCCTGTCGGCGGGGAGCTCCCGGACCAGCTGCCCGCCCTGGAAGACCTGGTAGCCGCTGACCCCGTCGGCGGTGTCGGCCGCCTGCCACATCACATGGACCGAGGTGGCGCTGCCCGCCTGTGCGGTGAGCCCGGCGGGGGTCCGCGGGGGCCGGGTGTCGCCGTCCGCGCCGCACGCGGCCAGGGCGGCGGCCAGGCCGAGGGCGAGCGCCGCCGCCCCGGCGCGGCGCGGGGAGGTGGTGCCTCTCACGGGTCGTCCCTTCCGCCACGGGTCCGCCGCCGGTCCGCCGCCGCCGTCGTCGGTCGGGGCGGTTCCGCGCCGTGCCCTTGATTGGTCTAGACATATATGGCACGGGCGGGGCGGGCCCACAAGACCCCCGGGCGGACGGCCGCGGCCCCGGGCGCCGGTCTGGGGCGGTTCGTCTTCATCTGCTCTCGTCTGGCAGTATTGCCATCTCTTTGCAATAACGGATGATTTTGAACAGGGATGTGCACAGCATGACGGCCCGGACAGTACGGGGAGCGGCCGGCGCGACGCTCGCCACCGCACTCATCACGGGCCTGGCGGCCTGCTCCAACCCGTCCGGGGCGGCATCGCCGGCGGACTCCGCGGTGGTCGGCATCGCGACCGAGCCCGAGAGCCTCAGCCCCCTGCTCGGCTACGGCAAGGACGGCAACTCCAAGATCTTCGACGGTCTGCTCACCCACGACGCGGACATGAAGCTGAAGCCCGCGCTGGCCCAGGCCCTGCCGGAGGTCTCCGCGGACGGCCGCACCTACACCTACACGCTGCGCAAGGGCGTGAAGTTCAGCGACGGGGAGCCCTTCACCGCCAAGGACGTCGAGTTCACCTACCGGACCATCCTCGACCCGAAGACCAACAACGCCTCCAAGACCGAGCTGGACGCCGTCGAGAGCGTCACGGCCCAGGGCGCCGACCGGGTCGTGTTCACCCTCAAGTACCCCTACGCCCCGTTCGCCGAACGGACCGTCCTGCCCATCGCCCCCGAGCACGTCGCGGGCCGGCAGGACGTCAACAGCGGCGAGTTCACCACGAAGCCCGTCGGCACCGGCCCCTACCTGCTCACCGGCTGGTCCAAGGGCGAGAAGATCAGCTTCAGGGCCAACCCGGACTACTGGGGCGGCGAGCCCGCCGTGAAGAAGTTCACCATGGCCGTCGTCAAGGACGACGACGTCCGCGCGACCCGGCTGCGCGCCGGGGAGCTGGACGCGGCCATCCTGCCGCCGAACCTCGCCCGGGGCTTCGCCCAGGACAAGGCGCGCAAGACCTTCGCCGCCAAGACCTTCGACTACCGCAACGTGACCCTCCCGACGCACCACCCCGTCACCGGCGACGCGGCCGTGCGCCGGGCCCTGGACATCGCCGTGGACCGGCAGGCCATGGTCGACAAGCTCCTCGACGACGCGGGCAAGGCCGCCTACGGGCCCGTGCCCACCGACAGCCGCTGGTTCACCCCCGGCACGGAGCGCCCGTACGACCTCCAGCGCGCCGGGCAGATCCTCGACGAGGCCGGCTGGAAGCCCGGCGAGGACGGCATCCGCGCCAAGGACGGGGTCCGCGCCTCCTTCCCGCTCTGGTACCTCTCCGGCGACAAGATCCGCCAGGACCACGCGCTGGCCTTCGCCTCCGACGCGAAGAAGGCCGGCATCGAGGTCAAGACCGAGGCCGGGACCTGGGAGGTCATCGAACCCCGGATGAAGACCGACGCCGTCCTCGCCGGCGGCGGCTCCCCGGCCGACCCCGACTTCGACCAGTACCAGCTGCTGACCTCCTCCCTCGCGGGCGACGGCTTCAACAACATGGCCCAGTACGCCAACCCGGCCGTCGACCGGGCCCTGGCCGACGGTCGCACCAGCGGCGACCCGGCCGCCCGCAAGGCCGCGTACGACACCGTGCAGCGCGAACTCGTCCAGAACCCCGGCTACGTGTTCCTCACCCACATCGACCACCTCTACGTGGTGAACGACAAGTGGGAGGGCCCCTCCACCCAGGTCGAGCCGCACGACCACGGCCTCGGCGCCGGCCCCTGGTGGAACGTCGAGACCTGGAAGCCCAAGCAGAAGTGACCCTCCGCCCCCGCCCGGCCGGCGGCGAGGGCCGCCGGCCCGGCAGCCGGCCCTGGGGGCCGATGGCACGCATGGCGGGACGGCGGACCCTGTCCGCCGTCCCCGTCCTCCTCGCCGTCACCTTCGGCGTCTTCGCCGTCGCCGCGCTGTCCCCCTTCGACCCCGTCAAGGCCTACGCCGGCACCGCCGGACTCACCGCCTCCCAGGCCGAACTCGACCAGCTCCGCGCCAACCTCGGCGTGGACCGGCCCTTCCCCGCCCAGTGGTGGGACTGGCTCGCCTCCGCACTCACCGGCGACCTCGGCGACTCCGCCGTGATGCGCCAGCCCGTCGCCGACGTCATCGCCGAACGCGTCGGCTGGTCCGCGCTGCTCGCCGCATCCGCGTTCGCCGTCGCCGTCCTGCTGGGCACCCTGCTCGGGGTGCTCGCCGCCCGCCGCCGGGGCGGGCCCCTGGACCGGGCCGCGACCGGCCTCGCGTACACCCTGGAGGCGGCGCCCCCGTTCTGGCTCGGGCTGCTCGCCGTCTGGTTCTTCTCCGTACGGCTCGGCGCACTGCCCTCCGGCGGGCTCACCGACGCCGCCGACGACACCGTCACCCTCGCCGGGGTCGCCTCCCACCTGGTGCTGCCCGCACTGGTCCTCGGCCTCTCCCAACTGCCCTGGTTCTACCTCTACGTACGCCAGGGCGTGGCCGACGCCCTCGACGAGGACCCCGTACGCGGGGCCCGCGCGCGGGGCCTGTCCGATCGGCGGGTCCTGCTCGGGCACGCCCTGCGCTCCGGAACCCTGCCCGTGCTCACCCTCGTCGGCTCCCGGGTCCCGGAACTCATCACCGGCGCCCTGCTGGTCGAGACCGTCTTCAGCTGGCCCGGCATCGCCGCCGCCACCGTCACCGCCGCCACCTCGGTGGACTTCCCGCTGCTCGCCGCGCTCACCGTCCTGGCCACCGCCGCCGTGCTCGCCGGCAACCTGCTGTCCGACCTGCTGTACGGACTCGCCGACCCGAGGGTGGGCTTCGATGGCTGACACCGCCTGGCGCCGGCACGGCCCGGACCGACGGTCCACCCGCGCCCTGCGCGTGCGCACCGCGGCCGCCGTCGCCGCCCTCCTCGTCCTCGCCGTCCTGCTGGTACCCCCGCTGGTCCGGCTCGACCAGCAGGCCGTGGACCTCTCCGCGAAACTGCTCCCGCCCTCCTGGCAGCACCCCTTCGGCACCGACGACCTGGGCCGCGACCTGCTGCTGCGCTGCGTCTACGGACTGCGCGTCTCCCTGCTGGTCGGCGTGGTCGCGGCCCTCGTCGCCACCGTCCTCGGCACCGCCGTCGGCGCCGCCGCCGGAGCCCTCGGCGGCCGCACCGACCGGCTCGTCATGCGGGCCGTCGACGCCCTCTCCGCCGTCCCGCACCTGCTGCTCGGCGTCTTCGTCGTGGCCCTGTTCCGGCCGGGCCTCTGGCCGGTCGTGGTGTCCGTGGCGGTCACCCACTGGCTCTCCACCGCCCGCATCGTGCGCGCCGAGGTCCTCTCGCTGCGCGGCCGCCCCTACGTGGACGCGGCCGTCTCCGGCGGCGCCTCCCGGTGGCGGGTCACCGTACGCCACCTGGTCCCGGGGGTGCTGCCGCAGGCCGGACTGGCGGCCGTGCTGATGATCCCGCACGCCATGTGGCACGAGTCCGCCCTGTCCTTCCTCGGCCTCGGACTGCCCGCCCACCAGGCCAGCCTCGGCACCCTCGTGCAGACCGGCCGCGGCTCCCTGCTCGCCGGGGACTGGTGGCCCACCCTCTTTCCCGGCCTGCTGCTGATCCTGCCCACCCTGGCCGTCGCCGGCCTCGCGGGCGCCTGGCGCGACCGCCTGAACCCCCGCCGCCGCTCGGAGCTGAGCCTGTGACCCCGCACCCCGCACCCCCGCCCGGGGACGTCCTGCGCGTCGAGGGGCTCTCCGTCCGCTTCCGGATGCGCGGCGGACGGTACGTCGAGGCCGTCACCGACGCCGCGTTCCGCCTCGGCCCCGGCGAATGCCTCGCCCTCGTCGGCGAGAGCGGCTGCGGCAAGTCCGTCCTCGCCTCCGCCCTGCTCGGCCTGCTCCCCGGCAACGCCGAGACCGCCGGATCCGCCCGCCTCGGCGACGGCCTCGACCTGCTCGCCGCCGACGAGGAGACCCTGGCCCGCACGGTGCGCGGCCGCCGCGTCGGCCTCGTCCCGCAGAGCCCGGCCGCGCACCTCACCCCCGTCCGCACCGTCCGCTCCCACCTGGAGGAGACCGTCCGCGAGCTCACCGGCACCCGCGCCCCCCGCGCCGCCGCCGAAGCCGCGGCCGCCCGGGCCGCGTTCCCCGCGAGCCACCTCGACCACCACCCCCACCAGCTCTCCGGCGGCCTCGCCCAGCGCGCCGCCACCGCCCTCGCGCTCATCGGGGACGCGCCCCTGCTCCTCGCCGACGAACCCACCACCGGCCTCGACCGGGACCTCGTGGAACGCACCGTCGACGAACTGCGCGCCCACACCCGCGACGCCGGCCGCGCCCTGCTGATGATCACCCACGACCTCGCGGCCGCCCGGCGCATCGCCGACACCGTCGCCGTCATGTACGCGGGCCGGATCGTGGAAACCGCCCCCGCCGACACCTTCTTCGGCCGGCCCGGCCCCCGCCACCCCTACGCCCGGGGCCTCCTCGACGCCCTCCCCGAACGGGCCTTCACCCCCATCCCCGGCGCCCCGCCCGAGCTCGGCGACCTGCCGCCCGGCTGCGCCTTCGCCGCCCGCTGCGCCCTGGCCGACGCCGCCTGCCGGGCCGCGCGGCCCCCGCTGACCGAAGGGGTGGCCTGCCACCGTGCTTGAGCTCCAGGGCATCACCGCAGGCTACGGCCGCCGGGACCCCGTCGTACGGAACGCGCACCTCGCCCTGCACCCCGGCGAGGCCCTCGGGCTGCTCGGCCCCAGCGGCTGCGGCAAGTCCACCCTGGCCCGGGTCGCCGCCCTGCTGCACCGGCCCGACCGGGGGACGGTGACCCTCGACGGCCGCCCGGTGCAGGGCTTCCGGCACCGGGCCCCGCGCTCCCTGCGCACCGCGGTCGGCGTCGTCTTCCAGCAGCCCCGCCTCTCCGCCGACCCCCGCCTCAGGCTGTACGACCTCGTCGCGGAACCGCTCCGCGCCACGGGCCGGCGCAGAGAGGCGGAAGGGGCCGTCGCCGCTCTGGCCGACCGGGTCGGCCTCGGCGCGGACCTCCTCGCCCGGCGCCCCCACGAGGTCAGCGACGGCCAGCTCCAGCGCGCCTGCCTGGCCCGGGCGCTGGTGCTGCGGCCGCGCTGGCTGGTCTGCGACGAGATGACCGCGATGCTCGACGCCTCCACCACGGCGGCCCTGGTCGGGGTGGTCGAGGAGTACCGGAGGGAGACCGGAGCCGGACTGCTGGCCGTCGGACACGATCCGGTGCTCCTGGGCAGGTGGTGCGACCGGACCTCCCACTGGAGCGACATCGCGGACGGTTGACCGACTGTTGCGCCTTCGTGAATCATCCGGCTCCTCCATGGACTCCTCGGGCAGTGCGATCTAGCGTCTGGCGGCGGCGCGATGTCAGACGCAATGTCAACAACACTGAGGAGCAAGGAGGATGACCGGATGTTCCGAAGAGCGCTGAACTGCGCTGTGGTCCCCGCCATCGCCGCCCTGACGGTGCTCGGCGGGATCGCCCCGGCCGCCCACGCCGAGGAGATCCCCAAGGCCCCCGGCCACCGCCTGGTCAGCCACTACGACGGCGCCCCGGCGACCGCCGCCCCGCTGCCGGGCGAGGCCCCGCCGCAGCACCCCTTCCTCGCGCCCAACGGCCGCAGCGGCATGCACTCGGACGCGGCGGGCAGCGCCACCTCGCCGTGGTCCGGCCCCCTGGGGAAGAACCCCCGGGTCACCAGCGAGAAGATCGCCGCCCTCGGCGGCGAGTGCGCCACCGCCACCTTCGACGCCGGCGGCCGCCTCGTCACCGTCTGCGGCACCTTCACCGGTTTCAAGGTCAAGCTCCTGGAGCCCCGCACGCTCGCCACGCTCGCGGAACACCAGCTCCCGCAGCGCTCTTCCACGGTCGAGGCGATCACCTCGCTCGACTTCTCGAAGATCTTCAAGGACACCTCGGGCGGCGCCTACTTCTACCTGGACGACCAGGACCGGGCCGTGCTCGCCGACTCGCGCCAGCACATCCTGCGCCTGGCCCACTCCCAGAACCCCGACGGGAGCTGGAAGTTCACCGTCGACAACGACTGGGACCTCACCGGCCAGGTACCCCACGACTGCGTCAGCTGGACCAACCTGTGGCCCAGCGGCACCTGCGACCCCGTCACCTCGGTCATGCCCGACTGGAACGGCCGCATCTGGTGGGTCACCCGCCAGGGCCGGGTGGGCACCGTGGACCCGGCGAACGGGCAGATCCGGTCCGTCCGGCTGGAGGGGGAGGAGATCCAGAACTCCTTCTCCGTCGCCGAGGACGGGGTCTCCATCGTCACCGACCACGCCCTCTACAGCTTCCGCACCCGGGCCGACGGCACCCCCGAGGTGCAGTGGCGCCAGACCTACGACCGCGGGACCGGGACCAAGCCCGGCTCCGTGAACCAGGGTTCGGGCACCACCCCGGACCTCTTCGGCAACGGCTACGTCGCCATCACCGACAACGCCGACGACCGCATGAACGTCCTCGTCTACCGCCGGGGCACCGACGTCCCCGCCGGTCAGCGGCTGGTGTGCAAGGTCCCCGTCTTCGGATCCGGCGCCTCGACCACCGACAACTCCCTGATCACCTGGGGCAACAGCATCATCGTCGAGAACAACTACGGGTACGAGAACCCGACCTCGCTGCTCCTGGGCAAGTCCGTCGTCGGCGGCGTCAGCCGCATCGACGTCCGCCCCGACGGCAGCGGCTGCGACACGGTGTGGGAGAGCGCGATCCGCGCTCCCTCCGTGGTCCCCAAGCTCTCCACCGCGAACGGGCTGCTCTACTTCTACGAGAAGGAGCCCAACTTCTGGGGCATCGACTCCTGGTACCTCACCGCGGTCGACTTCCGCACCGGTGAGCGCCGCTGGCGGCAGCTGACCGGCACCGGCCCGCTGTACGACAACAACTGGGCGCCGATCACCCTCGGCCCCGACGGCACGGCGTACGTCGGCGTGTTCAACGGCATCGTCGCGGTCCGCGACGGCGGCTGACCCCGCCCGCGTACGAGCCCCCGCCCGCACCCCGGGCGGGGGCTCACCGCTCCGGCCGCCGTCCGCTACCTGGCGGCTTCGAGCCGCCGGTCCGCCAGGAGCCCCGCCTCCGCGCCGGGCGACGGTACGGCCCTGGCCAGGTCCAGGCTCGCCTCCAGGTCGTCCAGCGCCAGCCGGGCCGCCGCGATCCGGTCCCGGACCTCGTCCGCCGGGTCCATCGCGTTCGCCGCCCGCTCCCGGGCCCGCGCGTCCGCCTCCTCCATCTCCCGCGCCTCGTCCAGGGAGTTGAGCACGACCCCGATCAGGACGTTCACCAGGACGAAGGAGGCGAGCAGGGCGTACGAGGCGTAGTAGACGATGCTGAACCGGGAGATCTCCAGCCCCGCCCGGACCGCGTCGGTCAGCCCGTCCAGAGTGGTCAGCAGGAACAGGGTGAGCGCGGCCCGCCCGATCGAGCCGTAGTGCTGCGGGTCGGAGGAGGCGAAGCAGACCCAGCCGACCATGGCGTACACGTACACCACCAGCGCGCCGATGAAGAGGAAGCTGGCGGTGCCCGGCAGGCTGCGCCCGACCGCCAGCAGCAGGATCCGCAGGTGGGGCAGGAAGCGGGCGGTGCGCAGCACGCGGGCGAGGCGCAGCAGCCGCAGCACGGTGGTGTTCTCGCGCAGGAAGGGCAGGAAGGCAGAGGTGACGATCAGCAGGTCGAAGATGTTCCAGGGGTCCCGGAAGAATGCTTTCGGCCGGTCGGCGTGGGCGCCCAGCCGCAGCAGCATCTCCACCGTGAAGAGGGTGAGGCAGGACTGCTCCGCCGTCTGGAGCGCCTGACGGTACTCGGCGGCCAGTCCGCTGTAGGTCTCCAGCCCCATCAGGGCCGCGTTGAGCAGGATGACGGCGAACACGCCCATCCCGAACGGCGGGGCCTCGGTGATGCTGCGGCAGCGGGCGGCAAGTCTCCTCCGGCCGGAGCCGGCCGGCGTGGGGTCCGTCATCGTGTCCCTCGTACTCGTGCTCGTGCGGCCCGGGGGCCGTGGTCGGCGTCGTCGCACGGACCGGCGCGGGGCGGGGGCGTACGCGCCGGTCCGTACGTCCTGCCAACGACTTACGGCCGAACGGGTTTCACGTGCTCGCACGAAACGGACCGTTCCGGGCGCGCCCGGACGGCGAACGGCCGGGCCGGAACCCCGAAGGGTCCCGGCCCGGCCGTCGGTGTGCCGCGGGGGCGGGGCTCAGTCCTGCTTCCCGGCGCGCCGGGCCGCGTCCTGCGCCTGCTTCTCCTTGATCCGGACCGCTTCCTTGCGGACCTCGGCCTGGGTGGAGCGCTCCTTCTGCAGCCACTCCGGGTTCTCCTGCTTGATCGCCTCGATCTGCTCGGTGGTGAGCGCCTCGGTGACCCCGCCGCGCGCCAGGCCGGCGATGGAGACGCCCAGCTTGGAGGCGACCACCGGACGCGGGTGCGGGCCGTTGCGCCGCAGCTCCACCAGCCAGGCCGGCGGCTCGGCCTGGAGTGCGTTCAGCTCGGCGCGCGAGACCACGCCCTCCTGGAACTCTGCGGGGGTGGCCTCGAGGTACACACCCAGCTTCTTCGCCGCGGTCGCGGGCTTCATCGTCTGGGTGCTCTGGTGCGACGTCATGGGGTCAAGGGTATCGAGCGTGTGCACTACCTCCGACCACGCCCGGTAACCTTGCGGGGTGACAGGCTCGGATACACCCCCTTCGTTCCGGCTCGCCTATGTCCCGGGAGTGACGCCCACGAAGTGGGTGCGGATCTGGAACGAGCGGCTGCCCGACGTCCCGCTGACCCTCGTCGGCGTGCCCGCCGCCGAGGCGTTCGGCGCGCTGCGCACCGGCGACGCCGATGCCGGCTTCGTACGGATGCCCGTGGACGGCGCGGACCTCAGCGCGATCCCCCTCTACACCGAGACGACCGTCGTGGTGGTCCCGAAGGACCACGTCGTGGCCGCGGTCGAGGAGGTCGCCACCGAGGACCTGGCCGACGAGATCGTGCTGCACCCCCTCGACGACGTCCTCGCCTGGGAGACCCTGCCCGGACGCCCCGCCTTCGAGCGGCCCGCGACCACGGCGGACGCGATCGAGCTGGTCGCGGCGGGCATCGGCGTGCTCGTCGTCCCGCAGTCCCTCGCCCGACTGCACCACCGCAAGGACCTCACCTACCGGACGGTGTCCGACGCCCCCGCCTCGCGGATCGCACTGTCCTGGCCCGAGGAGAAGACCACCGACCTGGTGGAGGAGTTCATCGGGATCGTCCGCGGACGGACCGTGAACAGCACCCGGGGCCGGCCGCCCACCCCGCCGCAGCCCAAGCAGCGCAAGGCCGCCGGGGCCGCAGGCGGCAAGACGGGCGCCAAGGCGGGCGGCGCCAAGGGCGGGGCGAAGGGCGGCGGAGCCAAGCCCGCCGCACGGTCGGGCGGCAAGCCCGCCGCCAAGCGGGGCGGCAAGCCCCGCGGCCGCCGCTGACGGACGACGGCCTGTCCCCGCGTTGCGGGGGCGGGTCCGGGCGGGCAGGGTCGGAGGGGCGGCTCCCTCGCAGGAAGGTCCGACCATGCCCATCGCCACCGTCAACCCCACCACGGGCCAGACGCTGCTCTCCTTCGACGCCCTCGACGCCGCCGGCATCGAGCGCTGCCTGGCCCTGGCCGCCCACACGGCCGCCTCGTACCGGCGCACCTCCTTCGCCGAGCGCTCCGCACTGCTGAACGGTGCGGCGGACCTGCTGGAGGCGGAGGCGGAGGACATCGCCCGCACCATGACCGTCGAGATGGGCAAACCGCTCGCGGCGGCCCGCGCGGAGGCCGCCAAGTGCGTCAAGGCGATGCGCTGGTACGCGGCCCGTGCCGAGTCCCTCCTCGCGGACGAGCACCCCGCCGACGCCGACGTCCGCGACGCGGGCGCCCAGGCCGTCCGGGTCCGCTACCGGCCCCTGGGCGTGGTGCTGGCCGTCATGCCGTGGAACTTCCCGCTCTGGCAGGTCGTGCGCTTCGCCGCCCCCGCCCTCATGGCCGGCAACGTGGGTCTGCTCAAGCACTCGTCGAACGTCCCCCAGACGGCCCTGTACCTCGGCGACCTCTTCCACCGGGCGGGCTTCCCGCAGGGCTGCTTCCAGACCCTGCTGATCGGCTCGGGCCCCGTCGAGGGCATCCTGCGCGACCCCCGGGTGGCGGCGGCCACCCTCACGGGCAGCGAGCCCGCCGGGCGCGCGGTGGCCTCCGTCGCCGGCGACGAGGTCAAGAAGACCGTCCTGGAGCTGGGCGGCAGCGACCCGTACATCGTGATGCCCTCGGCGGACGTCGCCCGCGCGGCGCGGACCGCGGTGACCGCACGGGTGCAGAACAACGGCCAGTCCTGCATCGCCGCCAAGCGGTTCATCGTCCACACCGACGTCTACGAGGAGTTCGCCCGCCTGTTCACGGAGGGCATGCGGGCGCTGACCGTCGGCGACCCCATGGAGGAGTCCACCGACGTCGGCCCGCTGGCCACCGAGAGCGGCCGCGCCGACGTGGAGGAGCTGGTCGACGACGCCGTGCGCCACGGGGCCACCGTCCTGTGCGGCGGCCGCCGCCCGCCCGGCCGCCCGGACGGCTGGTTCTACGAGCCCACGGTGCTCGCCGACGTCACCCCGCGGATGCGCATCGACCTGGAGGAGACCTTCGGCCCGGTCGCCACCCTCTACCGGGTGGACGGCCTGGACGAGGCGGTGGAGCGGGCCAACCACACGCCCTTCGGACTCAGCTCCAACGTCTGGACCCGGGAGGAATCCGACCTGGAGCGCTTCGTCGCCGAGCTCGACGCCGGCGGCATCTTCGTCAACGGGATGACCGCCTCCCACCCGGCCCTGCCCTTCGGCGGGGTCAAGCGGTCCGGGTACGGGCGGGAACTGTCCGGGCACGGCATCCGCGAGTTCTGCAACATCACCACCGTCTGGCAGGCCGCGGAGCAGGGCTGAGCGCTCAGCCCTCCATCAGCCCCAGCACGTGCTCGGTGATCATGTCGAGGACCGCCCCGGCGGCCTCCTCGTCGCCGAGGACCAGCGCGCTCAGCGTCAGCCCGTCGGTCATGGCCGCCAGGTACCGGGCCAGCACGGGGGCCGGGACCTTCGGGACGAGCCCCATGTCCCGGCACAGCTGCCCGATCAGCTCCTCGTACGTCTGGCAGTACAGCTCGTACTGGCGGCGGGCCAGGTGCTCGAAGCCGGGCCGGCGCAGGGCGTACTGGGTGAGCTCGTAGGTGAGCATGTGCTCGCCGGGCTGGGCGCCGACGTGGTCCCAGTACGCCCGGAAGCCCGCCCGGACGGTCTCGCGGAGGGTGGGTTTCGGCCGGATCGCCTCCTTCACCACGGTGATGTAGTGCGCGGTGATCGCGTCCAGGACGGATTCCAGCAGCTCCTGCTTGGACTCGAAGCAGTAGTGGAAGACGCTCAGGGACACGCCGGCCTCGGCGGCGATCGAGCGGGTCGTGGTCCGGGCGACGCCGTCACGGGTCATCGCGCGGATCGCCGCCTCGGTCAGCTGGGCGCGCCGCTCGGCCGACGGCATGCGGGGCATGGAACTCCTCGGGGTGGGGCTGCCTGGTACGGCGACGGGGCCGGCCGGGTGTCCGGCCGGCCCCGCCGGTGGTGTCAGCTGCTGTAGACGCCGACCTCGTGCAGGGAGTACCCCCACTGGGTGGCCCGCTGGACCCCCTGGACGCGCAGGTACCGGGCCGTCACTCCGGAGAACCGGGCCGTGTCGAGGCCCCCGTCGCTGTCGGAGGTGGACCAGACCGTCTGCCAGTTCGTCCCGTCCGTGGAGGTCTCCAGCCGGTACGCCTTCCCGTACGCCCGCTCCCAGTCGAGGGTGACGCGCCCGATCCGGTGCGCGGAGCCGAGGTCGATGCGCAGCCACTGGGCGTCGTTCCACTCGCTGGCCCAGCGGGAGCCGGAGTCGCCGTCCACGGCCCGGCCGGGGGAGTAGTCGACGAAGGGGTTCCACCACTCGGACGTCGAGGCCGAGGCGGAGGATCCGGCGGCGAGGTTCACCCCGGACCGGTGCCGCTCGGAGGCCCCCCAGGTGCCGAGGTAGGACTCGGCGCCCTTGAACAGGTCGTCCACCACGTCCTGGCCGCCGGTCAGCCGGATGTCCTCGATCCAGTCCGGGACCAGGCCGTAGTGCGAGGCGCCGTCGGTGTTGAGGTCCCAGGTGCGCTGCCCGGTGGTCTGCCGGTCGATGACGGAGCCGCCGTCGGTGCTGGTGAAGGGGTACTTCACCGGGTTCGGGGTGTTCGCGCCCCGGGGGCCGGGCCAGCCGCCGACGCCGTTCATGTCGGTGCCGTAGCCGTAGCCGACCTTGTACTTGTCGCGCAGGGCGTCCGTGCGCCTGGCCTCCGCGCTGAAGGCCTCGGAGCCGCTCATGTACTGGGCCGCGAAACCGCCCAGCTTGTAGAGCCGCTCGGTCCAGCCCAGGTCCATCCAGCTGTGCGAGGAGATGACGCCCGGGTACGACTCGGACTCCAGGATGTCGAAGGCGCGGCCCGCGGCCTTGACGCTCATGTGGTCGACCTCGAGCATCATCCCGCGCTTCATCATGCCGCGGACGGCGTACTCGCCGAGTTCGGTGAGGCCGCGCTTGTTGCAGCGGGCGTCGGAGGAGTACGCGGGGACCGCGACCCCGGCCGGGAGCTCCTTCTGGGCCGCCGGAGCCGCCGCGAGGCCGATCGGGTTGTCCTTCTGCGGGCCGGTGCACTGCTCGGTCTGCCAGAAGGTGCCGGTCGACAGGAACTGGCCGACGTTGATCGCGGTGCCGAGGGCGCCCTCGTCGAAGCGGACCCCGCACAGGGCGTTGTCGAACTTGTGGCAGAGGAACATGCTGCGCACACCCAGCTTGTGCAGCTCGTCGAGGCCCCGGTCGATGTCGGCCTTGCCGCACTGGGCGATGTCGAGGATCTGCTTGCAGCCGAACGGCTCTGAGGTCTCGACCCCCATGACGACGGCCAGCTTCCCCTGCTTGATCACCTCGCGGGCCTGGTCGGAGTCGGTGACGATGCGGAACCAGCCCTTGCCGGGGCCGCCGTACATCTTGTCGACGAAGGCCTGCATGTCGTACGTCTTCTGCGCCTCCAGGCGGATGGCGGTCATCTCGTCGCAGCCGCGGTCCTTGAAGAAGTAGACCGAGCAGATCACCCCGTTGGTGACGAGGTCGTTGACGAGGACGCGCTGCCCGCCGCGCCAGGCGCGCTCGACCCAGGCGTAGTAGTTCTGCTGGTGGGTCAGCGAGTCGTGGGCGGGCCAGTCCTTGAAGGTGGGCCAGCCGTTGGGGTCGTGCTTGCCGTCACCGCCCTTGGTGATGAAGTCGAAGACGGCGAGGGTCCCGTCGGGGTAGTGCTCGGGACAGTCCTTGAGGGCGTCCGCGACGCCCATCTCGGAGAAGGGCTTGCCGCAGATCAGACGGCCGCCGAAGCCCTCGTTGGACATCAGGTGGTCGTGCGCGTCGACGAACCCGCGCACCTTGCCCTGGGCGTCGGTGCCCTTGAAGGGCTCGCCGGTGACGTTGATCGCGGAGTCGGGCTGGGGCCGCGCGGTGGGGTTCCACCAGCCGGCGTCGGCCGTGGTGCCCGGGTCGGCGGAGGACAGGGGCGCGGGGCCGAGCAGCAGGGCCAGCGCGGCGACGAGCGGTGTCAGGAGCGCCAGACGGCGGCGCCGTCGGCGCGCGGCGCCGCGGTACGGCCGTGGGGGCGGGTGAGGGGTCAAGGTCATCACTCATGTCTTCGGTCGTCGGATGCGGCGCGGTCGGATCCGGGCATGAATTGTCATGCCCCGCACAAAGGTGGGACGAGAATCCCGACTGGCTCGAAAGGAGTCAAGGGTCCGGGACGGATGACCTGATCGGATGATGACCGGACGGTGGCGGGAAATGTTCAGGGGTGCGGCAGCGGCCTCCTGGCCTGCCCCGCATGCGACGCCTCCCCCTGCGGCGCGCGCCGAGGGCCTGCCGGCCCACGCCGCGACGGCCCTCGGCTTCGGCCGGATCGAGCAGCGACGTGCCCGAGGACCCGGCCGACGAGGGCCTCGACGAAGGGAGTTGACCGCAGGACGGACCTGGTGGGGCCCTGGCCGGATCCGGACGGTACCGGTCGGAGTGGATCATAGGGTCGCCGGTATGAGCGAACAGAGTGACATCGTGGAAGACGGCGGCTGGTCGCGCCGCGGGGTCCTGCGCGTCGCCGCGGCCGGCGCGGGCGCGGCCGCCGCCGTGGGGGCCGGGGCCTCTGCCGCACACGCCGACGGCCGCCGCCGCGGCGCGCCGACCTTCGTCCTGGTCCACGGCTCCGGGAGCAACTCCTACGGCTGGTCCCCGGTCCTGGCCGAGCTGGGCCTGCGCGGGCACCGGACGGTCGCCGTCGACCTCCCGGGCCACGGGCCCGGCGCCTACTTCCCCCTCTCCTACCAGTCCCCGCAGGACCTGGAACGGCTGGCCACCGAGCCCTCACCGATCGGCAGGGTCACCCTGTCCGACTTCGCGGAGCACGTCGTCGGCGTCGTGCGCGCGGCCCACCGCAACGGCCCGGTGGTCCTGGTCGGGCAGAGCCTGGGCGGGGCGACCCTGAACGCGGTCGCCAACCGGGTGCCGGAACTGATCGCCCACCTGGTGTACGCCTCCGCCTTCTGCGCGACGCGGCACACCTCGGTGACCGAGCTCATGACGACCCCCGAGGGCGCGACCAGCTCCCTGTTCAAGATCCCGCCCTTCAGGACCCCGCCGGAGCTGGGGGTCAACCGGGTCAACTGGCGCTCGGCCGACCCGGCCTTCTTCGCCGTGATGAAGGAGGCCCTGGCCGCCGACCGCACGGACGCCGAGGTCCGGGCCCTGCTGGCCACCCTGGAGCCCGACGAGTCCGCGGCGATCGGCTCCGCAGACTCCCGCGGGCTGGCGGACCGCTGGGGGCGCGTCCCGCGCACCTTCCTCCGCTTCACCGAGGACCTCTCGATCCCGCTCGCCCTCCAGGACCTGATGATCCGGGAGGCGGACGAGACCACTCCGCGCAACCGCTTCCGCGTCCGCTCGATCGCCGCCCCGCACGTCGGGCCGCGTGACGCCGCCGTATGGGGCGACGAGCTGGAACGCGTCGCGGACCTGGCCGGGTGACGCGGGGGCGGGACGGCCGGACGGGCCGTCCCGGAGGGGTCCGGTCAGCGGCCGGGGGTCATGTCGTAGGTGACCCACATGGTGCGGGTGGCCACCTGGTCGTACTTGGACCGGGCCCGGTGGTTGTCGTCCGCGGTGATCCACCGCACCACGCTCCAGCCGCGCTCGGCGGCGAGCTCGCGCAGGGCCCCGAGCAGCAGGTCGGCGGCCCCGGAGCCGCGGTGCTCGGGGGCCACGAACAGGTCGTCCAGGAAGCAGCCGACGGTCGCCGACAGCGGCCGGGCGAAGGGCCGGTAGTGCGCCAGGCCCAGCAGCCGCCCTCCGGCGTCCTCGGCCACCAGGGCGCCCACCTCGTGGGCGGGGTCGTTCACCCACGCCCACACGGTGGCGGCGGCCTCCTCGGTCTGCTCCACCCGGTAGAAGTCGGCGTAGCCCCGGTACAGGACGCGCCACTGGGCGAAGTCTTCGGGCCGGACGGCGCGGACCTTGATGTCGGACATGTGCGGCAACTCCAGTGTTCGGCGGACCGACGCAACGTAGCAACCCCGCCGCGCGCCCACCTGTCCACGGAGGTGCCGCGGCGGCCCCGGTTTTCGACACGGCGGCGGGTTCCGTCCCGCACGTGGCGGAGCCCGGCCGGGGGTGCCGGCCGGGCTCCTGGGGCGGTGGTGCGGGTCAGCTCGTCTGGAGGGTGACGTCGTCCACCACGAAGGAGGTCTGGAGGGACTGGTCCTCCACTCCCTTGAACTGCAGGACGACGGTCTGCCCGGCGAACTGGGAGACGTCGTAGCTCTTCAGGGTGTAGCCGGAGCCCGCGTCCAGGTTGGACAGGGTCTCCAGGGTCTGGCCGCCCACCGAGACCGTGAAGGTGTCGTAGACGACGTTCTCGTTCTCGTCGGTGTCGATGTGCAGGTAGAAGGAGAGCCGGCCGGAGGCGCAGCCGGCGGGGAGGGTCAGGGACTGCGAGGCGCTGTCCGTGCGGGGGCTGCCCCAGCCGTTCAGCCAGGCCTTGTACGAGCCGCCGTGCGGGGCCTGGCCGGCCTGGTTGGTGATCACCCCGGAGGTCGCGGACCACGGGGCGGAGCCGCTCTCGAAGCCGCCGTTGGCGACGACCTGGGCCGGGGTGCAGGTGCCGCCGCCCCCGCCGATGGTCAGCGTGTACGTGGTGCTGTGGGTGGCGGTGCCGGTTCCGGTGACGGTCAGGGTGTGGGTGCCGGCCGGGGTGCCCGCGGCGACCTGGACGGAGAGGGTCGCGGACTGGCCCGACTGGACCGAGGCCGGGCTGACGGCCGCGGTCACGCCGGAGGGGGCGCCCGAGACGGACAGGGCGACCGTCTGCGGGCTGCCGCTGACGGTGGTGGTGTTCACCGTGGAGGTGACACCGCCGCCCGGGTTGGCGGAGCCGGCGGCCGGGCTGGTGGCGATGGAGAAGTCGGAGGCGGGGGTGCCGCCGCCGACGGCCGTCTTCCAGATGGCGTACGCGACGCCGTCGGCGCTGCGGTCGAGGACGGTGGCGCTGATGTTGGACGGGGTGTCGCAGGAGCTGTGGTAGCAGGAGTCGTACGCCGCGTTCGCGGTGCCGCCCCACTTCGAGGCCTGGGCCGAGGTCTTGCGGGCGCTGGCGCCGGCGGCGTAGCCGGAGGTGGGGATGCCGGCCTGCTGGAAGGAGTAGTCGTCACTGCGGCCCTGGCCCTCGGTGTTCTCCTCCGGGGCGAGGTTCAGGGAGGTCCAGTACGCCTTCAGCGGGGCGGCGGTGGCCGAGTTGAGGTTGTTGATGAAGTAGCCGCCGTTGGTCGAGCCGACCATGTCGAAGTTGTAGTAGCCCTTGATGGCGGCCCGCTGGGCGCTGGTGAGCTGGTTGACGTAGAACTTCGAGCCGTTGAGGCCCTGTTCCTCGTCGGTCCACCAGGCGAACCGCACGTGCTGGGTCATCGTCGGGTTCTTCTGGGCCAGGACGAGGGCGTTCTCCAGCAGGGTGGCGGAGCCCGAGCCGTTGTCGTTGATGCCCGGTCCGGCGGAGACCCCGTCGAGGTGGGCGCCGAACATCACGGTCTTGTCGGCGGGACCGCCCGGCCAGTCGGCGATCAGGTTGTTGGACGGGTAGGTGCAGGAGGTGCAGGCCTGCTCGGTGACGGTGTACCCGGCGGCCTGCAGCTTGCCCTTCACGTACGCGAGGGACTGGGTGTAGCCGGCGCTGCCGGCCCGGCGGTTGCCGCCGTTCTGCGAGGCGATCGTGCCGAGCTGGGCCAGGTGCGCCTGGACGTTGGCGACGCTGATGTCGGGGGCGGTCGGGTCGGGCTGGGTGCCGCCCACGGTGAGGGAGTAGTCGACGGTGTGCGCGAGGGACGCGCCCTGGCCCTTGACGGTGACGGTGGAGGCCCCCGGCGCCGCGTTGGACGAGGCGGAGAGGGTCAGCGTCGAGGACTGGCCGGACTGCACGGTGGCCGGGTTGAAGGAGGCGGTGACCCCGGCCGGCAGGCCGGTCGCGGTGAGCGTCACCTGCTGGGCGGAGCCGCTGGTGGTGCTGGTGGCCACGCTGGTGGTGACGGAGGCGCCCTGCTGGACGCTGCCGGAGGCCGGGTTCAGGGAGAGCGAGAAGTCGTTCTGCCCGCTCGGGGTGCAGGTGGGGTCACCGGTCTGGGCGGGCACGCTGATGGCGTCCCAGGCGGCCTTGGTCCGGTTGAACAGGTTGCAGGTGGCGTCGAGGGACTTGGCCGAGGAGAGGGTGGCCGTCCGGTACTTCTTGTACGACATGCTGCTGGTCTTGAGGAGCATGCCGCCGTAGAAGATCTTGCCGGCGTTCTGCACGCCGACCCCGGTCAGCGTGGTCTGGTTGCAGGTGCTGCTGTTGGGCTTGCCGCCGCCCGGGCTGGTGCCCTCGGCCAGCAGGTAGAACCAGTGGTTGAGCGGTCCCGCGGCCTTGTGGACCTCGGTGCCGGGTATCGCGGAGCTGTAGCAGGCCGGGTCGTTGTTGACGGCCGGCGGGTCGTACATGTTGCGGATCGGGCCGCGGCCCTGGAGGTTGATGACCTCGCCGACCGTGTAGTCGGGAGTGTCGTACGGGGCCGGCTCGTTGATGTACGCCTCGGTCAGCGCGCCGAAGATGTCCCCGGTGGCCTCGCCCAGGCCGGCCTCCTGGCCGCTGGTGCCGCCGGGGGTGTTGGAGTCGATGGCGTGCCCGTACTCGTGGGCGACCACGTCCACGCCGGCGATCCACTCGTTGGCGCTGTTGCGGCCGATGGTGACCGAACTGCCGTCCCAGTAGGCGTTGAGGTCGCTCAGGCCGACCTTGCCCGGGAAGCTGCGCCCGTTCCCGCTGACGCCGTTGCGGCCGAGCCACTGGGACAGCATGTCCCACTGCTTCTGCGCCGCGAACATCAGGTCGACGCACCCGGTCTCCTTGGAGGTCGGGTTGCCGGTGCCCCAGGAGTCCGAGGACTTGCTGAAGACCGTTCCGCTGCTGTAGTCCGCGCAGCTCAGACCCGGGCGGTTCGGGTCGCGCAGGGAGTACGTGCCGCCGGAGGCGGTGGTGTCGATCGTCAGCGGGTTGGGGCCGTTCCACTTGCTGTTGCCGGTGCCGGCCACGACGTCGTCGTAGCGGTCGACGACCTTCCCGGTGCGGGCGTCGACGAAGACGTGCAGCCGGCTGGGGGCGGTCCGGCTGCGGCCGGTGAGGACGGTCTCCCAGGCCAGGACGGGCTTGTCGTCCTTGAGCCGGACGACGAGCCGGCTGCTCTCGACCTTGTCCACCTTCTCCAGCTCGCGCCGCGAGGAGGCCTCGGCCGCCTTCGCGTCGACGTCCGGGGTGGTCGCCACGTCGATCTCGGTGGCGGAGGCCGACTGGAGGGCGCGGACCCGGCCCTCGCCGTCCGCGAGGACGACCGCGTCGCCGCCGACGACCGGCAGGCCGCGGTAGCTGCGCTCGTAGGCCACGGAGTACAGGTCCTTCACCCAGGGGGTGACCATGCGTCGTTCGTACTGCTGGCGGGGGGAGTTGACCAGGGTGTCGAGGCCGCTGCGGACGGCCGCGTCCGCGGCGGCCACGGCCCGTTCGGCCTTGGACTGGCGGGGTGGTACGGGATCCGGCTGCGCGGCCGACGCGGTGCCGGCCAGCGCGCCGGCGAGGCTCGCGGTCAGCGCGAGGGCTGCCACGGACGCCGTCCATCTGGTGGGCTGCACGAGTCCACTCCGATCGTGTGTGGGGGGTGGGTGGCGGTACGCGTCGCCGAGTATGAGCGTGGACATGGCGAGATTGGGACATCCCTGCGGGCATAAGGCGCGGGTTATGGTGCGCCGCCGCGCCGCTTCGTAAGCTGCCCGGATGCAGCTGGAGTTGAGACATCTGCACACCGTCTGCCGGATCGCGGAAGCGGGCAGTCTGGGGGAGGCGGCCAGGCGGCTGGGGATCTCGCAGCCGGCGCTCTCCGCCCAGCTGCGCCGGATCGAGGCGGTCACCGGCGGCGAGCTCTTCGCCCGCGGCCGCCACGGGGTGGAGCCCACCGCCCTAGGGCACTTCGTGCTGGCCAAGGCGCGCCGCGTGCTGGGCGAGATGGACGCCCTCGGCGCCGAGGCCCGCGCCCTGGCGGCGAACGCCCCGCTCAGGCTCGGCTGCATCCTGCTCGTGCTCCTGGACGGGCTGCTCGCCCGGACCGACCAGGCCCTGTCCGGGCGGGAGGTCACCGTGGACCTGGAGGACTCCGTCACGGCGCTCGTGCGGATGCTCGGGGCAGGCCAGTACGACGTGATCGTGTACGGAGAGGTGAACGACTACGAGGTCCCGCTGCCGAGGGGGGTCGCCGCCCGGACGGTGGTGCCGCAGGAGCCCTTCTGCATCCGGATGGCCTCGGGGCACCGCCTGGCGGGCCGCACGGTCCTGGACCTGGCCGAGCTGGCCGGCGAGCAGTGGATGACCCTCGTGGAGGACGACGACGGCGGTCCCGAGGCCCTGGTCGAGGCCTGTGCGAAGGCCGGCTTCACGCCCTCGCTGCGCCACCGGATCACCGACCGCCAGATGCGCCACGACCTGATCGCCGCGGGCCGCGCGATCGCCCTCTGCCAGCCCACGGCCCCGCCCGTGGCGGGCACGGTGATGCGCCCCCTGGCCGGGACGCCGGTCACCGGCCGCATCCGCCTCGCCTGGAACCGCTCGGCGGTCCCGGCGCAGCAGGCCGAGCGGCTCTACCGCGCGGCCGTGTCCGCGTACCTGGAGAACGTGGACAACAACGACTTCCACCGAGCGTGGTGGGACGCTCACCCGCAGGCGCGTCCGTCGCTCGACTGAACCGGGGAAGCCGCAGCTCACGCCCCGGATGGCCGGGGCCGGCGACGCTCAGGCGGTCCCCCTTGGAGGAACGATCCGGCGGCGGGTTAGCATATGAGCGCCGCCTAGCTCGAAAGATAACGTCTGTGACTGTCAACGAGGACTCGTTCGCCAACTGGAAGACCCGCGAGGAGATCGCGGAGTCGATGATCCCCCTCATCGGGAAGCTGCACCGGGAACGGGACGTAACGATCCTGCTCCACAGCCGCTCCCTGGTGAACAAGTCGGTCGTGAGCATTCTCAAGGCCCACCGCTTCGCCCGGCAGATCGACGGCGAGGAGCTGTCGGTCACCGAGACGATGCCGTTCCTCCAGGCCCTCACCGCCCTCGACCTGGGCCCGTCCCAGATCGACATCGGCATGCTCGCCGCCACCTACAAGTCCGACGACCGCGGTCTGTCGGTCGAGGACTTCACCGCCGAGGCCGTCGTCGGCGCCACCGGCGAGAACAAGATCGAGCGCCGCGAGGGACGCGACGTCGTCCTCTACGGCTTCGGCCGCATCGGCCGCCTCGTCGCCCGCCTGCTCATCGAGAAGGCCGGCTCCGGCAACGGCCTGCGGCTGCGCGCCATCGTCGTGCGCGGCGGTGGGGACCAGGACCTCGTCAAGCGCGCCTCGCTGCTGCGCCGCGACTCCATCCACGGCCAGTTCCAGGGCACCATCACGGTGGACGAGGCCGCGGGCACGATCGTCGCGAACGGCAACACCATCAAGGTGATCTACGCGAACGACCCGTCCGAGATCGACTACACCGAGTACGGCATCAACGACGCCATCCTCATCGACAACACGGGCAAGTGGCGCGACCGCGAGGGCCTCTCGCAGCACCTGCGCCCGGGCATCGACAAGGTCGTCCTGACGGCCCCCGGCAAGGGCGACGTCCCGAACATCGTCCACGGCGTCAACCACGACACCATCAAGCCGGACGAGCGCGTCCTGTCCTGCGCCTCCTGCACCACCAACGCGATCGTCCCGCCGCTGAAGGCGATGGACGACGAGTACGGCGTGCTGCGCGGCCACGTGGAGACCGTCCACTCGTTCACGAACGACCAGAACCTGCTGGACAACTACCACAAGGCCGACCGCCGCGGCCGCTCCGCGCCGCTCAACATGGTCATCACCGAGACCGGCGCCGCCTCCGCCGTCGCCAAGGCGCTGCCCGACCTCAAGGCCCCGATCACCGGCAGCTCGATCCGCGTCCCCGTCCCGGACGTCTCGATCGCCATCCTGAGCCTGCGCCTGGGCCGCGAGACCACCCGCGAAGAGGTCCTGGAGTACCTGCGCGGCGTCTCGCTGCACTCGCCGCTCAAGCGCCAGATCGACTTCACCACCGCGCCCGACGCCGTCTCGATGGACTTCGTGGGCTCGCGCCACGCCTCCATCGTCGACGCCGGCGCCACCAAGGTGGACGGCGACAACGCGATCCTCTACCTCTGGTACGACAACGAGTTCGGCTACTCGTGCCAGGTGATCCGCGTCGTCCAGCACGTCTCCGGGGTGGAGTACCCGACCTACCCGGTCCCGCAGGTCTGATCCCGCGCATCGCATGACCCGGTGCCCCGTCGACTCCCGTCGGCGGGGCACCGCGGCGTTTCATAAACTGTCCGGGTGACCGAGAACGTGCTTCCCCCCTGTCCCGAATGCTCCGGCCCGTACGCCTACGAGATGGGCGCCCTCCTCGTCTGCCCCGAATGCGGGCACGAATGGCCCCTCGCGGCCGACGGGGACGCGGAGGCCCCCGGGGAGCGCGTGGTCAAGGACTCGGTCGGCAACGTACTGGCCGACGGGGACACCGTGACCGTGGTGAAGGGCCTCAAGGTCAAGGGCCACCCGACCGGCATCAAGGCGGGCACCAAGGTCCGCGGCATCCGCCTGGTCGACGGGGTCGACGGCCACGACATCGACTGCCGGATCGACGGTTTCGGCGCCATGCAGCTGAAGTCGAGCGTGGTGCGGAAGGGCTGATTCCGAGCCGGCTTCCCCCTCTTCCCCCGCCCCCGTCCACCCCTGGTGGCCGGGGGCTTCGCCGTGTCCGGGCGGGGCCCGAATGCCCGGTGGAACGGCTTTTTCCATGAAATCCCGCCCCTTGCCGCCCGTGCCGTACGGGTGCGGAAATACGGCTTGATCTCCGCTCTAGTGAGTCATCGAGAGCCGTGGTGATCCTGAGAACCGGGTCGGCCGCTCCAGTGGCCGGATGTCATCGACGTCCGGCCGGGCCCGTACCCGGGAAACACGGCATTCCCCCCGGCGGTCCGCGAACCGTTCCGCCGGTCCGCGCCATTCCGTCCCGTGCACCCTTCGGCTTTCGCTTCCACACACAGGGAGACACCCATGTCCGACACCGCGCGCACCCCCGAATTCGCCTTCGAGGACCTCGACCTGGACCTCGGGGACCTCACCGTCACCGCCATGGCGGACACCGTCGCGCTCCCCGAGGGCGGCGCGTCCTGGGGCTCCTGCTCCTGCCAGGCCTCCTCCTCCTGCAACAAGCCGCACATGGACACCCCCTTCGGCTGAGCGTCCCGCGCACGACCCCGCACACCCACCACACGGCCCCTCCCCGCCGCACCCCGCGTGCGGCGGGGAGCCCGTCGCCACACCCACAGGAGAGGGGACCGGCATGCCGCAGCCGCAGCCGCAGCCGCAGCCGCACCGCACGCCGGCCGGGGCCGGGGACGGCGGCTACCGGGTGTGGTCCGCGCCCCACGCGCTGGTCCGCGCCACCGTCCTGGCCCACCCCGCCCCGGCACCGGACGCCGCCGCGTTCCGCACCCTGCTCGCCCGCCTCCGCCGGACGGAGCACCTGCTGCTGGAGACCGCCGCACCGCTCTGCGACGACCTCCACGACAGCCGGGACGGGCACCCCGCCGCCCTCCACCGCGAGGTGGTCCTCCCGCTGCGCCGCGCCCTGCACAACGGACGCGACCCCCGGCCCGCCCTGCTGGAGCGCCTCGGCGACCTCCCGCAGCGGCTGCCCCGGCTCGCCGACTGGCTCGCCCTGCGCGAACGCCGCGCCGCGCTCCTCGCCGCCCTCACGGCCGCCGCCCCACCGGCCCTGGACGCCGAACGCGCCGCCCTGGCCGCCCTCTGCCGCGAGCCGGCCCTCGCCCGGGCCGTCGCCCTCACCAGCACCGACCTGCTGCGGGCCGTGGAACGGGCCGCCACAGGGACCCGGGACCGCAGGGCCCGCAAGGAGGAGGCGGCCGTCCTGCGCTACGCCCTGCGGGCCAGCACCAAGACCAGCCCGCTGTCCTGGTTCACCGCAGTCGGCTGGGGAACCCTCCCCCCGGAGCCGGCCCGCGCCCTCCGCTCCTGGGGGCGGGCACCCCTGTTCGACGGCCCGCTCCGGTCGGTCGTACGGCCCAGCCGGGCCCTGACCACCGCCCTCACCCTCGCCCTCCTGGACGCCCCGCACCGCAGGGCCGCCCTGCCCCACCGCATCACCAGCACCGCCCGCACCACCGGGGGGCGGGCCGCGTACTCCCGGGACCGGACCGCCTTCGCCGGGGGCCGCTACCTCGTGGCCGGCGAGGACGAGGCCGGGCTGCCCGCCACCGGCCCGCTGGCCCTGGTCACCGAGCGGGCCCGGAACCCCGTACCGCTCGACGAGCTGACCGGACGGCTCGCCGCCGCCCTCACCGGAGCGGCCGGCGGCGACGGCCGGGCCGCCGCGGCCGGCTTCCTCGACCGGCTCGCGGACGCGGGGCTGCTGGTCCCGGCCGAACCGGTCCCGCCGCAGGACCCCGACCCGCTGGGCCGCCTCGCGCACTGGCTGAGATCCCTCGACACCGCCACCGGGGCGGACACCGCCGCCGACGACGCCGCCCACGCCGGGCGCCTCGACGAGCTCGCCCGGCTGACCGACCGCTTCGCCGACGCCACCGCCGCCGGCCGCCCCGCCCTGCTGGCCGACCTGTCCGACCGCTGGACGCGGGCGCTGGCCGCCGCCGGCCGGCCCGTCCCGGCCGTGTCCGCCCCGCTCAGCCCGGTCTCCGAGGACGTCGTCGCCCCGCACCCGGTCGACCTCGACGGATTCCTCGGCGCGGCCGACCACGAGGCCCTCGCCGAGCTCACCCCGCTGGCGGAACTCTTCGACCTCGGCCACCTCCTGCGCCGCGTCGTCCGCGACCGCTTCGTCGCCCGCTACGGACCCGGTGGGACCTGCCCGCACCCCTGGGAGTTCGGGGCCGAGGTCGCCGAGGCCTGGGAGACCGCCGGACGGCTCTCCGCCCTCGACCCGGCCGACGCCCTGCCCACCGGCACCGGCCCGCTGGCGGCCCTGCGCGCCGAGGCCGTCGCCGCCGTCCGGGAAGCCCCGTACGGCGACCCGGCCGCGGCCGCCGAGCTCGTCCTGCCCCCGGACCTCATCGAGGGCCTCGGTGACCGGCTCCCCGACTGGGCCCTCGCCCGCCCGCTCAGCCACGCCTGGTTTCTCCAGCGCGACCCCCGCGGCGGCCTGCTCTGCGCCAACCAGGTCTACGGCGGCTGGGGCCGCTTCACCAGCCGGTTCCTCGACACCCTCGACCCCCGCGCCGCCGCCGAGGCCGGCCGGCAGGTCCGGCGCGCCCTCGGCCCCGGCGCCAGGGCCGCCCAGATCCGGCCCGTCGGCGGGTTCAACGCCAACCTCCACCCCCTCCTCGTCCCCGACGAGATAGGCCCCGACCGCCGCTGGAGCACCCTCGGCGAAGCCGACCTCGACCTCGTCCACGACGAGGCCGACGACCAGGTGCGCCTCCGCCTCCGCAGCACCGGCGAACTCCTCGACGTGCTCTACCCCGGCTTCCTCTCCCCGGTGCTGCTGCCGCGCCGCCTCGGCGCGCACCTCGCCGACCAGCCCCACGGAGTCGTCGACTTCCGCCCCCTCGTCCCCCGCACCACCCTCCCCGCGCCCGGCGGCGTCCCCGTCGCCCACACGCCCAGGCTGCGCCACCGCCACGTGGTGCTGCGCCGCCGCCGATGGCTGCTCCCGCCCGAGGCCGTCGAGCGGCTGCGCGCCGACCTCGCCGCCGACGGCGAGGTCCCGGCGGCGGCCGCGGCCCGCTGGCGCGCCGCCCTGGGCCTGCCCGAACAGCTCTTCCTGCACCCCGCCGCCACCGCCCCCACCGGGCGCCCCGCCGAGGACTTCCTCAGCGGGCTGAGCCGCCCCAAACCCCAGCTCGTCGACCTCGGCAACGCCCTGCACCTGCGCTGCCTGGCCAAATGGCTCTCCCGCCACGGCGGCGGCGCCGTCCTCGAAGAGGCACTGCCCGCCCCCGCCGCCCAGGACGCCCCCGCCCGCGCCGTCGAACTCGTCCTGGAGCTCTACCGGGCCGGGCGGACCCGATGACCCGCCCCCGGACAGCAGAGGAACCCACCATGCCGGCAGCCCCCGGCCGCGCCCTCGACGTGATCGCCTACCACCACCACCCGGTCAAGGCCCCGCTGCTGCGCGAGGTGCTGCTGCCCCTCGCCGCGTCCTGCAGCCGGCAGGGGATCGCCGCGCACGTCGAACGGCACTGGCTGCACGGCCCCCACCTGCGGCTGTGCCTCCGGGGCTCGGCCGCCCCGGTGGAGGCCGCCGCCGCGTCCGCCGCCGCCGTGCTCCGCGACCGGCTGCGCCTGCACCCCTCGCGCAGCGACCGCACCGAGGCCGAACTGCTGGCGGAGGCCGCCGCCGCCGGGCGCGCCGAACTCGTCCCCCCGCCCTACGGGCCGCTCGTCCCCGACAACACGGTCCGCGTCGAGCCCGCCGACCGGTCCTCCGTCCGCGCCCTGCTCGGCGACGACGGCGCCGCCCTCCGCGACGACCTGCTGCGCGGCGGGCTCGAAGCGCTGCGGGCCGGCGCCGGCTTCCTCGGCGACCGCGGCGACACCGCGCAGGCACGGCTCCACCTGGCCGTGACCGCGCTCGCCGCCCACGCCGCCGCCCACCCCGGCGGCCTGGCCGGCGGCCACTGGTCCTACGTCTCCCACCTGGAGGACTTCCTCCTCCACGACGACCCCGACGGACGGCTCAGGGCCTCCTTCGACCGGCAGTGGGAGCGCGCCGGGGACACCGTCACCGCACTCGTCGGACGGATCGCCGACGGCGGCGCCGACGGCTGGGAACGGGCCTGGGCCGGCTTCTCCGCCGACGCCCGCGCCCTGACCCGCTCCCGGTACGAGGCCGGCGCCGACCTGCACGGCAGCCCGCGCGCCTACCGGGACCGGGCCGCCGCCACCGGGGACCGGGCGGCGGCCGAACGCTGGAACCCGGACACCCGCACCCGCTACAGCGAGTTCCACGAGCTGCTCGGCCGGGCCGACCCGCGCGGGGCGATGTTCACCGACCCCGAGTACCTGGTCCACCGGGCCTGCACCAACGCCCTCTACCGGCTCCTCGCCCTCTGCGACGTCCGCCCGCTGGAGCGCTACCTGGCGGCGCACCTGGTGGTCCGCACGGTCCCCGCGCTGACCGGCTCCGACTGGCGCACGGAACTCGACGCGGCCGTCGCCGCCGTGGAGCTCGGCGCATGACCGCCGCCGAACGGCCGCCGGCCACCGCCCCGGAGACGCGCAGGCTCCGCCCCGGCGTGGCCGTGACCCCGCTGCGGGCCGGGCTCCACCTCAGGGGCCGGACCGGCAGCGTCACCCTGGAGGGCAGCACGGCACTGCCCGCCCTGTGGCAGTGGCTGGAGGGGCCGCTGCGCGACGGCGGGCTCGCGGACCTGCTGGACGCGGCGGAGGCCGGCCCCCCGCTGCGCACCGCCGTACGCACCCTGCTCGGGGAGCTGGAGGCCCACGGCCTGCTCGTGGCCGGGCCGGCCGGGTACGGGGAGCACGCCCGGGGCGGCCCCGGCGACCCCGTGGCGCGGTGGCTGGCGGCGAGCGCGGGGGAGCCCGCCGACGCCCGGGCCGCACTCGCCGGAGCCCGGGCCGAGGTACTGGCCGGTGACCCCGACGGGCCCCTGGCCCGCGCCGCCGGGCGGGCGCTGGAGCTCGGCGGCGTACCGGCCACCCGCACCGCCGACCCGGACCTGCCCGGCGGCAGGGTGCTGCTCCGCCTGCACGGCACCGGCCCGGTACGCGCCCTCGCGGCCGGCCTCCTCCCCGGCGGCGGCTACGCCACCGCCCCCGGCACCCCCGCCCAGGCCCGCTCCGACGCGGCAGCCCTGGAGGCCCGGCTCGCCGCCGGTCCCGCCGCCGCGCCCCCGGCTGCCGCCCCGACCGTGACGGCCACCCCGGTCTCCGCCGGAACCCCGGCCTCCGGCCCGGTCGCCACCCCGGCTCCGGCCGACCGGGCCGGTGCCGCCACCCCCGGCGTGGGAGCCCCCGGGCCCGCGCTCGCCCCTCTGCTCGGCGGCTCCGCCGCGCACCGGCTGCTGTGCGCGGCCGCCGGGCTCCCCGACCCGGCGGCCGAAGGCGGTGACGAGCGGCTGCTGCCCGGACTGCCGGCGGTGCTCCTCGCCGAGGCCGTGCCCCCGCGGGCCGACTACCGGACCTGGCTCGGGCCCGACCGGCTGGACGCCGGCCGGCGGGCGGACCTGCCCCCCGCCGCCACGCTCGGCGAAGCCCTGCGGCGGCTGGCCGCCCTGACCGACGAGCGGTCCGGGGTGCTGCCCGAGCCGCTCCCGGCGGAGCTGCGCCAGCTGCCCGTGCCGCTGGCCGCCTGCCCGCTGCCCGGGGACGGGCCGGCCGGCGCCCGTCTCCTCACCGGGGCGCCGCGGCTGGACCTGGCTCGCCTGGAGGCGTTCTGCCGGGCGGCGGAACACCTGCTGGGCGGCCCGGGGTACACCGTCGGCGCGAACCCCGGGCACGCCCGGGGCCGGGCCCTGCGCGCAGCCTTCGCCCGCCGCGCGGCCCGGATGCCGGGCGGCCCGGCCGCAGGGGCCGCCACCGTCGCCGTCGCCGAGCCGCTGTGGTCCGGGCACCCGCAGTTCCGGCACTGGTGGCACACCCTGACGGCCCGCCTGGGGGTGCCCGCCCGCACCGAGGTGGTCCGGGCCGGCGGACCCGACGGGGTGTACCACGCCGTCGTCCGCCGCCCCGGGACGGCCGCGCCGCTCGGCGAGGCCGTGGAGGCCACCCCGGGCGACGCGGCGGCTTTCGCCGCGCTCGCCGCCGCGGCTGCCGTCGCCGCCGACCGCGCGGGCGGCCCGCACCCGGGAACGGCCCCGCCCTCCGGCGGAGCCGTCGCCGCGCTGGCCGCGGCGGGCACCCGCACCGCCGGCTGGGAGGACGACGGCTGGACCGGCCACTGGCTCGCCGGTACCGCCGCGCGGGAGGAGGCCCTCCAGGACGCCCTGAGCCGGCTGGCCGGACCCGCCCGGGACGGAGCGGCGGCCGCCCCGGCCGGCCGGGGCGCGCCCGCCGAGCAGCTGCGGGCCTTCGGATTCACCGTCCTGCACACCCCCGAGGAGCCGTGATGACCACAGCCGTCCGCACCGCCCCGGCCGTGGCGGCCCTCTTCGCCGGCCTGCCCGTCCCGGTCCTCGACGCCGGAGCCGCGCTGGCGGCCACCGCCGGACCGGCCGCCGTCCTGCTCACCGACTGGACGCAGGGGCTCGCCGAGGAGCTGAGCCGGCACGCGCTGGCCCACCCCGTGGCCCTGGTCCCCGTACGCTTCGACGGGCCGCTCGCGGTGGTCGGACCGCTGCTCGCGCCCGGCGCACCCGCCTGCCTGAGCTGCGCCGAGTACCAGCGCCTCGCCACGGCCGGCGGACGCGTGCCCCGGCAGAGCCCGGAACTGGCCCTGGCCGGCGTACCCTCCCCGGCGCTCGCCGAGTCCCTCGGTGCCCTCGTGCAGGACCTCCTGGACGGCCACGCCCGGCCCGCACCCGCCCACGACCCGCCGACGGGCACCGTCCACCTGCTCCACCAAGGACGCGGCACCTGGTCCGGCCACCGGATCCGCCCGATCGGCGGCTGCGCCGTCTGCCACCCGCTGCCCCCCGACTCCGCCGCCCCGCCGGCACCCGTGCCCTCGGCGCCCCGCCCGCTGCCCGACCCCCGCCTGCTGCGCGCCCCCAACCCCCGCACCACGGCGGACGGGCTGCGCGCGGCCCTGTACGACGACCGGTTCGGGCCGGTCCGCGGCCTGTTCCGCACGGAGGACTCCGCGTTCTGCCTGACGAGTGCCCTCGTCACCGACGGCCGGGGCGTCGACGACGGCGGCTACGGCCGGGCCGGGGACTTCCCCGACAGCGAGCGGACCGCCCTCTTCGAGGCCGTCGAGCGGTACGCCGGGATGCGCCCCACCGGCCGCCGCTCCGACCTGCGGGCCCCCTTCGCCGCACTCGGCCCCGAACGCGCCCTGGACCCCGAACGCCTCGGCCTGCCCGACCCCGTCCACCACGGGCACCCCGCCTCACCGACCGTCCCCTACACACCCGGCCTGGAACTGGACTGGGTACGGGGCTGGTCCCTCACCCGGCGCCGGGAGATCGCCGTCCCCGAGCACGTGGCGTACTGGGACCCGCCCGGCAGGGGCCGCCCGCGCGTGGTGTACGAGTCCTCCAACGGCTGCGGCCTCGGCAACAGCCCCGAAGAGGCCGCGCTCTACGGCCTGTTCGAGGTCGCCGAGCGCGACGCCTTCCTGATGGCCTGGTACGCCGCCACCCCGCTGCGCCGCGTCCAGCCGCCGCCCGAGGACACCGACACGGCCCTGCTCGCCGACCGGGCCGCGCTGGCCGGCTACCGGCTGCTGCTGCTCGACGCGACGAACGACTTCGGGATCCCGGCGGTCGTCGCCGTCTGTCGCTACGAGGGCTCCCACCCGGACGCCCCGCGGATGTTCCTCGCCGCGGGCGCCCACCACGACCCGCGCACGGCGATCCGCTCCGCGGTCGCCGAGGCCGTCACCAACGTGCTGGAGTCCGCGCAGCGCGCGCTCGCCGCGGACCGCCCGCGCGATCCCGAGCGGCTGCGCCCGATGCTGGACCGCCCCGAACTGGTGGTCACCCTCGACGACCACGTCGGACTCAACGCCCTTCCCGAGGCGGCCCCGAGGCTGGAGTTCCTCTTCGCCGACACCCCGTGCCTGACCGTCGCCGAGACCTGGCCGGGCGCGCCCGAGCCGGTCGCCGACCTCTCCGCCCTGCTCACCGCGACGGTGGACCGGCTGGCGGCGGCCGGACTGGAGGTGGTCACCGTCGACCAGACCGAGCCGGGACTGCGCCGGCGCCTCGGCCTGCACTGCGTGAAGACCGTCGTGCCCGGCTCGCTGCCGATGACCTTCGGGCACGTCAACCGCCGCACCCTGGGCCTGCCCCGGCTCCTGGAAGTGCCCCACCGGCTGGGCCGCACGGACCGGCCGCTGCGCCACGAGGACCTCGCCCTCCACCCGCACCCCTTCCCCTGACCTCCGGGCCCGCTCCCGTGCCCCGCCCCCTGCCGAACCGAACGAGGACCGGACGTGACGCCGTGACCACCCCCGACACCTGGCACAGCCACCACCTCTTCCTGCACTCCGCCACCGAGGACACGGACGCGTTCCTGGTCCACGGCGCGGCCCCGCTCCTCGACGGCCTCGTCGCGGCGGGGGAAGCCGCCGGCTGGTTCTTCATCCGCTACGGGGAGGGCGGACCCCACGTACGCGTCCGGGTCCGAGGCCTGAGCCCGGCTGCCGCCGCCGCGCTCCCCGGCGAACTGGCCCGCGCGGCGAAGGCGGTGCCCGAGGTGCCCGGCCCCTGGCCGTCCCGTCACGCCGAGGTGCGCGCCGTCCCGTACGAACCGGAGATGGAGCGCTACGGCGGCCGGCGGGCACTGCCCGTCGCGGAGGAGGTCTTCGAGACCTCCACCCGGGCGGCCCTCGACACCCTGCGCGCCCTGTCCGGGGCCGGCGGACCGGGAGCCCGGCTGACCGCCGCCGCCGACCTGGCCCACACCACGGTGCACGCGCTCGGCACGGACCCGCTCACCGCCGCCCGATGGCTGCGTGGGCACGCCGCCGGCTGGCGGTGGGTCACCGAAGTCCCGCTGCTGCCCGGCGCGTCCGTGCACACCCGGGTCAACACCGTCTACGCGGACCGGCGCGAGGGCCTGCGCAGGCGGGCCGGGGAGCTGCGCGAGCGGCTCGGTGCGGGCACCGCGGAGCCCCGGCTCCTGCGGTGGGCGGCCGGGGTCCGCGCGGCCGACGAACGGCTGCGGGACCTGGGCGCGGGGGAGGAGCTGCGGGCCTGGGTGTGGGGGTCGCAGCTCCACATGCTGTTCAACCGGCTCGGGATCACCCCCGACGAGGAGCGGGCGGTGTGCCGGCTGGCCGCCCGCACCCTGCTGGAGACCGAGGAGCCGCCCGGCTACTTCCCGGACGGGCACACCGCCGCCGACTTCGGCTACCTGGAGCGGAGCAAGTTCCAGATCGGCCGGGGCGAGGACAGCGAGCTGCGCCCCCTCCCGGACGGGGCGGAGCGGGCGTGGGCGGAGCGGGCCCGGGCGGCCGGGCCCGATCTGGCCCTGCCCGCCGGACCGCTGCCCGAGGTGCCGCTGTCCGCCGTACTGGCAGCCCGGACCTCGATGCGCGGTCGGCTCCGAGGACCGCTGGACGCCGCCACCCTGGGCTCGCTGCTGTGGAACTCCCTGGCCGAGAGCGCCCGCAGCGAGCAGCCGGACCCGGACGGCGGCCCGCCCTTCACCCAGTCCCACCGCCCCTACCCGAGCGCGGGCGCCCTGTACACGGCCCGGGTGCGGCTGCTGGTGTTCGACGTGGCGGGGGTCCCGGCGGGCACGTACGACTGCCTGCCGGAGCGGCGCGCCCTGCGCCGGGTCGGCCCGGCGCCGGCGGTGGCGGACCTCAAGGCGCTCTCCACCTACCTGTCCCGGCCGGACACGGCCCCCCACTGGATCGGCGTCGACGAGGCCCCCGCGGTGCTGGCCGTCCACGTGGACCTCGGCCTGCTGCGCCGCCGCTACGGCCTGCGCGCCCTGCGCCTGGCCCTCCTGGAGGCCGGCCACCTCACCCAGACCCTGCTCCTGACCGCCACGGCGCTGGGACTGGCCGGGACCCCGCTCGGCGGCTTCCACGACGACCTGGCGCACGAGCTCCTCGGCCTGGACGACCTGGAACAACCGCTCCAGTACCTCCTGCCACTGGGCCGCCGCACCCCCTGACGCACTGCCGTGACCGCACGGCTCCCGCTCAGACCAGGTCGACCGGATGGTCGCAGTCGACCCCTGCTGGAGGTCCCCCCGCGCTGGCGCACGGGGTGGTGAGGTCGGCGTCGGAGGGGAGGGTGGTACTGCCGGTGATGCGCGCACCGGCCAGACGGGCTCCCGCTAGCTTGGCTCCTGCCCGTACGTCGCGCCGAGCGCCACCAGCGCCGCGAGACCGGGTGCGGCGGCCAGGACGGGCAGCAGCCAGGTCCGGCCGCCTCCGCCGTCCGCCGTTCCTGCCCGGCGGCGGACGGCGCGTCGCCGTTCCCGGACGAGCCTGCTCCTGTCACCCCGCCGTCGCAGCACGCGCATGCGCCCAAGCCCCGTCCGGCTCCCACGCCGTGCAGGTCGTATCGGGCGGCATCGTGCCCGCCCGGGTCGGCCGCCGGTCGTCCACAGGCGGGACGGGGTGTCGGCGGGGGCCGCTAGGCTTCTCGAATGGCTCTTTCGGACGCTTCACCCGAGATCTCGGACTCCCTGCAGGTACTCCACCGCGTGTTCGGCTACACCTCCTTCCGCGGTGAGCAGGAGCAGATCATCGAGCAGGTGGCCGGGGGCGGCGACGCCCTCGTGCTGATGCCGACCGGCGGCGGCAAGTCGCTCTGCTACCAGATCCCGGCGCTCGTCAGAGAGGGCACCGGCATCGTCGTCTCGCCGCTGATCGCGCTGATGCAGGACCAGGTCGACGCGCTCACCGCCCTCGGGGTCCGGGCCGGGTTCCTCAACTCCACCCAGGACCCGTACGAGCGGCAGGCCGTGGAGCAGGCCTTCCTCGCCGACGAGCTGGACCTGCTCTACCTGGCCCCCGAGCGGCTGCGCACCGAGGGCACCCAGCGGCTGCTCGACCGGGGGAAGGTCTCCCTGTTCGCGATCGACGAGGCGCACTGCGTCGCCCAGTGGGGCCACGACTTCCGGCCGGACTACCTGGCCCTGTCGATGCTGCACGAGCGGTGGCCGAAGGTGCCCCGGATCGCCCTGACCGCGACGGCCACCGAGGCCACCCACGCCGAGATCGCGAAGCGGCTGGGCCTGGAGGACGCCCGGCACTTCGTCGCCAGCTTCGACCGGCCGAACATCCAGTACCGGATCGCCGCCAAGGACAAGCCGCTGGCGCAGCTGCTGGAGCTGATCCGGTCCGAGCACGACGGGGACGCGGGCGTCGTCTACTGCCTGTCGCGGTCCTCGGTGGAGAAGACCGCCGCCTTCCTGGTGGAGCAGGGCATCGACGCGGTCGCGTACCACGCCGGGATGGACTCCCGCACGCGCGCCGCGAACCAGGCGCGGTTCCTGCGGGAGGACGGGGTCGTGGTGGTGGCCACCATCGCCTTCGGCATGGGCATCGACAAGCCCGACGTGCGCTTCGTGGCCCACCTGGACCTGCCCAAGTCCGTCGAGGGCTACTACCAGGAGACCGGCCGCGCCGGCCGTGACGGCGAGCCGGCCACCGCCTGGCTCGCGTACGGGCTCCAGGACGTGGTCCAGCAGCGCAAGCTCATCGAGGGCTCCGAGGGCGACGAGAACCACCGCCGCTCCCTGGCCGCGCACCTGGACGCCATGCTGGCGCTGTGCGAGACCGTCGACTGCCGGCGGGTCCGGCTGCTCGCGTACTTCGGGCAGCCGGGCGAGCCCTGCGGCAACTGCGACACCTGCCTGACGCCCGCCGAGTCCTGGGACGGCACGGTCGCCGCGCAGAAGCTGCTGTCCACGGTGTGGCGCCTCGCGCGAGAGCGGCGCCAGAAGTTCGGCGCCGGGCAGATCATCGACATCCTCCAGGGCAAGAAGACCGCCAAGGTCATCCAGTTCGACCACGACGGCCTGTCGGTGTTCGGCGTCGGCGCGGACCTGAGCACCGCGGAGTGGCGCGGGGTCGTGCGCCAGCTGCTGGCGCTGGGACTGCTGGCGGTGGAGGGCGACTACGGCACCCTCGTGCTGACGGACGCGAGCGGTGAGGTGCTGGGCGGGCGGCGCACCGTACAGATGCGCAAGGAGAAGGCACCGGCCGCCTCCCGGAAGAAGGAGTCCGGCTCGCGCTCCGGCAAGGGCGCCCGCGTTCCCGTCGACCTGCCCGCCGCCGCGGTGCCGGTCTTCGAGGCCCTGCGCGCCTGGCGGGCCGCGACGGCGCGCGAGCAGGGCGTCCCGGCGTACGTCGTCTTCCACGACGCCACACTGCGGGAGATCGCGACGCTGCTGCCGGGCACGGTCGGGGAGCTGTCCGGGGTGGGCGGCGTCGGCGAGGCCAAGCTGGCCAAGTACGGGGAGGGGGTCATCGAGGCCCTCGCCGAGTTCACGGGCACGGCAACGGCCACCGCCACCGCCACGGCCGCCCCCGGAGCGGAACCCGCGCCGGAGCACGAGCCGCCGCACGAGGACGAACCGCCCTTCGACCTGGACGAGGACCCGCCCTGGGACGACTGGCAGTAGGAGGTTCCGCCGATCCGGAACGGGATCGTCAGGCCCGCGTCAAAGATCGGTCTCCTTGTGCAAAGGGCGCGTCAGGACGTACGCCCAGGGGAGTCGGCCGGGCACAGACTGGTGGTGCGACGGAGCCGGACGACGGCCGGCGGCACGGCCGGCGGAGCACGGTCCCACCGTGGGGGTAAGGACCGGGCTGCGCGGGCGCGTGCCGTCTCCGTTCGCACAGCACGGGCCGTCCGGCCTCCGGTGTGGGGATACCGGTGCCCGGACGGCTCGCGTGCCGTCGGAGCCGGCGGGAGCGGACCGCTCAGGCGCCGACGTAGGCCGCGAGGTGCTCGGCGGTGAGGGTGGAGCCGTCGGCGACCAGGTCGGCGGGCGTGCCCTCGAAGACGATCCGGCCGCCGTCGTGCCCGGCACCCGGCCCGAGGTCGATGATCCAGTCCGCGTGCGCCATGACCGCCGGGTGGTGCTCGACGACCACGACGGACTTCCCCGAGTCGACCAGCCGGTCGAGCAGCCCGAGCAGCTGCTCCACGTCCGCCAGGTGCAGGCCGGTGGTCGGCTCGTCCAGGACGTAGACCCCGCCTTTGTCCGCCATGTGGGTGGCCAGCTTCAGCCGCTGCCGCTCGCCCCCGGACAGCGTGGTGAGCGGCTGGCCGAGGGTGAGGTAGCCCAGCCCGACGTCCGCGAGCCGGGCCAGGATGCGGTGCGCGGCCGGGACGCGGGCCTCCCCGGAACCGAAGAACTCCTCCGCCTCGGCCACCGGCATCGCCAGCACCTCGCTGATGTCGCGGCCGCCGAGCCGGTAGTCCAGAACCGACGCCTGGTACCGCTTGCCCTCGCAGTCCTCGCAGGTGGCGGAGACGCCCGCCATCATCCCCAGGTCGGTGAAGACCACCCCGGCACCGTTGCAGGCCGGGCAGGCACCCTCGGAATTGGCACTGAACAGGGCCGGCTTCACGCCGTTGGCCTTGGCGAACGCCGAACGGATCGGGTCGAGCAGCCCCGTGTACGTCGCCGGGTTGCTCCGGCGCGAGCCGCGGATCGGGCCCTGGTCGACGGAGACCACGCCCTCCTCCGCGGGGATCGACCCGTGCACGAGCGAGCTCTTGCCGGAGCCGGCGACCCCGGTGACCACCACCAGCACCCCGAGCGGGACGTCCACGTCGACCGCGCGCAGGTTGTGCGCGTCCGCCCCGCGGACCTCCAGGGCGCCCGAGGGCTTCCGCACGTCCTTCTTCAGGCCGGTGCGGTCGCCCAGGTGGCGGCCGGTGACCGTGCCGGAGGCCCGCAGCCCCTCCACGGTGCCCTCGAAGCAGACCGTGCCGCCCGCGGTGCCCGCCCCGGGGCCGAGGTCGACGACGTGGTCGGCGATCGCGATCGTCTGCGGTTTGTGCTCCACGACCAGCACCGTGTTGCCCTTGTCGCGCAGCCGCAGCAGCAGCTCGTTCATCCGCTGGATGTCGTGCGGGTGCAGGCCCGTGGTGGGCTCGTCGAAGACGTAGGTGACGTCGGTGAGCGCCGAGCCGAGGTGGCGGACCATCTTGACCCGCTGCGCCTCGCCGCCCGAGAGCGTGCCCGCCGGGCGGTCGAGCGCGAGGTAGCCGAGGCCGATCTCCACGAAGGAGTCCAGGGTGTGCCGGAGCTTGTCCAGCAGCGGCGCCACCGAGGGCTCGTCCAGGCCCCGGACCCATGCGGCCAGGTCGCTGATCTGCATCGCGCAGGCGTCGGCGATGCTGATCCGCCCGATCTTCGAGGACCGGGCCTCGGCCGTGAGCCGGGTCCCCTCGCACTCGGGGCAGGTGGCGAAGGTCGTGGCCCGTTCCACGAACGCCCGGATGTGCGGCTGGAGCGCGTCCAGGTCCTTGGACAGCATCGACTTCTGGATCTTCGGGATCAGGCCCTCGTAGGTGAGGTTGATGCCGTCGACCTTGATCTTGGTCGGTTCCTTGTGGAGCAGGTCGGCCAGCTCCCGCTTGGTGTACTTGCGGATCGGCTTGTCCGGGTCGAAGAAGCCGCAGCCGCCGAAGATCCGGCCGTACCAGCCGTCCATGCTGTAGCCGGGGACGGTGAGCGCGCCCTCGTTGAGGGACTTGGAGTCGTCGTAGAGCTGGGTCAGGTCGATGTCGGAGACGGTGCCGCGGCCCTCGCAGCGCGGGCACATGCCGCCGGTGCGGTTGAAGGTGGCCTTCACCGTCTTCTTGGCGCCCTTCTGGACGGTGATCGCCCCGCTCGCCCGGACCGAGGGCACGTTGAAGGAGTACGCGCCGGGCGGGCCGACGTGCGGCGAGCCCAGGCGGCTGAAGAGGATGCGCAGCATGGCGTTGGCGTCGGTGGCGGTACCGACGGTCGAACGGGGGTCGACGCCCATCCGCTGCTGGTCGACGATGATCGCCGTCGTCAGCCCCTCCAGCACGTCGGCCTCGGGCCGCGCCTGGGCGGGCATGAAGCCCTGGACGAAGGCGCTGTAGGTCTCGTTGATCATCCGCTGGGACTCCGCGGCGATGGTGTCGAACACCAGCGAGCTCTTCCCCGATCCGGAGACGCCGGTGAACACCGTCAGCCGGCGCTTGGGGATCTCGATCGCGACGTCCTTGAGGTTGTTCACGCGCGCGCCGTGCACGCGGATCAGACCGTGGCTGTCGGCGATGTGGGGCGCGGGCGACCCGGTGTCCGTCCTCTTGGCCATGCTCTTCGTCTCTCCATCGCTCGGTCCGGCCCGTGCGGCGTGCACGCGGCACGGGTACGGCAGCCACGCTATGCGGGGTCCGGGGTCCCGCGCTTCTCGAATCCTGATCCGTTCCGTTCCGTTCCGTTCCGTTCCGCTCCGGTCCGTCCACTGCTCCCCGCCCGACGGCCCGCGCCCGTTCCACTGCGCAAAGTGCGTCTGACCGGCGCAAACCGCAGGACTCCTTCAAGCCAAACGGGCCGGTGCGAACCGAGGGTGCACTGCCGGGGGGCGGTGCCTCCCGCGCTAGTGTGCGTCCGTGAACTCTCATGTCGTCATAGGTTTCGGGCCCGCCGGGGCCGCCACCGCTCGGCTGCTCGCCGAACGGGGCCACTCAGTCAAGGTCGTCACCGCCTCGGGCCGGGCCCCGGAGCCCGGCATCGAGCACCTCGCGCTGGACGCCCGGGACGCCGGGCGGCTGACCGAGGTGGTGCGGGGCGCCGCCGCCCTCTACCAGTGCGCCGCCCCGCCCTACCACCGCTGGGCCGCGCAATGGCCCGCGCTGGCCGCCTCGTCCTGCTCGGCTGCCGAGGCCACCGGTGCCGTCCTGGTCATGCTGGGCAACCTCTACGGGTACGGCCCGGTCGACGTCCCCATGACGGAGGACCTGCCGCTCGCGGCCACCGGCCCCAAGGGCCGGGTCCGCGCGGCCGCCTGGGAGCGGGCGCGCGCCCTGCACGAACAGGGCCGCCTCAAGGCAGTCGAGGTGCGCGCCTCGGACTTCTTCGGCCCCGGCGTCACCGACGGCGGGCACCTGGCCGGCCGCGTGCTCCCCCCGCTGCTGCGCGGCAGGCCGGTCTCCACCCTCGGCGACCCGGACGCCCCGCACAGCTGGACCTACCTCCCCGACGTGGCCCGTGCCCTCGCCGAGGCGGCGGGAGAGGAGCGGGCCTGGGGCCGGGCCTGGCACGTGCCGACCGAACCCGCGCTGTCCGTCCGCGCGATGACCGGCCTGCTGGCCGCCGAGGCGGGCACCGCACCGGTCGCGGTGCGCGGGCTGCCCCCGGCCGTCCTCGCCGTCGGCGGGCTGTTCTCCCCGCTGCTGCGCGAACTCAAGGAGATCCGCTACCAGTTCGACCGGCCGTTCGTCGTCGACGCGAGCGCCTGGGAGGCCGCGTTCACCGTGCGGGCCACCCCGGTCGGCGAGCAGGTGAAGGCGACCGTGGCGTGGTGGCGCGAACGCCTGGCAGCGGGCCGATGACCCCGCCGCACCCGCCCTCCCCGGTGCCGCCCTCCGCGGTGACCCGCGACGACATCGCCGTCGTCGGCATGGCCTGCCGGTTCCCCGGAGCCCGCGACGTCAACCAGTACTGGCGGCTCCTGACGGACCCGCGGCCGCAGTTCTCCCGCGTACCCGACGCGCGCTGGCGCTCCGCCGCCTTCCTCAGCGACGACTTCCGCGACACCTCGGCCGCCTACACGGACACCATGGCCCTGCTGCCGGACGTGGACCGCTTCGACGCCGCGCACTACGGCATACCGCCGCGCCGAGCCAGGGCCATGGACCCCCAGCACCGGCTGCTGATCGACCTGGCCCGGGAGGCGATCCAGGACGCGGGATGGGAGGCCGACGGCTTCGACCGCGAGGAGACCTCGGTCATCACCGCGCTCACCGAGAGCGGCTACCGCCAGCTCAGCACCATGCGGCTGCGGATGCGCCAGCTGGCCGGCGGAGAGTTCGGCGCGCGGGCGGCCGGACCGCACTGGGAGGAGACGGTCCGCGCCGTCGACGGCCTGCACGGCACCTCCGCCGCCGGACTGCTCCTCAACATGGGGCCGAACACCATCAGCTCGGTCTTCGACCTGCACGGCGAGAGCTACGCCCTGGACTCCGCCTGCTCCGGCGGCCTGATGGCCGTCGCCAACGCCGTGTACGCGCTGCGCGCGGGCCGCACCCGCATCGCGCTCGCCGGCGGCGCCCAGATGATCCTCACCCCCGACCTGCTCGTGGGCCTGTGCCGGATCGGCGCCGTCTCGCGCACCGGCCGGTGCCTGCCCTTCGGGGCGAAGGCCGACGGGTTCGTCCTCGGGGAGGGGGCCGGGATCCTGGTCCTGCGGCCGCTGTCCGACGCCCTCGCCGCGGGCGACCGCGTCTACGCGGTGATCCGCGGCGTCGGCACGGCCAACGACGGCACCGTGCAGGGCGGGATGCACCCCCAGGCGGCCGGCCAGCTCCGCGCCCTGCGCCGCGCCTACCGGGACGCGGGCCTGGCACCGGACGCGGTGGGCTACCTGGAGGCGCACGGTACCGGCACCACGGTCGGCGACCCCGTCGAGCTCGCCGTCCTGCGCGAGCTGCGCGGCGAGGGGGCCCGGCCGGCCCACCTCGGCGCGGTGAAGGCGGTGGTCGGCCACTCGCTGAACTCCGCCGGTCTGGCGGGGCTGGTCAAGGCGGTGCTGGCCGTGCACCGGGGGATCGTCCCCCCGCAGCCGGAGTTCGAGCCGGGTGACGGCGCCCTGCTGGACTCGGCGGGGCTGACCGTCCCGACGGCGCCGGTCCGCTGGACGGAGACCGGCGGGCCGCGACGGGCCGGGGTGAGCGCCTTCGGCTTCGGCGGCACCGGCGTGCACATGGTGGTGGAGCAGGCTCCCGCCCCGGCCGCGCCCGCCGCGCCCGGGGCGGGGCCGCACGTGCTGGTGCTCGGCGCCCGCGACCGGGCGGGGCTGGCCCGGCACGCCCGGGAACTGGCCCGGGTCATCGCCGAGGACCGGCCGGAGCCGGCCGCGGTGGCGGACACCCTGGCCCGCCGGGCTCCGCTCGGGGAACGCCTCACCCTGGTGGTGGAGGACGCCGCCGACGCCGTGGCGCGGCTGACGGAGGCCGCCGCCGCGGTGGAGGAGGGGCGTACGGAGGGCCCCGGGGCGGAGCCGCCCGTGGTGCCCGGGCCGCGGGTACCGCCGTGCACGCTGCCGCCGAGCCCGCTCGCCCCGCGCCGGCACTGGGCCGTGGACGAGGCTGCGCGCGAACTCGCCGGCCCGGACGCGCCCGGGGAGGCGCCCGGGGAGGAGCGGCCCGGAGCGGTTCCGGCGGCCGGTTCCGGCGGCGGGTCCGTGGCCGCCGCCGTGCTCGAAGAGGTCGCGCGGGCCGGTGTCTTCCCGCTCGCGGACCTGGACACGGGGATGTCGCTCGTGACCGACCTCGGCTTCGACTCCCTCATGCTCCAGGAGCTGGAGGTCAACATCGGCAAGCGGGTGCCGGGCTTCCGCGTCGAGGGGCTGTTCACCCCCGGCCTCACCATCGGCCGGCTGGTCGCCCTGGCCGCCGGGGAGGGGGCGGCTGCTCCCGCAGTCCCAGCGGAAACGATTCTTCTCGACGTGCCGCCGCAGTGGACCCCCGACTCGGCCCGGGTCGACGCGTTTCCGGAGGTGGCCCGCTTCGAGGAGCGGCTCGACGCCGTCGCGGGCAGCCCCTCGGGGTACCCGTACTTCCGGGTCCACGAGGGCACCATCAGCGACACCACGGTGATCGACGGCCGCCCGTACCTGTCCTTCGGCAGCTACAACTACCTCGGGCTGTCCGGTCATCCGACGGTCAACGCGGCCGTGCACGAGGCCGTGGACCGGTACGGGACCTCGGTGTCGGCGAGCCGGGTGCTTTCCGGCGAACGCGAGCTGACCGTCCGGCTGGAGCGGGCGCTCACCGACTTCCTCGGCGTCGGGGACTGCCTCACGCTGGTCAGCGGCCACGCCACCAACGTCACCGCGATAGGCCACCTCGTCGGCCCCGGCGACCTCGTGCTCCACGACGCGCTCGCCCACGACAGCATCCTCCAGGGCTGCGCCCTGTCGGGAGCCGCCCGTCGCCCCTTCGCCCACAACGACACGGCCGCCCTGGAGCGGATGCTGCGGCTCAACCGGTCCCGGTTCCGGCGGGTGCTGATCGCCGTCGAGGGCGCGTACAGCATGGACGGGGACCTCGTCGACCTGCCCGCGGTGGTCGAGCTGAAGAAGCGCTTCGGCGCCCTGCTGATGGTGGACGAGGCGCACAGCATCGGCACGGTGGGCGAACACGGCCGGGGCGTGGGGGAGTTCTTCGGGGTCGACCGCGCCGACGTGGACCTGTGGATGGGCACCCTGTCCAAGGCCTTCGCCAGCTGTGGCGGATACCTCGGCGGCTCGGCCCGGATGGTGCGCTGGCTGCGGCACACGCTGCCGGGCTTCGTCTACAGCGTGGGCCTGACCCCGGCCAACGCGGCCGCGGCGCTGGCCGCCACGGAGCTGATCGCCGCCCAGCCGGAACGGGTGCGGGCGCTGCGGCGCAACTCCGCGCTCTTCCTGGACCTCGCCGCCGCGGCGGGCCTGTCCACGGGCTCCAGCGGAGGCACTCCGATCGTGCCGTGCATCCTCGGGGACTCCGCGAAGACCCTGCGGGTCGCGCACGGGCTCTTCGAGCGGGGCGTCATCGCCGATCCCATCTTCCACCCCGCGGTGGAGGAGGGGTTGTCGCGGCTGCGGTTCTTCGTCACCAGCGAGCACCGCGGGGAAGACATCAGGCGCGCCGTCGCGCTGCTGGCCGGGGAGGTGGCGTCCGCCGGAGGGTAAGCCGGGAGCCGGGCCCATCTCAGATCAGGGTGCGTTCGATGCGGCTGAGCGTGGCGCTCTTCGCCGGACGGCTTTCCGCGCCCTCTTCGGCGTCGTCGGCGTGCCGGTCGGTGCCGCCCATGCGCTGCGAGAGCAGGTAGGCGATGATCTCCGCCTCCTGTTCCTGCACGTCGTCGTAGGTCGCGCGCAGGAGCATGTCGCGCACGATGTCGGGGTCGAGGTCGGGGAACAGGAGGCGGGCGGCCGCCTCGTCCAGTCCGCCGGCCCCGCGGTGGCAGCAGATGATGTGGCCCAGCTCGTGCAAGATGATGTGCTCCTGATGCGCGCTGGTGGTGTTGGCGTCGTAGAAGATCAGGTCCTCGTCGCGGGCGGCGACCCACATGCCGCAGGGGTGCGACGAGGGCATCTGCATCGGGACCAGGATGATCGGGCGGTCGCGGACCTCACCGAGGTGGCGGCAGAGCTCGGCGACGTCGGGGGCCTCGGGGAGGCCGAGTTCGGCGATGCGCCGGGCTCCGGCCTTCCGCAGCTTCTTCAACTGGCTGCGGCGGTCGTGGTCGGCGGCCCGCTCCTTCCAGACGCCCCTCATTCGGGCTCGTTGGCGTCGGTGACCGGGGGAAGGCCCTGGAGCTGGCGGTACTGGTCCATGATGGCCGTGATCGCCGCGAGGTTCTCCTTCTTCATGCCCGCCGCCCGCATCGCCACGGCGCGGACGCCGGACTGCCGCAGCGCCTCGATGGCGGCGACCTGGCTGAGCACGGACTCGGCGACCTTGTCGTCGAAGAAGTAGGCGACCGAGACGCCGAAGAACCGCGCGAGGGCCGCCAGGAGGTCGGGGGAGGGGTTGGAGCGCTTGCCCGTCCGCAGCTGGGACAGGTACACGCCGCCGACCTTGAGTTCGGGGTTGGCCCGCTTGAGCTCCTCGGCCACCTCGGCGTTCGTCCAGTGCCTGCCCTTGGGGCGGACGGTCTTGAAGAGGTCGTCGAGGCGCGTCGCGAGCAGGGGTCGGTCGTCGCCCCCGGTCTCGGTGTCGGTCATGGTGATCCTTCCTCCCGTCACCTCCTCGGTATAGCCCTTGGCTATACGCCAGTTTCACAGATTAGCGGTCAGTTGACAATTGGGCTGGACTCCGCCAACGTTGGGTCTCGCCGATAGCTGGCAGTTAACTCGACTCACGGGGGTTTGTCGGTTGGCTTGCCGGTGAAAAACGGACTGGCCCGGCCCTCGGGGGATGGGCCGGGCCAGTCCGGGCGGTGTCCGCCCGTCCCGCCCCGTGCGAGACGGGGGGTAACGGGGGAGCCACCCGCCCGGTTTGACGGGGGATGCAAACCGGGCGGGAGCTTCAACTCGCGGTGCCGAGCTTACTGTAGGCAGCCGCTACTTGGGTGAGCCATGCGACCTCCGCCGTGAAGTTGTCCGTGTCGCGGTCGTCGAAATCGCCGGCGTCCTTGCTGTCCTGAGGGACGGTGCCGTTCCGCTTCGCCAGCAGGGCCTGCTTGATCTGCGCGGCTTCCGTGAACGCCTGCCGGGACTCCTCGCTGGCCTCCTTGCCGGGCCCACGGGAACCGGGGGCCGTGCGGTCGATGTAGGGGCGCAGATCCCGCCACCCGTCACGTATCTCCACCACCCGGCGGTGCAGCCGGTAGTCCATTTCCGAGACCGCGGCTCCCGGCGGCTCCAGCGCGATGTCCGGGGAGGACTCGTACAGGTCCCGCCACAGCGGGTACAGCGCCCGGTAGGACCGGTAGCTGCGGGCCCAGTCCAGCGCCCTGGTGGCCGAGGGGCCCCAGGAGGAGTTGGTCAGGCTCAGCGAGAGGATCACGATGCCCGTCGCGCTGAAGACGTTCGACGCGAGCTTCCAGACGCCGATGTCGACCCCGGCCGCAGCCGTCAGGATGTTGACCGTCCGGGCCGAGCAGTACAGGAAGAGGACCACCGCGGCCACGCGCAGCATCCGCAGCGCCTGCCGCAGCGAGGCGTTGTCGGTCATCTCCGCGTAGGGGCCGCACTGGCGGAAGATCGTGACGCACGGCACCGCCTGCGACACGATGAACGCCAGCAGGTACGTCAGCACCAGCGGCTGGCCGCTGCCCGTGTCGAAGTCGGAGGACGGCCGGTTCGTGCCGTCCGCGAGCAGGAACAGCGCGACGAGCCCCACGTTCAGCGCGAAGCCGGTGACGGTCCACCAGCGCGCCCTGCGCAGCGCCTCCTCGTCGGCGTCCGCCCACTTCAACAGGATGATCTGCGAGCTCACGCAGAAGGCCACCGCCGCCAGGTGCATCAGGAGGATGGCGAGGTTGCCGACGCCGAGGACGCTGCCGCCGCCCATGGCGACGGCGCCCATGGTGAAGGTCAGGCACTGGAGCAGGAGGGTGGTGATCAGCGCGCGGTAGGCGCTGTCCCGCCAGCTGCGCCGCGCCTGGCACAACCGGTAGACGAGCGCCGCGTACGACGACAGCGCCGCTATGACGAAGCAGAGGGTTCTGGTGGTGTTCACGTCCTGGATTTTCTGCGGGTGCCGCGTAGGGGAGGGCGGACGGGTCAGGCGGTCTTCTCGGCCGGGGGCACGTCGAGTCCGACGCTCTCGGCCGCCACGGCGATCGCGTAGTCGAAGAAGGCGGACTCGTCGCTGACGCTGTCGTGGGTGCGGCTGAACACCTGGAAGACCAGGAGGCCGATCAGACTGCTCCACAGGACGATGCCGCGCTCGATGATGTCCGAGAACGGCGCCCCGGGCACGCCCCCGAACGCCGCCACGGCCTCCGGCAGCAGCAGGCTGCGGTCGGGTGGCGTCCGCCGGGGCGGGGTCAGTTCACCGGCCTCCAGGGCCGAGCGGATGACCCCGGCCAGCACGGCGGGCGTGCGCGAGGCGGGCGGGACGGTGTCCTGCGGTGCGTGGTAGCCCGGTACGGGGGAGCCGTAGATCAGGGTGAACTCGGCCGGGTTCTCGAACGACCACTGCCGCAGCGCCCGCGCGGCCGCGAGCAGCCGCGCGCCGGCCGGGGCCCCTTCCGCCGCGGCGGCGCCGTCGGCCCGCTCCATCGCGGCGCCGGACGCGTTGTAGGCGTCGACGACCAGGGCGGTCAGCAGGTCGTCCCGGTGCGGGAAGACGGCTTCCACGTCGGTGACGGCGAGGCCGCCCTCGTGCGCCACGGCCTCCGGGGACAGCCCTGCGGCCCCCGTCTTCGCCAGCTGCGCACGTGCGGCGTCCAGGATCAGGGCCGCCGGGCCCGTGCGTTCGGGATTCGAACTCGTTGCGGAAACGTCCATGCCGGAACCGTACCGGCCGCAGGTCGCGGGCCGTGAGCGCGGCCACCGGATCCCGTGGCCGGACGCCCTGATCCGGCCACGGGATCCGGTGGCCACCACCCCCGTGCCACCCCCGTGCCGCTCAGCGACCGTTCGCGGGCGCCGGGCAACGGGGGAGCTCCGGCCGGTCCTTCGTCCGCACGGCCGGCAGCCAGACCCGCACCCCCGGGTCCGCACCCGACGGGCGGACCCGGAACCAGAGCGTGGAGCGCAGGTCCGCCTCGTCGATCACGGCCTCGCCGTTCGCCAGCAGGCAGTCCGCCTCCAGGGGGTCGCCGTGCCACACCCGGTCCGGCGCCACGTTCCCCGCCGCGTACGGCAGCAGCGGGTCCAGGGCCAGGCCCAGACTGCACTGCGGATCCCGGTCCGCCCGGTCCTGGCAGGCCCGTTCGGCGTTGAACACCCGGACCCGGGCCGGACCCGCACCGGAACCGCCCGGCGGGCCCGCGTACCACCAGGCGGCGCCGGCCGCCCCGCACGCCGCGACCGCCAGCGCGGCGGCGGCCCGCGCCCACCGCCGCCGGCGCACCGTCCCCTGCCCGGCGGCGCGCCCCTCCTCCCGGGCCGCGATCCGCGCGAGCAGGCTCTCGGCGGTGTGCCCGGCGCGGGCCTCGTGGGCCGGGGCCAGGCAGTCGGCGGCCAGTGCCCGCCAGAACGGCGGGACGGCGTCGTCCATGCGCAGCGGGGCGCGGCCCGCCGCGTACTCCTGCACGGAGTTGCCGCGCGCCATCGGCGTGGCGCCGGGGAACAGCGGGGTGCCGGACGCGAACACCTCGTGGATGACGAGGCCCAGGGCCCAGATGTCGGCGCTCGGGCGGACCCGTACGCCCTGCTCGCCCAGCGGTGCCCTCCAGCGCTCGGGCGGGAGGTAGTCCGGGGTGCCCATCGGGGGCGCGTAGCCGTGCGTCCCGGTCAGCTCGGTGGCGAGCCCGAAGTCCGAGAGCTTCACCGAACCGTCCCCGCCGATCAGGACGTTCTCCGGCTTGAGGTCGGAGTGCACCCAGCCGCTGCGGTGCAGATGGGCCAGCCCCTCGCAGATCCCGGTGATCAGCCGGCCGCCCTCGGTCTCGTCGACCCCGGCGCCGATCAGGTCCCGCAGGCTGCCCGCCGCCCGTTCCATCACCAGCACGATCGCACCGTCCAGGGACGGGTGCTCCGGTGCGCGCAGCACCGCGGAGTCCAGCAGCCGCACGAGTCGCGGATGCCCGGCCCGGCGCCCCAGCTCGACCTCGCGCCGGGCGGACTCGGCCACGTTCCGGGCCTGGCGCGGGGCGAGCCCCGCCGTCGGCATCACCTTGAGGGCGACCTCGCCGGGCTCCGCGCCCTCCCGGACCGGCCGCCCCGCGTACACCGTCGCCCAGCCGCCGGCCCCGATCGGCTCGGCCACCACCCAGTCGCCCACCCGGTGGCCCGGAGGAAGCAGTTCCGTGTGGTCGCTGCCCCAGGAGGCGCCCACGCTCCGCACCCGTGCCACCTCTACCGGCCCCGCGCGCCCGATCCGGCCCGCGGCGGCAGCAGCTCCAGGTGCTCCTCCCGGACCACACCGAACTTCAGCGCGAGCCCGACGACCGCGTCCCGCTTCCCGTTGCGGCGGTCGCCCCGCCCTGCCCCGGGCGCGCCGGGGGCCTCGATCCGCAGCTTCTCCCCGGCCAGGTAGTCGATGTGCGAGCTGACCGCCCGCGCTGTGAGCCGGCCGCAGCCGGGATGCGTCCGCAGCCGTTCCACCACCTGCGGGGTGGTCGGCACCGACACCGGCGACCGGTCCCGCAGCCAGGGCTCGCAGAGCGCCACCAGCACCAGGAAGTACGTGGCCGTCTCGTCCAGCGAGTACGCCGTGACAGTACGGCTCGCCCCCGAACCGCCCGCACCCGGCGGGTCCAGGTAGACGTGGTCGGGGGCGAACACCTGGAAGGAGACGGTGGTCCCGCGCCGCGTGGGCAGCACCACCCGGGCGAACTCGAACGGGATCGGCGCCCCGGCCCGCCGGGGCGGCACCCGCAGGTACTCCCCGGCGCCCTCCGGGTTCTCCACGAGGTAGCTCTGCGTCGTGCTGAGGTTGGTCAGCTGCCAGTGGTCTTCGGAGACCCGGATCTCCCCCGCCAGCCGGGACACCGCCTCGTCGGCGAGGCGGAGCTCGACCGGCGTCCTGGAGGAACCCCGCCCGAACCGCGCGGCCCCTCCCGGACCGAGCCGCAGCGTCACGGCTCCACCGCCCGGCTCCCCGTCGGCCGCACCACCGCTGCCCGGCGGCACGTGGACGACTATGCCGCTCACCGTTCCCCCTGTACGACGTGTTGACGGGACGTCACCGACAGGGAACGCTACCGGCTGCACGCGGGCCCGCACCGTGCGACATCGGCCAATTACAGGTGGGGGTCTCGGCCGGGGCGGTCAGTCCCGCGCCGCCGGTGCCCTGCGGGCGAAGTGGCGGGCGGTGGGGGTCAGGGCGGCCGCCGCCGGTACGAGGAAGCAGGCGGCGGCACAGACCGTGAGCACCGGCGTGACCCCGAAGGCGGTGATGGCCGGGGCGATCAGGGCCAGGCCGACCGGGGCCAGGCCGTAGGACACGAGGAAGTCCAGCGAGGAGACGCGGGCCAGCTTGTCCGGGGCCACCTCGCGCTGGGTGGCGGTGAACCAGGGCACGTTGAACAGCTCTATGCCGATCCCGGCGAGCGCGTACGCGGCGACGACCACCGCCGGGTGCACGGGCAGGACGAGGCTCAGCGGGGCGAAGCCGTACGCCGCCAGCCCGGCGAAGGCGGCCCAGCCCTGCGACCGCGGCCGCAGCCGGGCGATGAGCAGCGCCCCGGCGAGCGCGCCGACCGTGTAGGCCGTCATGGCCGCGGCCAGCACCCACTCGGTGCCGTAGCGGTCCCGGCTGATCAGGGGCAGGGCGACGCTGGTGGCGGAGTAGCCGAGCGAGATGACGCAGACGAGGGCGGCGAGTCCGGCGAGGAACCAGGGGTGCCGGCGCGCCTCGCGTATCCCCTCCAGGAACTCCGCGCGGAAGCCGGCGCGCGGTGCGGGCGCCGCCGCCGCGGCCGGGGCGGCCGCTCCCGCGGCGGGGACGAGCGCGGCCACCAGCCAGAGCACCCCGATGCCGAGGAGCAGCGTCCGGACGTCGAGGAAGGCGGCGAGGAGCGCGGTCAGGGCGGGCCCGGCGAGCGTGGAGGCGCGTACCGCGAGGGTCATCGCGGCGTTGGCCTGCTGCCTGCGCTCCGGGTCGACGGTCTCGGCGACGAGCGCCTGGAACGCGGGGCGGCAGGCGCCCTGTCCGGCACCGGCGAGGGCGGCGGCGGCCGTCATCAGCACGACGGATCGGCCGAGTCCGGCGGCGAGCAGCGGCGCCGCGGCCCCCGCCGCGAGGGCCGACCAGAGGACGACCGCGCGGCGCGCGTGCCGGTCGGCGAGGACCCCGCCGACGGCGACGGCGGCGAGGAAACCGACGGTGCGCGCGGCGAGGACCAGGCCGAGGCCCGCGGCGCCGAGGTCGCGGTGGAGCACGGCGAGCCCGAGGACGAAGGGCAGGGCCCAGGTCGCGAGGCCGGAGGCGGTGGTGCCCGCCCACAGGCGCAGGAACGCGGGGTCGCGCAGGATCGAACGCGGGGGAGGGGACGGTGACTTGGCGGTGGTCGGTACGGGTGTGGTGGCCACGGGGCGGGTGCTCCTGGGAGGCGGGGAGGCGGCTCGACGAACCGCCCCCGAGGTGGTTAATGAAAATGATTGCCATTACAGTACCCTTCCATCGCGGCACTTCTGCCCGGTGCACGACAACGCCCGCCCCCGCCTCCCGGACCCGGAGACCCCATGCGCCACCCCGCCCGCCCCGCCACCGCCCTCGCCCTCGCGGCCCTCGCCCTCGCCACCGCCGGATGCTCCACGTCCGGCGGCGGCTCCTCCGGGGCGGCGGCCCCCGGCCCCGCCGCCCCGGCCTCCGTCACCAGCTGCGGCAGCCCGCTGGCCTTCGCCGCACCGCCCGAGCGGGCCGTCGCCCTGGACCAGGCCTCCACCGAGACCCTCCTCGAACTCGGCCTCCAGGACCGGATGGCCGGGACCGCCAACCTCAAGACGAAGATCCCCCCGCAGTACGAGGCCGCGTATGCCAAGATCCCGGTCATCGCCCCCAAGATCGCCACCGGCGAGCAACTGCGCGCCGCCACGCCCGACTTCGTCGTCGCCGGCTCCACCGACCTGTTCACCGCCGACCGCGCCGGAACCCGCGAGGAACTGGCCGCCCTCAAGGTCCCCGCCTTCGTCAGCGCGGTGGACTGCCCCGACCGGAACCCGGCCGGGAAGTCCCCCTTCGAACTGCTCTTCTCCGACTACGAGAACCTCGGCCGGGTCTTCGGCGTCGAGGAGCGCGCGGGCAGGCTGGCCGCCGCCCAGCGGGACGCCGTCGCCCGGGCGGCGGAGACCGGTGCCGAGGTCCCCCGGGGCGCGGACCGGCCCACCGTCGTCTACCTCTACTCCGTTTTCAACGGCATGCCGTACGTGGCCGGGAAGAGCGGTCTGCCCAGCGAGATGAGCCGGATCGTCGGCGCGCGGAACGCCTTCGACGACGTCGACGGGGACTGGCCCGAGGTCTCCTGGGAGGAAGTGGCCAAGCGCGACCCGGACTTCATCGTGATCGGCGACCTCTCCGAGCGCGGGCGCCCCGGCGACAGCGCCGCCGAGAAGCGCGCCGTGATGGCCCAGCACCCGGTGGTGTCCCGGCTGGACGCGGTCCGGGACGGCCGGATCATCGAGGTGCCGGGCATCGAACTCGACCCCTCCGTACGGTCGGTGCACGCCCTGGGGCTGCTGGCCGCCGGGATGAAGGACCTCGGGCATGCCCGCTGATCCCGGCAGCCGCGGCCGCCCCGCGGACCTGCTGCGCCCGGCCGGCTCCCGGCCCGCGGCCGACCCGCTGCTCCCGGCGGCCCGGGAGCGCGCGGCGGACCCCCTGCTGCCGGATGCCTCCGGCGGGGATCCGGGGTCCGGCGCGGGCTCCGGCTCCGGTGCGGGCCACGGTGCAGGGGCGGGCTCCGGCTCCGGTGCGGGCCACGGTGCGGGCGCGGGCTCCGGCTCCCGAGCGGGGAGCGGTGCAGGGGTGGCCCACGGCTCCGGCCCCGGCCGGTTCCGTGCGGCCGCCGCCGGTGCCCCGCCGCGCCGCACCCTGCGTACCCTCCGCGGCCTGGTCGCCGCCGCCGTCCTGGCCGGCTCCCTGGCGGCGGCCGTGCGCACCGGCACCGCCGACGTCGGCTGGAGCGGCCTCGCCCGCGTGTTCGGGGCCCGGCTCGGCCTGGCCGTGGAGCCGCTGCCCCCGCTGCTGGACTCCCTCGTCTGGGACCTGCGGCTGCCGCGCGTGCTGATGGCCGCCCTCGTGGGCGCCTCCCTCGCCGTCTGCGGCGCGGTCCTCCAGGCCGTCACCCGCAACGCCCTGGCCGACCCCTACCTGCTGGGCGTCTCCTCGGGCGCCTCGGCCGGAGCCGTCGCCGTCGTCGTGCTAGGGGTGGGCGCGGGCGCGCTCGGCGTCACCGGCGGAGCGCTCGCCGGGGCCCTGCTCGCCTTCGGCGCGCTCCTGCTGCTGCTCCGGCGCACCGGGCTGGACTCGGTCCGCATCGTGCTCACCGGTGTGGTCGTCGGCCAGCTCTTCACCGCGCTGACCTCGCTCGTCCTGATGGCCTCGGCGGACGCGGACACCACGCGGGCCGTCACCCACTGGCTGCTCGGCTCGATGGCTCCGGCCCGCTGGGACACCGTCGCGGTCTGCGCGGCCGTCACCCCGCTGGGCCTGGCGGCCGCCTGGCTCTGCTCCAACGCCCTCGACGGGCTCGCCTTCGGCGGCGACACCGCCGCCTCCCTCGGCATCGGCGTGCGCCGCACCCGGCTGCTGCTGCTCGTGGTCACCGCCGCGCTGACCGCCGTGGCCGTGGCCACCGTCGGGGCCATCGGCTTCGTCGGCCTGATCGTCCCCCACGGCGTACGGTTCCTCGTCGGCCCCCGGCACCGGGTCCTGCTGCCGTACGCGGCCCTGGCGGGCGCGGTGTTCCTGGTGTGGACGGACGCCCTGGCCCGGATCGCCTTCGCGCCCCGCGAGGTGCCCGTCGGCGTGATCACCGCCCTGCTCGGCGTACCGCTCTTCCTGCTCGTCCTGCGGCGGAGGGGGGAACTGTGAGGATCAGCGCCGAAGGGCTGAGCTGGTCGGTGGCGGGCACGCCCGTCGTACGCGGCGTCAGCCTGGACGTCGCCCCCGGCGAGACGGTCGGCCTGCTGGGCCCCAACGGCTCCGGCAAGTCCTCGCTGCTGCGCTGCCTGGCCGGGCTGCGCACCCCCGACGCCGGAACCGTCCGCTACGACGGCGAGAGCGTCCGGGACTGGAGCGCGCGCCGGACCGCCCGGCACGTCGCCTTCGTCGGGCAGGACGCGGCCGCCGACAGCGATCTGACGGTCGCGGACGTCGTCGGCCTCGGCCGGACCCCGTTCCGCGACCGCTGGCGCGGACCCGACGCCCGTGACCGGGAGGTGGTCGCCGCCGCGCTGGAACGCGTCGGGCTCACCCGCCTCGCCGGGCGCTCCTGGCGGGCCCTGTCGGGCGGCGAGCGGCAACGCGCCCACATCGCCCGTGCGCTGGCCCAACAGCCCTACGGGCTCCTCCTGGACGAACCCACCAACCACCTCGACGTCCGCCACCAGCTGGAGCTGATGGAACTGCTCACCGGCACCGGCCGGACCGTCCTGGTCGCCCTGCACGACCTCTCGCTCGCCGCCCGGTACTGCGACCGGCTGCTGCTCCTGCACCACGGCCGCCTGACCGCCTCGGGCACCCCCGCCGCCGTGCTGACCCGCGAGCGGCTCGCCGAGGTCTTCGAGGTGGACGCCGAACTCACCACCGACGCCCTCGGCCACCCCGCCGTCGGCTACCGGGGACCCCTCCCCGCGACCGCCCGACCCGCCCCCTGAAAGGACATCCGTGCACAGCACCACCGACACCGCCCACGACGTCGACTCCCTCGTCGAGGCCGTCCTCGCCGGAGCCCACGGCCCGCTCCCGTCCGGACTCACGGCCACCAGCGTCTTCTGGATCCACCACGGCACCCGGCTGGCCGGCGGCGACACCACCTACCTCAACCAGTACGTCCTGGTCCGCCTCGGCGCCGCCTTCGGCGGCTGCGCCTTCGAGGCCGGGCAGATCGACCCCGCAGTCTGCCGCGACCACTCCGGCGCCCCGCTCGACGTCCTGCTGCGCGAGGCCCCCCGGCCGCTGCGGATCGCCGCGCTCGACGCCTACCTCGGCGCGGTGCGCCCGCACGCCGAGGCCGCCGCCGCGGGCGCGGCCGAACCCGTCGCCCTGCCCGCCGGCACCCCGGAACTCCGCGCAGGGGCCAGGGACGCGGCCATCGCGGGCCTCCTCGACATCGAGGAGGGCGCCACGGTCGGCCTCATCGGGGTGGTCAACCCGCTGGTCGCGGCGATCCGCAAGCGCGGGGGCGAGCCGCTGCCCTGCGACTTCAACCTGAGGACCACCCAGTGGGGCGACCGGGTCACCGACGACATGCACGAGGTGCTGGAGCGCGCCGACGCCGTCGTGGCCACCGGAATGACCCTGGGCAACGGCTCGTTCGACACCATCCTGGAGCGCTGCCGCTCCCGGGGCGTCCCGCTGGTCGTCTACGCGCAGAGCGGCAGCGCGGTGGCCCGGGCCTTCCTCGGCTCCGGGGTGACCGCCCTGTCCGCAGAACCGTTTCCCTTCTCCCAGTTCAGCGCCGGGGAGACGATCCTGTACCGCTACCGGACGGCGGACCGCGCGTGATCCCCGCCGCCCGCACCGCCCCCGGTGTGCTGCGCGCGGGCACCGGGCGCGCCCCCTGCCACCACGGGGAGATCCTCCAGGGCATCTTCCTCGACGGCGCCGGGCGCCGCTGCGCCGGCCTGGTCACCCTCCCCATGGCCGGCCCCGGCAGCCGCGCCCGCTTCCACCCGCGCCCCGGCACCGCCCCGCAGGACCTCACCGTCGTGCCCGCCGGCCGGACCAAGGCCGCGCGGGCCGCCGCCCTCGCGGTCGCGGAGTGCGCCGGGCGCTCCGGCCGGCCCGCCTGTGGCGGTGAGCTGCGGCTCACCGGCGGCATCCCGGTGGGCCTGGGCATGGGCAGTTCCACCAGCGACGTGATCGCCGCCGTGCGCGCGGTCGCCGACGGGTACGGGATGCGGCTGCCGCCGGAGACGGTCGCCCGGCTGGCCGTACGCGCGGAACGGGCCAGCGACCCGCTGATGCTGGACGGCCGGCCGGTGCTCTTCGCCCAGCGCGAGGGCCGCGTCCTGGAGGTCCTCGGCCCGGCCCTCCCGCCGCTGGTCGTGGTGGGCTGCGCCCTCGGCGGCGGCGCGCCCGTGGACACCCTGTCCCTGTCCGTGCGCCCGCCCGCCGAGGCCGGCGCGGACGAGGTGCGGGCCTTCGAGCGGCTGCGCGCGCTGCTGCGCCGGGCGGTGGCCACGGGCGACGTCCGGCTGCTCGGCGAGGTCGCCACCGCCAGCGCCCGGACCGGCCAGCGCGTGCTGGCCCACCCGGAGTTCGAGGACCTCACCGCCGTCGCCCGGCGGGTCGGGGCGGCGGGCGTGCAGATCGCGCACAGCGGGGCCGTGGCGGGCCTGCTGTTCGACCCGGCCGCACCCGGTCTGCGCCACCGCGTGCGCTCCTGCCTGCGCGCCCTGGAAGCCCACGGCATCCCCGCCACCCGGACCTTCACCACCACCGAGGAGATCCCCCATGGACCAGCACATCGCGGAGGCGGTCGGCCGCCCGGACCTGGTACGGCTCGACGAGCGGCTCGTCTGCCTGCGCTTTGAGACGATGAAGGCGGTCTCGGCCCTCGCGGCGGTGCGCCACCTGCTGGACACCGGCGCCGTACGGCGCGGCGACACCCTGCTGGACAGCTCCAGCGGGATCTACGCCTACGCCCTCGCCCTGGCCTGCCACCGGTACGGCATGCGCTGCCACATCGTCGGCTCGACGACCGTGGACCGCACCCTCGGCGTCCAGCTCGCGGTGCTCGGCGCGACGCTGGAGCGGATGGAGCCGTGCAGCGACCTCAAGCTCGACCAGAAGCGGCGGGTCGCCAGGATCCACGAGATCCTGGCCGAACACCCCGAGTACCACTGGATGCGGCAGTACCACGACGACGTCCACTACCTCGGCTACCGGGCCGTCGCCGACCGGATCCGCGAAGAGGTCGGCGACGGCCCGCTGACCCTCGTCGGCGGGGTCGGATCGGGGGCCTCCACCGGCGCCCTCGCCGCCCGCCTGCGCGCGGGAGCGGGAGCGGGCGGCGGCGCGGACGTGGAGCTGGTCGGCGTACAGCCGTACGGGAGCGTCACCTTCGGCGCGGAGCACGTCGGCGACCCCGAGATCATCATCGCGGGCATCGGCAGCTCCATCCCCTTCGGGAACGTGGCGCACGAGCTGTACGACACCCTGCACTGGATCTCCTTCGACGCGGCCCTCGCCGGCGGCGTCGACCTGCTGCGCCGGCACGCGGTCTTCGCGGGGCTGTCCACCGGCGCGGGCTACCTGGCGGCCCGCCACGAACGCGGGCGCGCCCCGGACCGGACCGTCGTCTTCGTCGCCGCCGACACCGGCCACCGCTACGTCGACTCCGTCTACGCCCGCCACCGCGAGGCCGCCCGCGTCGGTGACCTCGCACCGCGCGAGGTCACCGGCACGGACGAGCTGTCCCTGCCGTGGTCCCGCATGCGCTGGAACCGCCGGCCGGACCCCCGGGGGTCACGGGGAGGGCAGGCCTGATCAGGCGCGCTCCGCGGCCCCGGCCCGCTTGTAGGTGCGCATCAACAGGGCGGTCTCCACGCGGGCGGCCGCGCCCAGCCGGGCGAAGACGCGGGAGGTGAAGGCGTGCAGGTCCGCGAGGTCGCGGTGGCTGGAGTAGCCGAGGAGCCCGGCGTCCCCGGTGGTGACGACCAGGTGGCGCACCGCGGGCTCGCCCGCGAGCACCCGCACCGCCGCACCCAGCCGGCGGTGCGACACCGCGATCCGGAACCGGGCCTCCACCGGATAGCCGAGCACCGCCGGATCCGCCAGCAGCCGCAGGTGCAGGATGTGCGAGGTCATCAGGCGGGCCAGGCGGCGCCGGGCGGTGGTCTCGCCGACCTGGAGCTCGCGGGCGAGACGGGTCGTCGACATGCGGGCGTCCCGGCCCAGCAGCTCCACCAGCCGCCGGTCCAGACCGTCCACGGCGAGCGGCGCGGGCAGCTCCAGCCCCGCCATGGCCAGCCGGCGCACCTCGGTCGGCTCCTCGTCGTACGGGGCCCAGTCCCCGGCGGTCAGCAGCAGCCGCAGCACCACGCTGGAGTGCACGTCCACCACCCCGTCCAGCCGCCCGATCACCGAGTCCACCAGGGTCAGCAGCGCGTCCTGGCCGGGCGCGTTCAGCTCGGCGAACACCTCCAGGCCGCCCGTCGCCACCTCCACGGACCGGGTCTCGGGCCGCCGGGCGAGGGTCAGCGCCGTCTCGTGGACCCGCCCGGGAGCACACCGCACGGCCAGCTCCGCGGTGATCCCCTCGCCCTGGTACTCGGGGACGAGCGCGGCGGTGAAGCGGACGTACCCGGTCGAGGTCATCCGCTCCAGGCGGCGGGCGACGGTCCGCTCGTGCACCCCGACCGCCTCGGCCACGTCGGCGAAGGCGGCGCGCGGGTCCCGGTGCAGGATCCGCAGCACCGCGTGGTCGACGGCGTCGAGGTCGGGCGGGGCGGCGGTGGTGTCCATGGTTCCCTCCAGACCTGTCGGCCCCGGCGGCCCGCCGTGCCGGGCTCCGCCGTACCGGCCGCGAGCCGCCCGGCGGCACCCGGCGGCCCCCGCCGAACCGGCGCGACCGGCCGGCCGCGGGGTGCGGCGGGTCAGGTTACGGCAGCCCGAAGGGTCCCGCGGCCGGTGCCCGAGCCCCGCCCGCAGGGCCCCCGAGATGCCGGAATCCGCCGTCGCCCGCGGGGTCCGTGCCCCGTTCACCCGATTATGCGCCCCACTCTTGCCCGGGCGCCGACCCGCACCGGACATTGTGGTGCGGCTGCCGCCCCCGCAGGCGGCCCGCCCCCTCCCCGCCCCGGCCGCACGGCCGCATCCCGGACAGGTGATACGTATGACGGACACGGACGCCAGACCCGCGCACGCCCCGGCCGGACGCCCTCCCGGCCTCCGCGCCACCCCCGCCGGCGCCGTCATCGCCTCCGTGGTGCTCGTGGAGCTCTCCAGCGGCATCACCCAGGGCTTCCTCTCGCCCCTGCTGCGCGGCCTCACCGACACCCTCGGCGTCACCGCGGCGGACCTCAACTGGATCAGCGTCGCGAACCTGCTGGCCAGCGTCGCCTTCACCCCGGTCCTCTCCCGGCTCGGCGACCTCCACGGCCACCGCCGCGTGCTGCGCTGGAACCTGCTGATCGTGCTGCTCGGCTCCGTGCTCGTCGGCCTCAGCCGCGACTTCACCACCCTCCTCGCGGGGCAGATCCTCCAGGGCGCCTTCGCCGGCTTCTTCCCGCTGCTCGTCGGCATCCTGCGCAACCGCAACCGCAGCCGGGGCGGCGGCGACGAGGAGAGCCGGCGCGGCATCAGCGTCATGGTCGCCGCGCTCGTCGCCGGCCTCGCGCTGGGTCTCGTCGCCAGCGGCTTCGTCGCCGGAGCCGTCGACAGCCCCACGGCGGCCCTGTGGGTCCCCGCCGTCGCCACCACCGTGGCCCTCGCCGCCACCTGGCCGCTGCTGCCCGAATCGGAGCACCGGCCCGGCGGCCGGGTCGACTGGGCGGGCGGCGTCCTGCTCTGCGCCGGCCTGACCGCCGTCATGCTGGGCCTCGGCCTCGGCGGCGCCCCCGGCTGGGAGTGGACCTCCGCCCGCACCCTGGCCTGCCTCGTCGGCGGCGCGCTCGTCACCGCGCTGTGGGTTCGGGTGGAACTGCGCACGGCCGACCCGATGATCGACGTACGGATGTTCCGCCGCCGGGGCGTGGTCACCGTCTCGCTGGTCACGCTGACCTTCACCTTCTGCATGATCGGGCTGATGGTCGCCAACGCCGTCTTCATGGGGACCGACCCGGCCGCGCACGGCTACGGGCTGGGCCTGGACCCCTTCGGGACCGCCCTGGCCACCCTGCCCAACCTGCTGGCCCTCACCCTCGGGGCGCTCATCGCGCCCACCGTGGCCGCCGCGATCACCGACCGGCTCACCCTGGCCGCCGGCTCGCTGCTGATGGCCGTCGGCTACCTGCTGTCGCTGTCCTTCCACACCGACCTGGTCCTCTTCCTCGCCGGCACCGCCGTCGCGGGCCTCGGCACGGGCTTCCTCCAGCACTCCACCCGCACGCTCGCCGTGGAATGCGTACCGCGCGACCGCACCTCGGTGGGCTCCGGCATCAACGAACTCCTCATCAACGTGGGCGGGTCCATCGGCGCCGCCGCCGTGCTGACGGTGTTCGCGGCCCACACCCGGCCCGGCAGCCTGCTCCCCGAGGCGAGCGCCTACACCGTCTCCTGGACCGTCTGCGCCCTGGTCTCGCTGGCCGGCGCCGCCCTCGCCCTGCTCTACCGCACGCCGCCGCGGGAGGACCGATGAAGACCACCGACCTGCTGCGCGGACGCACCCGCGCCTTCCTGACCACCCGCCAGGACGCCGTCCTCGGCCTCAGCCACGCGCTGCACGCCGACCCCGAACTCGCCTACGAGGAGCACCGCGCCGCCCGCCGCATCACCGACCTGGTGGAGCGGGCCGGCTTCGACGTGACCCGCGGCGCGTACGGCCTGCCCACCGCCTTCAGCGCCACCGCCGGCAGCGGCGAGCTCGTGATCGGGATCTGCGCCGAGTACGACGCACTCCCCGGCATCGGCCACGCCTGCGGCCACAACGTCAACGGCGCCGCCTCCGTGGCGGCCGCCCTCGCCCTGGCCCCGCTCGCCGACGAGCTGGGCATCACCGTCAAACTCCTCGGCACCCCCGCCGAGGAGTCCGGCGGCGGCAAGGTCGACATGCTGCGCGAGGGCGCCTTCGACGACGTGGCCGCCGCGATGATGGTGCACGCGGCCCCCTCCGACTCCGTGGGCATGAGCTCGCTCGCCATCAGCAGCTGGCAGGTCGGCTACACCGGGCGCGCCGCGCACGCCGCCGCGATGCCCGAACGCGGCGTGAACGCCGCCGACGCCATGATGATCGCCCAGGTCGCCATCGCCGCGTACCGGCAGCAGATGCGGCCGGGGGCCGTGGTGTCGGGGGTGGTCACCCGGGGCGGTGACGCCGCGAACGTCATCCCCGACAGCACCGCCGCCGAGTACGACTGCCGGGCGGTCACCAGCGAGGAGCTCGCCGAGCTCCAGGCCCGCGTCCGGGCCTGCTTCGAGGCCGGGGCCCTGGCCACCGGTGCCGAGCTCGCCCTGGAGACCGTCGGGAACGACTACGCCGACCTGCGCCAGGACTTCGCCATGGGCCGGAGCTACCTCAGCGCCGCCCGGGAGCTCGGCCGCCGCGTCCAGGACCTGGACCCGACCCTGCGGGGCGGCTCGACGGACATGGGCAACGTCTCCCACCTCGTGCCCACCATCCACCCCATGATCGGCTACGACTGCGGGGACGCGATCATGCACAACCCGGAGTTCACCCGGTACGGGACCTCCGCCCAGGCCGACCGGGCCGTGCTCGACGGGGGCCTGCTCATGGCCTGGACGGCCATCGACCTGGCGACCGCGCCGGAGCACCGGCGCTCCCTGCTCGCCCGCCTGGCCGCCCGCCGGGACGCCCCCGCGGCCGTCCGGTGACCTCGTACCGCACCCGCTGAGCCGTCCGACCCGCTGAACCCCTCCCGTGTTACTCCTCGGTAGGCAATGATGGCGGGCGACGACCACTCACACGGCGGGGGCTGATCAGCGGTGACCGATTTCGACGACCGGACCAGGGTGCACGCGTTCCGGGACGACGCCCTGGGCGAGCACGACGCCGTCGGCCTCGCCGCGGCGATCCGGCGGGGCGAGGTCTCCGCCGCCGAGGCCGCCCGGGACGCGCGGGAACGGGTCCGGTCGGTCGAGGACCGGCTCCACGCCGTCCAGTCGTACGCGGACACCCCCGCCCCCACGGGCGCTGCGGCCGGCGCCTTCGCGGGCGTGCCGACCTTCGTCAAGGACAACACCGACTACCAGGGCCTGCCCACCGGCCACGGCAGCGAGGCCTTCCGGCCCCGGGCCGCCCGGCGGCACGCGCCGTTCGCCCGGCAGTTCCTCAGCAGCGGCGTCACGGTGCTGGGCAAGACCCGGCTGCCCGAGTTCGGCTTCAGCCCGACCACCGAGTACGAGGACGCCGAGCCGGTCCGCAACCCGTGGCACACCGGCCACTCCGCCGGCGGCTCCTCCGGCGGGGCGGCGGCGCTCGTCGCCGCCGGAGCCGTGCCCCTCGCGCACGCCAACGACGGCGGCGGCTCGATCCGGATCCCCGCCGCCTGCTGCGGACTCGTCGGCCTCAAGCCCACCCGCGGCCGGGTCGTGCCCAACGACCAGAGCCGCCGGCTGCCGCTCGACCTCGTCTGCGACGGCGTCGTGAGCCGCTCCGTACGCGACGCCGCCGCCTTCCTCGCCGCCGCCGAGACGTACTGGCGCAACCCCGCGCTGCCGCCGGTGGGCCTGGCCGAAGGCCCCTCGGGGCAGCGGCTGCGCATCGGCTTCCTGGCGGACTCGCCGAACGGCGTCCGGTCCGACGCCGCCACCCGCGAGGCGGTCACCCGGACGGTGTCCGTGCTCCAGGGGCTCGGGCACACCGTGGAACCGGTGGAGATGGCCATCGACCCCGCCTTCACCGAAGACTTCCTCACCTACTGGGGCATGCTGTCCTTCCTCATCGGCGTCACGGGCCGCACCCTCGGCACCGACTTCGACCGCACCCGCATGGACCCCCTCAGCCGGGGCCTGCGCGAGACCTACCTGGAGAACTGGCTGCGCACCCCCGGGGTGCTGCGCAGGCTGCGGCGCACCAGGGAGGCGTACGCGGCCGCCTTCCGCGGCCTCGACCTCGTCCTCACGCCCGTCCTCGCCCACGCCACGCCGCGGATCGGCCACCTCAGCCCGGCCGTCGCCTACCCGACGCTGATCGAGCGGATCCTCGCCTACGTGGCCTTCACCCCGGTCGACAACGTCGTCGGCACCCCGTCCGTCTCGCTCCCCGCCCCGGCCGCGACCGACGACGGACTGCCCGTCGGCGTGATGTTCTCCGCCCGCCCCGGCGGCGAACGCAAGCTGCTGGAGATCGCCTTCCAGCTGGAGGCCGAGCAGCCGTTCCGGCGCATCCAGGACCGCTGACACCGCCGCCCGACCGGCCCCGGACCGGGGCCGCGGCGGCACCCGGCGGCCGATGTGCAGGGGCCCCGACCGGACGGTAGCGTCGGTGGTGTGCGTTCCCACCGCACCGCTGGGCACCGTCCAGCAGGGCAGCTCGGGGAAGTCGGCCGGGGAGCGGGGATCCGCCATGGCGAAGCACACCCTCACCACCGCGGCCGCCGCGGCCGCCCTCGCCTGCCTGCCGGCCCTCGGCCCGGCGGCGGGCGGCGCCTCCGCCACCGCACCCGGGCAGCCCGCCGGCACCGGCGCGACGGCTGCCGGGCCGCGCTTCGTTCCCGGCCCCTGCCCCCGCACCCCCGAGCCGATCGAGGCGCTGGCCACGGCCCGCTGCGGCTACCTGGAAGTCCCCGAGAACCGCTCCCGCCCCGGCGGCCGGACCATCAGGCTCGCCGTGGCGGTCATCAAGCCCGTCTCGGCGGAACCCGCCCCGGACCCGGTGGTGTTCATGGCGGGCGGACCCGGCGCCGACACCTTCGACGACATCCCCTTCCTGATCGAGTCCGGGCTCAACAAGGACCGCGAACTGATCGTCATGGCCCAGCGCGGCAACCTCTACGACCGGCCGAACCTCGCCTGCCCGGAGGTCGACCGGGCCAACGAGAAGACCGTCGCCTTCGGCTGGGACGCGAAGGAGGCCGAGCGGCTCCTGCTGACGGCCTACGCGGAGTGCCGCAACCGCCTCACCGCCGACGGGACCGACCTGAGCGCCTACAACAGCACCGAGAACGCAGCGGACTTCGCCGACCTGCGCACCGCCCTCGGCATCCCGCAGTGGAACGTCTACGGATACTCCTACGGCACCAACCTGGCCCTCACCTACCTGCGCCTGCACCCCCGGGGGATCCGCGCGGTCGGCCTCGACTCGCCCAGCCCCCCGCAGGTCACGGTCCTCCCGTGGGGCTGGAGCAGCGCCCGGGAAGGAATCGACGCCGTCTTCGACGCCTGTGCGGCCCAGCCCGCCTGCAAGAGCCGCTACCCCGGCCTCCGCACGACCCTGGACCGGCAGATCGCCGAGCTGGAGGCCCGGCCCCTGACGCTGAACGCCACCGCGCCGGCCGGCGGGAAGCCCGTCGAGGTCGTCCTCGACGGAGGCACCCTGCTCAACATGATGGTCGGGTACAACGTCAGGCCCGTCGACCTCCCGGCCGCCCTGGACGAACTCGGCCGGGGCAACCCGCAGCGCTTCGCCCAGGGCCGTGCGAAGGACGCGGTCCAGCCCACCGGCCAGACCGCGCACGGCCTGACCCAGTCGGTGGCGTGCGCCGAGTGGGTACCGGGCACCTCGGAACCCGACGTACTGGCCGCCGGGCGCGAGGCCTTCCCCGGATGGCCGCGCACGGTCCTGGCCCAAGCCCCGCAACTGCCCTTCGAGTACGGCGTGTGCAAGGCCTGGAAGGTCGCGGACAACGCGGCCCGGCACCGGGTGGCCACCGTCAGCTCCGTACCGGCGCTCGTCATCTCCGGGAGCTTCGACATGAAGACCGGGGCGAACTACGCGAAGGACGCCTCCCGCACCCTGTCCCGCTCCACCTCCGTGCTGGTCCCCGGGATCGGGCACTGGGTGGTCCCCCAGTCGAAGTGCGCACAGCAGGTCCTGGCCTCCTTCCTGGCCCGTCCGACCGCACCCGACACCGGCTGCGTCGCCGGTCTCACCCCACAGCCGTTCACGATCACCCCGAAGTGACCGGGAGGACAGATGGCTTCCGCACGCGTGCCCCGGCACCGCACCGCACGCCGGATCCGCGCCACCGCGGCCGGCGCCGCGACCGGACTGCTCCTCACCGGCCTGCTGGCCGCACCCGCCCAGGCACAGGACGACACCGGAGGGCCGATCGGCACGACCGCCGGGAAGGCGGGCGACGCCACCTACCGGCCCGGCCCCTGCCCGAAGACCCAGCACCCCGTCCCCGAACTCGAAGGGGCCCGCTGCGGCACGCTCACCGTGCCCGAGAACCGGGCCAAGCCCGGCAGCCGCACCATCGAGCTCGGTGTCGCGGTCCTCCCGGCCGAGGCCGCGCAGCCGAAGCCCGACCCGATCGTCTGGCTCGCCGGCGGACCGGGCGACGACGCGGTCGGAGAAGCGAAGCTGGCGGTCGACGGCGGCCTCAACCGCGACCGCGACGTGATCCTCATGTCCCAGCGGGGCACCTACTCGGCCGACCCGGCGCTCACCTGCCCCAACGTCGACGAGTTCAACGCGCGCGTCGTCGGCCTCGTCTACGACGCGCCGTCCACCGAGACCCTGCACGTCCAGGCCACGAAGGCGTGCCGCGACCGGCTGGCGGCCCTCGGCGCCGACCTCGGCGCGTACAACGACACCGAGAGCGCCGCCGACCTCGCGGACCTGCGCACCGCGCTGGGCCTGAAGGAATGGAACGTCTTCGGCATCTCCTACGGGACCCACCTGGCGCTGGTGTACATGCGCCTGCACCCGGACGGCATCCGGGCAGTCGGCCTGGACGGCATCCTGCCGCCCTCCAGGGGCGGTTCGGCGGCGGCCTGGAGCAGCGCCCGACAGGGCTTCGACGGCCTGTTCAAGGCCTGCGCGGAGCAGCCCGCCTGCAACAGCCGCTACCCGAACCTGCCGGCCACCTTCGAACGCCTCGTCCGCCGGCTCGAAGCCGAACCGGTCACCACCACCGTCACCGTCCCCGGCCGGAAGGAACCCGTGAAGGTCGTCCTGGACGGCGGAGCCCTGGTGACCTGGCTGACCTCCGCGACCCACACGGCGACCGAAGTCCCCCGCGCCCTCGACGAACTGGCACGCGGCAAGCCGGAGCGGATCGCCCGGCAGTGGGCGGGATGGAGACTCGCCCCCCAGGCCGTCGGCGCCACCTCCCACGGGCTCGTCTACGGGGTCTTCTGCAGCGAGTGGATCCCGTACGAGACCCAGGCCCAGGCCGTCGAGGCGGGCCGCAAAGCCTTCCCGTCCTTCCCCCGTTCGGTACAGGAGCAGGCCCCGCAGCTGAACTCCCTGCGGCCCGACTGCGACGTCTGGAAGGTCCCCGCGGCGCCGAGCTCGATCCGTGACACCACGGACGGCGACATCCCCACCCTCGCCCTCTCCGGCGGGTTCGACGCCCAGACCGGCGCGGACAACGGCCCGTACGTGGCCCGGACCCTGAGCAGGGCCCACGTCGTGACGGTCCCCTACGAACCCCACGTGGTGTTCGCGAGCTCGGAGTGCGCCCAGCACATCACCGTCTCCTTCTTCGACGACCCGGCGGCGCCGGACACGTCCTGCCTGAAGGGCCTCAAAGCCCCCGCGTTCGAGACCGGGCCCTGACGGCCCGGCCGTCCGCCTCCCGGGTCATCGGGATTCCCCCGCCCCTCCCCGACGTGTCCGGCCCGGAGCTGCGGCCCCGTGCAGCACCATCCGGTACGTCCGCCGCAGCATCGGGCCCGGCGGAACGCCGAGCTCGTCGGCCAGCAGGCGGCGCGTGCGGTCGAACACGGCCAGCGCGTCGGCCTGCCGGCCCCCGCGCAGCAGCGCGCGCATCAGCATCGCCGACACCGCCTCGTTCAGCGGGTGCGCCGCGGACAGGGCGAACAGCTCGGCCGCCGCTTCCGCGCACCGGCCCAGCCGCAGCTGGTGCTCCAGCTTCCGCTGCGCGATGCCGAGCCGGCGCTCCGTGAGCCGCAGCCGCTCCAGCTCGGCGAGCGGCCCGGGCAGGCCGGCCAGGGGCTCCCCGCGGAACAGGTCCAGGGCCCGTGAACACAGCCGGACGGCCTCGTCCGCGTCCCCGGCCCGGTCCGCCGCCCCGATCTCCGCGGCCAGCTCCTCCAGCCGTACGGCGTCCACGTCGGCCGCCCCGGGGGCCAGCCGGTACCCGCGCGGGCCGTGCTCGATCACCGGGTCCGGGCCGCTCCCGGCCCGCAGCGCCTTGCGCAGCCGGTAGACGTACACCGGCACCACGTTCGCGGCCGGCGGCTCCGCCCCCCACACTCCGTCCAGCAGCTCGCACCGGCTGAGCGTCCGCCCCGCCCCCAGCGCCAGCGCCGCCAGCACCGCCTGCTGGCGCAGGTGCCCCAGGGGGACCCGCCGCCCGTCCTGCCAGGCCCCCAGCGGACCGAGCAGGCGGATCCGCACCCGCGGCCCGGCCGGCGGCACTGGCCCGGAGGGCCGCGTACGGGGACCGCGCCCGGGCACGGCCAGCCCGCAGTCGAAGGCGTGCACGATGGCGGCGGCCCGGTCGCGCAGGCCGCGCTTCACCAGGATCCGCGCGAGGTGCTCGGCCACGGACTCCTCCGGGAGGGCCAGGGCGGCGGCGATCTCGTCGTCCCGCAGCCCGCAGCCCACCGCCGCGAGCACCTCCCGCTCCGGGTCCCCCAGCGGGGCCGCGGTCGTCGGCGTCACTGACCCCGCCCTCCGTCCCGTCCGGCCGGCCGGAGCACCGCACCGGACCGCACCGGACCGCCGGACCGTCCGGCGGCGCCACGCTAGGGGCGCCCGCCCGGGCGTGGACATCCGGAACCCTCCGGAGTGACGCGCGGCCCGGTCCGGGCCGACAAAATGGTTTGAGCCCGGGCGGCGCTGCCGACAGGATCGGGTGACACCGATGAGTTCTCGCCGGCGCCGAGGTCTGCCCTGGTGACCGGTCACCAGCGCAGGAAGCCCACCCGACGGAAGGCACCATGTCCGTACCCCCCGCAACGCCCGCCCATCCGCCCGCCCGCGTCACCGCAGTGCTGCGGGTCCTCGTGCTGTCCACGTTCGTCGTCTTCCTCAACGAGACGATCATGGTCAACGCGATCCCGAGGCTCATGCGCGAGTTCGAGGTCACCGCGGCGGCCGCCGGGTGGCTGTCCACGGCCTTCATGCTCACCATGGCCGTCGTCATCCCCGTCACGGGCTGGTTCCTCCAGCGCGTGACCACCCGGACCGCCTTCGGTCTGGCCATGGCACTGTTCCTCGCCGGTACGGCCCTGGCCGCGGCCGCCCCCGCCTTCCCGGTGCTGCTGGCCGCCCGCGTCGTCCAGGCCAGCGGCACCGCCGTCATGATGCCGCTGCTCATGACGACCCTGATGACCCTCGTGCCCCCGCAGGACCGCGGCCGCGTCATGGGCAACATCACCCTCGTCATCTCCGTCGCACCCGCCCTCGGCCCCGCCGTCTCCGGCGTGCTGCTGCAGCTGGGGAGCTGGCGGCTGCTGTTCCTGGCCGTGCTGCCCATCGCGGGGGCCATGGCCGTCTTCGGCCGGCGCACCCTGGTCAACGTCGGCGAGCCGCAGGCCGGCCCGATCGACTGGCCGTCCGTCCCGCTGGCGGCGGCGGGCTTCGGTGCCCTGGTCTACGGCCTGAGCGAGCTCGGAGCCGGGGACGCCTCCCAGGCCCCCGTGTCCCCGGCGGCCACGACCGCGGTCGGCGCCGTACTGGTGGCCCTGTTCGTCTGGCGCCAGCTGGCCCTGCAGCGCTCGTCCACACCGCTGCTCGACCTGCGCGCCCTGACCTTCCGGCACTTCTCGGTGGCCCTCGCCCTGATGTGCCTGTCCTTCATGGGCCTGATGGGCGCGTTCATCCTCCTGCCGATCTACCTCCAGGAGGTGTGCGGCCTGACCTCGCTGCAGACCGGGCTGCTCCTCATCCCCGGAGGCCTGACCATGGGCCTGCTCGGACCGCAGGTCGGCAAGCTCTACGACCGGGTCGGCGCACCGCGCCTGGTCGTACCCGGAGCCGTGGTCACGGCGCTCTGCCTGGCGCTGTTCGCCCTCACCGGCGAGGGGACCTCGCCGTGGCTGGTGCTCGGCCTCCACGTGGCCCTGAGCGCCGGCATGGCGTTCGTCTTCACCCCCGTCTTCACCTCGGGGCTGACCGTACTGCCGCCGCACCTGTACCCCCACGGCTCCGCCATCCTGGGCTCGCTCCAGCAGGTCGCGGCCGCCGCCGGAACCGCCCTGGTCATCAGCGTCATGACGGGACACACCGCCACCGCGGCGGCCGACGGCTCCGACGCCACCGGCGCCCTGGCCACGGGCATCCGGTGGGGGTTCGGCGTCGGCGCGGTACTCGGCGCACTGACCGTGCTGGTCGCGCTCCTGGTCCGCACCCCTCCCGTACCGGAGCCGCCGGCCGCCCCGCAGGCCCAGGACGCGGGCGACACCACGCCGGACAAGGCCGCCGAGAACCCCGTCTGACGCCGCGCGGCCCGGCTCACGGGGCGGCCCCGGCGCGCTCCGGTCCGCCGGGTCAGGTGCGTTCGAAGCCGTGGGTGTGCCCGATGACGGCGAAGCCCCGCCGGGCGTACCAGTGGCGGGGCCAGTCGTCGGCGTCGGCGGTCAGGAAGCGGGTACGGCAGCCCGCGTCCGCCGCCCGGCGCAGCGCGGCGGCCAGCACCGCGTCGGCGTGGCCCCGGCGCCGGTGTCCCTCGGCGGTCATCAGGTCCTCGACCTGGGCGATCCCGGGGCCCGGTTCCAGGTAGAGGTCCGTCCAGGCGGCCACCTCGCCGTTCCGCGCCCGGGAGCCGAGGAGGCACACCCGCTCGGCACCCCGGAGGCGGGTCACGCGCCGGTCGACGAGCATGCGGACCACCTCCTCTCCGGCCTGCGGCAGCGCGCTCCGCCAGCTCGCCTCCAGCGGTGCCCGGATCTCCTCCGGGGACACCTCGCCGACCGGACCCCCGCCCCCGGCCACGGGGCCGGTGTGCAGCATCAGCAGGTACGTGGAATGCCGGTAGCCGGCCCGCCGGAGCGGCTCGGCGCAGGCCCGGCCGAACTCCCCGTCCAGGACGGACACGCTACGGAACGGGCGCTCGGCCATCGCCTCGTCCACCAGGCCCGGCAAGGCCGCCGGATCCACGTCCGTCCGGTCGACCACGACCTGGTTGTGCGACCAGGAGCCGGCGAAACGGTCGTCGAACACGGCGAAGCCGCCCGGGAGTTCCCTCACCCGCCCGGCCTGCCGCCGGGCGAACCCCGACAGGAACCCGACGGCCCGCCGGAGCTCCTCACCGGCCACGGGCGTGCTCCGCACCGCCGGATCCCACCGAGGGCAGGTAGCGCGGTGCGCGCCGGGCGTCGAGGCGCCGCTCCACCGCCGCCCCCAGCGACAGCAGCCCGGCGTCCTGCCGGTCTCCGGCCATCAGGAGCAGGCCGACCGGCAGCTCCCCGACGAACCCGGCGGGCACGGACAGCGAGGGGTAGCCGGCGACGGCGGCCGGGGTGGAGGACGGGATCACGTCGTTGTCGCCCCGCGCGCAGTCGGTCGTCCAGGCGGGCGGGTTCGTGGGGGCGGCGATGGCGTCCAGGCCGTGGGCGGCCATGGTCTCGTCGATCGACCGCCGGGACAGGTCCTTCAGCTCCGCGCGCACGGCCCGGTAGCCGGGGTCCGTGGTGGGCGGGGCGGCCAGGGCCTGCTCGAACAGCTCCTGGCCGGCGAAGCAGGCCCGTTCGGCCGGATGCGTACGGTTGAACCGGATCAGCCCGGCGAGGTCGCGCGGCCCGTCGCGGGTGGCGAGGTAGGCGTCGACGTCCCGGTGGAACTCGCTCAGCAGGGCCGGGAACTCCAGCTCGGCGAGGCGGTCCTGGTACGGCGGGGTCACTTCGACGACCTGCGCCCCCGCGGCACGCAGCCGCTCCGTGGTGCGGGTCATCAGGGCGTCCACCCCGGCTCCGAGCGAGGGGAGGCGCCACAGGCCGATCCGCTTGCCGCGCAGCCCGCCGGTGCGGGCGTCCTCCCCGGTGAGGCCGAAGGCCCCGTCGGTGCCCGCGGCCGCGTGGCCGCTGAGCACCGCGAAGGCGATCGCCGTGTCGACGACGCTGCGCGCCATGGGACCGGCCGTGTCCTGCTCGGCGGAGATCGGGACGACACCTGCCTGACCGACCAGTCCGAGGCTGGGCTTGTGCCCCACGACCCCGTTCATCCCGGCCGGGCACACGATGGAGCCGTCCGTCTCGGTGCCGACCGCCACCTGCGCCAGCGACGCCGCGACGGCGGCGGCCGAGCCCGCGGAGGACCCGCACGGATTGCGGTCCAGGACGTACGGGTTGCGCGTCTGCCCGCCCACCGCCGACCAGCCCGACGTCGGCTTCGCCGCACGGAAGTTGGCCCACTCGGACAGGTTGGCCTTGCCGAGGACCACCGCGCCCGCCGCGCGCAGCCTCCCGACCAGCTCCGCGTCCCGGACCGGCGGACTTCCGGCCAGCGCCAGGGAACCGGCCGTCGTCGGCATGTCGCGGGTGTCCACGTTGTCCTTCAGCAGGACGGGGATGCCGTCGAGCGGGCCGCGCACCTTCCCCAGGCGGTGCCGGACGTCGCTGTCGGCCGCCTGGCGCAGGGCCGTCGGGCTGGTGCGCAGCACCGAGTTGATCCGCGGGTCGACCGTCTCGATCCGCCGGAGGTACGCCCGGGTCAGCTCCGTCGAGGTCAGGGCCCCGCGGGCCATCCGCGCCTGGAGCTCCGGGATGGTCACCGAGTCCAGGTCGACCCCCTTCAGGAGCGCCGTCCCGGCCCCCGGTTCGGCGGCCGCCGCACGCTGCCCCGTGCCGCCCGCCGCGAGGAGGGGTGCCAGGGCCAGGGCCGCGGTCAGCGCCGCGGCACTTCGCTTCTTCATGGGACACAGCCCACTCCAGGAGGAACAGCGGGCACAAGGGACTTCTGCGCCTCTTCACGCCGCCGGGTGCTCCGCACCCCCCGTGCGGTGACCTCGGCGGGGGCGTCCGCGTTGGAACGCCCGTGAAGAAGACCGTCCTCGCCCTCGGAGCGGTGCTCGCCACCGCCGTCCCGGCCGCTGCCGCGCCGCCCCCGGCCGCCGATGCCCACATCCGGCTCACCGTCACCCGGCCCCTGGGCGGCGGCGCCGCCTCCGTCCTGCTCGACTGCCCCGCCCGGCCGGGCCCGGCCCACCCGCACCGGGCGGCGGCCTGTGCCGAGCTGGCCGCCGCGGACGGAGACTTCGACCGGCTGCCGGGCCAGGAGACGGCCCTGTGCTCGAACGACTCCTCGTGGGTCACCGCGACCGCGGACGGCAGCTACCGGGGGCGCGCGGTCCACTGGCGCACGACCTACGCGAACGACTGCCTGCTCGCCCTCGCGACCGGCAAGGTCTTCGACTTCTGACCCGCGGCCGCCGGACGGGCGGCGAACGCACCGGGCCGGGACCGGTGGCCCCGCCACCGGTCCCGGCCCACCGGGGTGACGTCCCGTTCCGGCGGCCCGTTACATCGGCTCGGGGAAGATGTCGCTGATGCTCCAGGCCACGCTGAAGCACGGCGGCAGGGCGTGGGTCTCCGGCTCGGTGTCCAGCGACTGGAGCGCGAGGATCTGGCTCATGGGTGGTCTCCTCATTCCTCTCGGGGGCGGGTCGGTCGGTCACTGCGTACCCGGGCGCGGAGCTGCTCGCCGCCGCGCCGGGCGTTCATGGGAGGGGGCGCGCCCCGGGCCGCGGGCCGGCCGTCAGGAGCGGGCCGTCCAGGAGGCGGCGGAGGGCCAGGAGGACACCGGCCCCGCCACTGGACAGGTCGGCGGTGAAGCGCTGCGAGCCCGCCCCGAGGAAGCGGACCCCGCCCCGGTACGGGACGGCGTACTTCAGCAGCCCCGTCGCGGCCCGCACGGCGTCCGCGCGCGCGGCGTCCGTGCCGGTGAGCTCGGCGTGTCCGGTCAGGAACCAGGCCAGCCCGGCCAGTCCCCGGTACAGGCCCGCCTCCTTCGTCGCGCAGGACACCCGGACGCCGGCGACCAGCCGCGGCAGCGCCGCGGCCGAGCGCACGTCCGGCGCGGTGGCGACGTAGCGGGTGAGCACCGCCGCGACCCCGGCAGCGCCCGTGGCCAGGTACGGCATGGCCCGGGTGAACCGCGCGTCGTCGGAGACCGACAGCGTGCCGTCGTCCAGCGCGAAGGTACGGTCCAGCTCCTGGTGGAGCAGCCGGCGGCCCGCCTCCAGCCAGCGGGCCTCGCCGGTGTCGCCGGCCAGGCGGTGCAGGAAGAGGGCGAGCCCCGAGCGGCCGTGCAGCAGGCCGCGGGCGTCGTGCTCGCCGATGACGGCGGCCGGGTCGGGGGTGCGCAACAGTGCCTCCCCGGCGGCCGCGGCCCGCTCCAGGTGGCCGCTCTCCCCGGTCAGCCGGTACAGGGCGAGCCAGCCCAGGCCGACCCCGGCCCGCCCGCCGGCCAGGGTGCCGCAGGAGGCGGTGAGCGGGTGCCGGTCGGCGTCCCGGAGCAGGTCGGCGGCCTCCTCCGGGCGGCCGAGGACGGCCAGCACCCGGGCGATGCCGGCCGATCCGACGAGCAGCCCCGGCGGCAGCGCCCCGCGCAGCGCCAGCGCGTCGCGGCGCAGCCGTTCGAGGATCTCCTCCGGCACCGGTGTCCCGGAACGCTCCAGGGCGTACACCACCCCGGCCGTGCCGTAGGCCAGGCACACGTTGTTGGTGTGGAACGCCTCGGGCGACGGCGGGAAGGCCCATTCCGGCCGGCCCGCGTCGGCCGTCTCCAGCAGGCCCGCCGTCACCTCCCGGGCCAGCCGGACGAGACAGCCGCGCGGATCGGCGTCCACCTCGGCGGGGGAGGGCGGCCGGCCGGGCGCGTCCCGGTCCGGCGCCCGGTCCCCGGCCGGGTGGAAGGCGGTCGCCCGCCGCCACAGGTCCTGCGGCGGAGCCACGTCCGCCAGGTCGCGGTGCAGCAGTGCCAGGTTGGCGGGCGCGTGCTGGGCGGTCTCGTTGAACGGCGCCAGGAGGGCGAGAGCGACCGCCGACATGCCGTACCGGTCCCGCAGCAGCGGATCGGCGGCGGACCCGGGCGGGCCGGGCGGCGGCGTGAACCCCGGGGTGCCCATCGGGGAGGGCGCCCCGGACAGCGCCGAGGCCGCCTCGAAGTCCACCAGCCGGACCCCGCCCGACGGGGTGACCAGGACGTTGCCGAGGCTGAGGTCGCCGAACCGGTAGCCGGCGCCGTGCAGCCGCTCCAGCGAGGCGTCCAGCGCGGCCAGCAGGTGCCGGCACTGCGCGTAGTACGCGGCGACGGACCCGGCCGTGCGGTCGGCGCGGGCCAGCGGCGAGGACCGGCTGAGCCAGGCCACCAGCGGCTGCCCCGCCACGTACTCGGTGACGAGGAAGTCGTGCTCCCACTCCGTGAAGTGGTCCAGCGGCTCCGGGCCCACCCCGGGCGCGGCCGCGTGCAGCTCGCGCAGCACGCGGTGCTCGTGCCGCAGCCGCTGCTGCGCGTCGGTCCCGTCGAGGACCAGGCCGTTGTGGGCGCGGGCCTCCTTGAGGAAGACGGCGCGCCCGGTCCGCAGGTCCCGGGCGCGGTAGGCGCCGCCGGCGTTGCCCAGGCGCACCGCGCCGGTCACCTCGTAGTCGCGGATCAGGACCGGGCCCGCGTGCGGCGGCTCCTCCCGCTCGACGAAGGGGTCCTCGATCCCGGCGGGCAGGTGGAAGGCGGGCAGCCGCAGGTCCACCACCTCGCGGCCGGACCCGTCGCGGACCAGCCCCTCGCGGGTGCCGTCGGCCCGCAGCCGGCTGCGGGCGCCGAAGGAGCCGTAGCGGTAGTGGACCGTCCGCGAGTCGCGGAAGCGCCGGTCGGTGAGGACGTACGGGCCCTCCTCCCCGTCGAGCGCGTCGCGCAGCCGCTCCAGCAGCCGGCGGGCGGTCTCCGTGTCCGGCGGGTAGACGGCGCAGAACTTGCCCGCCTGGGCCCGCCCGGCGTGCTTGTGGTGGAGGAGCAGGAAGAACAGCCGGGCGCTCAGGTGCTTGAACGGAACGCCCTCGGAGAAGCAGATCCCGGCGACGGTGTCGAGCACGTGCTGCGCCCGGTCCAGCCGGGCCGACACGTGGATCTTCCAACCCTGCTCGGCGAAGCCCTGCCCGGCGGACCCGGTCCGCGGACCGCCCCACACCGTCCAGATGCCCCGCTCGGTGCCGCGCACCCCCGGCGGGACCTCGCCGGGGGCGAAGCGCGGCCCGGGGTCGGCCGCGGCGGCCGGCGGCAGGAAGTACTCCCGGTCCGCGAGCGCTTCGGCGAAGCCTTCGAGCACGGGATCTCCTCGCGGGGTCGGGGCGGGGGACGGGCGGCCGCATCGGTCGTGCCGGACGCTAGGAGCGGCAGGTATGGAAACGGTTCGGGGGCGCCATGTGACCGGTATCGGGCGGGATCGCCCTCCCCGGCACCACGGGGGACTGGAGGTCCGCTCGAAGCCGCGTCGTGACCGGGTGGAAAACATGGGGGACTCTTCCCCATGTGGTGGGGGCACCCCCCGTACCAGGATCGGGCGTGGCACGGAGCAGTGGGGCGGGGCGGGGCCGAGGAGGGGTGATGGTGGCTGGGCAGGGGCGGGCCGGGGGTGTGCCGCCGGCGGACGGGCGCTGGTGGGAGGCCGGGCTCGTCGGCGGCGGCCGGGGCGAAGGGCGGCCGGACTGGGCCGCGTTCGCCGAGCTGGCGGCGGCCCTCGCCCCCGAGGAGGCCCTGGCGCCCGAGGGGGACCACGCGGGGCTCGGCGGCTTCGAGTGGGTGCTGCGGCCGTTCACCGTCCGCGCGGGGGAGCGGCTGGAGCGGGGCGTGTCGGGGCGCGCGCGCCGGCTGGTGGACCTGGCGGCCGTACGCGGCGACCTGGAGCGGCACCTCGGCGCCCGGCTGGCCCGTGCGGCGGCGCGGACGCTGGTGCTGGAGCTGTACGAGGCGCGGAACGCCGGACGGCTCGACGGGGACGACGCCCGGGCCCGGTTCCGGGACTTCCTGGGCCGTACCGCGTCCCGGCGGGGCCTGACGGACCTGCTGGCGGGCCGGCCGGTGCTGGCGCGGATCCTGGGGCGGGCGGCGCTCGACGCGGCGGACGCCGTCGCCGAGGCGCTGGAACGGCTGGCGGACGACCACGCCGCGCTGGCCGCCGGTCTCCTGGCGGGCCCGGACGGCGGCCCGGGGCCGCTCGTCGGCATCGAGCCCGGCGCCGGCGACGGGCACCGGGGCGGCCGGAGCGTGATGCTGCTGCGCTTCGCGGGCGGGGCCCGGCTGGTGTACAAGCCGCGGCCGCTCTCCGTGCACCGCCACTTCAACGACCTGGTCGCCTGGTTCAACGGGCTGCCCGGCGCGCCGGACCTGCGTACGCTGCGGCTGCTCGACCGGGGCGGCTACGGCTGGGCGGAGTTCGTCGCGGCGCAGCCGTGCGCCTCCACCGCGGAGGTCGAGGCGTTCTACCGCCGCCAGGGCGCGCTGCTGGCGCTGCTGCACCTGGTCGACGGGACCGACCTCCACCACGAGAACCTGATCGCCGCCGGCGCCCACCCGGTGCTGATCGACGTGGAGACCCTGTTCCACCCGCCGCTGGCGGGCACCGCCACGGAGGACCCCGCCGCGCGGGCCCTCCACGACTCGGTGTACCGGGTCGGGCTGCTGCCCCAGCTGCTGGTGGGCGACCACAGCGCGCTGGACGTGTCCGCGGTCGGCGGCGGGAGCGAAGCCGCGTCGCCCGTGGTCCGGGCGGACTGGGCCGAGGCCGGTACCGACCGGATGCGCCTGGTGCGCCGGGCGGGGAGGTTCGGCGAGTCCGCCAACCGGCCGCGCCTGGCCGGCGGCGGGCCCGTCGAGCCGGCGGCCCACGTCGAGGCGCTCTGCGCCGGGTTCCGCGACGGGTACGCGGCGATCGGCGCGGCCCGGGAGGAACTCCTGCACGGGACGGACCTGTTGGCGGCGTTCGCCGAGGACGAGGTGCGGGTGCTGCTGCGCCCCACCTGGGTGTACAGCACGATGCTCGACGAGTCGACGCACCCCGGCCTGCTGAAGGACGCGGACGAGCGGCAGCGGGTCCTGGAGACCCTGCGGACCGACGCGCTCGGGACGGTCCTCGCGCCCGGCCTGGTGGACGAGGAGATCGCCCAGCTCTGGGCCGGGGACGTACCGCTGTTCACCGCCCGTCCCGGCCGGGACCGGCTGTGGGGCGCCCCGGAGCGGCCGTCGGCCGGCCGTACGGACCGGTCCGGGACCGGCCGGGTCGCCGCGAGGCTCGCCGCCCTGGACGCGGTCGACCGCCAGGACCAGGAGTGGATCGTGCGGGCCGCGATGGCGACGGCCTCCCGCGCACCCGCGCACCGGCCCGCCGGGAACCGGCGCACCCGGACGGCGGAGCGCGCCCCGGAGCCGGAACGGCTGCTGTCGGCCGCCCGGTCCGTCGGGGACCGGCTGGTCTCCCTCGCGTACCGGGAAGGGCCGCGCAGCAACTGGATCGGCCTGGAGCTGCTGGACGAGCGCTACTGGCGGATCGGGCCGATGCCGGCCGACCTGGCGGGCGGATACACCGGACCGGCCCTGTTCCTGGCCCAGTTGGCGGCGCTCACCGGGGCCGGGCACTACGCGGAGGCGGCCCGTACGGCACTCGCTCCGGTACCCGGGCTGATCGGCGCGCTGCGCGCCCGGCCCGACGACCTCGGCGCGGTGGGCTCGGGGGCCTTCTCCGGCCTCGGCGGCATCGCGTACGCGCTCGCCGAGACGGCCCGGCTGCTGGACGACCCGGAGGTCGGCTCCTGGGCGTCCGCCGCGCTGCGGCTGGCGGGTGCGGCGGCCCGGTCCGAGCCGGAGCACGGGGTGGGTGCGGGCGTCGCGGGCGGACTCGCCGCCCTGCTCGCCGCCCACCGGGCGGGTGCCGGTGCCGGGGACGCGGGGCAGCAGACCTGGCGGGACGCGCGGGCCTGCGCGGACCGGCTGGCCGGGGCGGACCCCATGGCCTGTGGTCCGGGGTTCACCACGGGCGCCGCCGGGCTGGGCTGGGCCCTGCTGCGGTTCGCCGAGGCCGCGGCCACCGCGGGGCACGGGCACGGGGTGGACGCGGGCGGGGAGCGGTACCGGCTCGCGGGCCTGTCCGCGCTGCGGGCGGCGGTTGCCGCGGAACCGGACGGGGGCGGCCGGGACGCCGGGGCCGCAGGAGCCGAAGGTGCCGCCCAGGCCGACGGCGCCCGGGACTCGGCCTGGTGCCGGGGCCGCGCCGGGATCGCGCTCGCGGTGCTGGACGCACCTGGCGCCCTGCACGACCCGCACCTCGCGGCCTGGTCCCGCAGGACCGTCGAAGGCCTGGGCCGGGACGGCCCGGCCGCCGACGACAGCCTCTGCCACGGCGAGGCCGGGCTGTGCGAACTCCTGGGCCACGGCGCGGCCCCGGAAGCCCGCCCGCACTGGATCCGCCGGGCCGGGGCCCTCCTCGCCTCCGTCGAGGAGACCGGCGCCCGCAGCGGTGCCCCGGCCGGGGTCGCGCACCCCGGCCTGCTGACCGGGCTGGCGGGCATCGGACACGGACTCCTCCGGGCGGGCTTCCCGGAACGGGTGCCGTCCCTGCTGCTCCTGCACCCGTCCGGCCCGGCCTGACCCCCGGCCGGACACCCCCCACCGCACGACCGGACCCACCGCACCACCGCACGGCCGGCACGACCACCACTCCCGCGGAAACGAAGGACGGACGATGACCATGCAGATCAACGACTCGGTGCGGTACGTCGAGAACAGCGCCTGTACCGAGACCGCGGCCCACGACCACCCGGTGGGCGAGGTCGTGTTCGGGTCGGGCGGCACCCTGGGGCTGCGCAGCCGGCTGCTGCGCGCGGCGGAGTCCGACGCCGCCGCCTTCTCGGTCGACGTGCCCTGGACCACGGGCTCCCTCACGCTGTTCTGAGGGGACGGCGTCCCGAGGGCGAAGGGCCGGGGCCGGGGGCTTCCCCGGCCCTTTGCCGTGCCCGAACAAGGTCAAGTAGCCTGCGCCCATGCGAGCGACGTCGTCGGTCACCGTGGGGCGGAACGCCGAGATCCGGCTGCTGGACCAGGCCCTGGAGAGCGCCGGGAAGGGTGCCGGACGGGCGGTGTTCCTCGTCGGCGAGGCGGGGATCGGCAAGTCCCGGCTGGCGGGCGAGTCGGCCCTGCGCGCGTACGCCCGGGACATGCCGGTGCTGCGCGGCCGGGCCACGTCCACCGGGCTCGTCGTGCCCTTCCGCCCGCTGGTCGAGGCGCTGTCCTCGCGGTTCCGGGCGGCGGGCGCCCCGGACGACCCGGAACTGCGGCCCTACCGGCCCGCGCTGGCCGGTCTCGTACCGGAGTGGCGGTCCGGCGCGGAGGCGCCCGGATACGCGATCTCGTTGGTCGAACTGGCCGAGGCGCTGCTCAGACTGCTGGCGGTGATCGGCCGCGAGCGCGGCTGCGTGATCCTCCTGGAGGACCTGCACGACTCCGACACCGAGACGGTCGCGGTCGTCGAGTACCTCGTCGACAACGTGGCCGAGCTGCCGGTCCTCCTGGTCGCCACCCTCCGGCCCGACCCCGGCCCGGCGACGGACCTCGCGCTCGCCGCCGAACTGCGCAACACCGTCTCGCTGCAGGAGCTCGGCCCGCTGGGCGGGGCCGCCGTACGGGACATGGCGGCCGCCTGCCTGGACACCGCACCGGAGGAGGTGCCCCCGGCCGCGCACCGGCACCTGGCGCAGTGGGCGTGCGGGAACCCGTACCTGGTGGAGGTGCTGCTGGCCGACCTGCTGGACACCGGACGGCTGAGCCGGGACGGCGGCGGGTGGCGGTTCGCGGAACAGGACGGGGCGCCCGTACCGGCGGGCGCGGTCCGCAGCTGGGCGCGCCGGCTGGACCGGCTCGACGAACCGGTGCGCGAACTTCTGCTCGTCGCGGCGACGCTCGGCGGCCGGTTCTCCGTCGGGGCCCTCAGGGCGGTGACCGGCCTCGACGACCGGGCGCTGTTCGCCCACCTCCGGTCCGCCTCCGAGGTGGGGATCATCGCCCCGGACGGGGCCGCCCACGACCACTACACCTTCCGCCACGCCCTGACGGCGGACGCCCTCAGGGCCTCGCTGCCGCCCGCCGAACAGGCCGCACTGGCCCGCCGCGCGGCCTCGGCCATCGAGGCGTACGACGGCGAACTCGACGGGGACCAGCGCCAGCTGGTGGCCACCCTGCGGCTGGCCGCGGGCGACAGGGTGGCGGCGTCACGGCAGTTCGCCCAGGTGGGCCGGCAGATGCTGGACGCCGGCGCGTCCGGCTCGGCCGCCGTACTGCTGGAGCGCGCCCGGGGGCTCGCGGCCGACGAGGAGCGGCACGAGGTCACCGTGCAACTGGCGATCGCCCAGGCCGAGTCCGGGCGGCTCGCGGAGGCGGCCGCACTGCTCGACGACCTCCCGCCGGTGCCCGCCGGATCGCTCGCCGCCGAGTTACGGGCCCAGGCGCACACCCAGGTCGCGTGGGTCGCCACCATGGCGGAGCAGAAGGAGGAGGCCCGCCGCCGGATCCGGGCGGCCCGCGCCCTGCTGGGCGTTCCGCCGCGGCCGGAACAGGAGGCGGCGCTCGCGGTGGTCGAGGGCCACCTCGCGCTGCTGCCGGAACAGGACCGCGGCGGCGAGGACGGCCGCGGCCGGCTCGCGGAGGCGGAACGTTCCGCCAGGCGCGCGGCGCTCACCGCGGAGGAACGCGGCCGGCCCGTGGTGGCCTGCCAGGCGTGGCAGCTGCTGGCCATGCTCTCCCGGGAACGCGGCTTCGACGAGGCCGACGCCTGCCTGGAACGGATGCTGACGGTCGCCGAGGAACACCGGCTCGCCGTGTACCGGGCCGAGGCCCTGGTACGGCTCGGCACCAACGCGTTCATGCGGACCGGCGAGGCGACCCGCCTGGAGACCGCCCGCACCGCGGCCCACGAACTCGGGTCGCTCGCCCTGCTCCAGGCCGTCGACGGGTTCCTCGCCATGCAGAGCGTGCTGGGCGGCCGGTGGGACCGGGCCCGGGAGATCGTCGAGCAGCTGGTGGAGGCCAGCGCCCGGCTCCAGAACCTGTCGACGCACCGCTACCTGCTCCTCGTCGACGCCACGCTCGCCGCCCACCAGGGACGGGCCCGCGAGCAGGAACGCGCCCTGCTCCGGTTCCGCCGGGCGGGCGGCGGGGAATCCATGCTCGTCCCCCTGCAGCGCGGACTGTGCCAGGCCGTGGGCGCGCTGATGGGGGAGGACCGGGAGCGGGCGAAGGCCGAGATCGGTGCGGCGCTGGCCTGGGAGCGGGAGCACCCGAGCTTCTTCTACCTCAGCGGCCGGTACGGGCTCGGCCCCCTGCTGCGGACGCTCGACGGCGAGGAGGCCGGCCGGGAGGCGTACCGGGAGGCACTGGCCTCCCCGGGCGGCCAACTGGCCTGGAACCGGATGTTCCTCGACCTGGCGGACGCGGTGCTGCGCGGCCGGGACGGCGACCCGGACGGCGCCCGGCAGGCCGTCGAACGGGCCGGCCGCGCGGCAGCCGTGTTCCCGCAGGCGTGGCACCTCGCCCTGCGGCTCACCGCCGAGGCGGCGCTCGCCGACTCCTGGGGCGACCCGGTCGGCTGGCTGCGGACCGCCGAGGAGTACTTCCACGAGGCGGGCGTACCGCCGGTGGCCGGAGCCTGCCGGGCCCTGCTGCGGCAGGCGGGGGTCAGCGTCCCCCAGCGCCGCGGCGGCCGCGAGCGGATCCCGGCGGGCCTGCGCGCCGCGGGGGTCACACCGCGCGAGTACGAGGTGTTCGTGCTGCTCGCGGAGCGCCCCGGCAACCAGCAGATCGCCCAGAGGCTGTGCATCTCCCCCCGGACGGTGGAGAAGCACATGGCGAGCCTGATGGCCAAGACGGGTTCCCCGGACCGCTCGGCACTCTGCGCCCTCTCGGCGGAATCCGCCCAGGAATAGGGGGCGTCCGGCGCCGGGATGGGGGCTCCTCCCGGCTCCATGGGGGCACCGGCCCCCATGACGCGACCGCGGACGGGACGACTCTGCGTACCCGGCACCGATGTGGGACGGGTACGGGCCGCGGACCATCGAGGGACCGACCCACTCCCGTCACCCCACGGAGGTCCGCTCGATGCCGCGTCCGTCCGCGCAGCCCGCAGCGTCATCCGGCGCGCTGAGGTTCTCCGTCCTCGGCCCGCTCACGGTCCACCGGGACGACCGGGAGCTGCCCCTCGGCCCGTTGAAGCAGCGGGTCGTGCTGGCGGCCCTGCTCGGCTCCGCCAACCACCCCGTCCCCGTCGACGCGCTGACCGACGCGGTCTGGCAGGAGGAACCCCCGCGCACCGCCCGCAAGAACCTCCAGGTGTACGTGAGCGCCCTGCGCACGCTGCTCGGAGACGACGGCCCGGACCGGCCGCGGCTCACCCACACGGGCGGCGGCTACCTGCTGCGCGTGGCGGACGACGAACTCGACCTCCTGCGCTTCCGCTCCCTGGTGCGGGCCGCCGAGGGACTGGAGGCCCGCCCGGCCGCCCGGCTGCTGCGCCAGGCCCTCGACCTGTGGCAGGGGCCGCCGCTCGGCGCCGACCTGCGCCAGTCGCCCCGGCTGGCCGAGGAGGCCGACCGGCTGGAGCTGCGCCGTCTGACGGCCTTCGAGAGCTGGGCGGAGGCGGAACTGGAGCTGGGCGCCGCACCGGCGGTGGCCGAGGGGCTGCGCGAACTGGTCGAGCGGCACCCGCTCCGGGAGCGGCTCCGGTCGGTCTGGATGGGGGCGCTGAGCGGGTCCGGCCGGCAGACCGAGGCGCTCGCGGCGTACGACGACTACCGCCAGCTCCTCGCCCGGGAACTGGGACTGGAGCCGGGCGGCGCCATGGCGGCCCGCTACCGGACGATCCTCGCGGGCGACGGCCGGCCCGGGACGGGAGCGGCCCCCCGCGCGCGGGCCGCCCGGCCGCCGGCCGCACTGCCGCCCGACCTCGTCGACTTCACCGGACACGGCGGCGAACTGCGCTCCCTCCTCGGCCTCCTGGAGGACGAGGGCGCCGGCCGCACCGCACTGCTCTCGGGCCCCGCCGGGTCCGGGAAGACCACTCTGGCGGTGCGGGCCGCCCACCTGCTCGGCGACCGCTTCGCCGACGGCCGGCTCTGCGTCTCCCTGCGCGACGCCGACGGCCGCACCCGCCCGCTGCCCGAGGTCCTCGCGGAGCTCGGCCGGCTGACCGGCCGGCCCGGACCGTCCGGGCCCGAGGCGTGGCGGGAGTGGCTGGCGGAGCACCGCGTCCTGGTGGTCCTGGACGACGTGCCCGACGAACGCGCCGTACGGCCGCTGCTGCCCTGCGGCGGGCGGGGCCGGGTGCTGCTCACCGCGCGCGGCCAGCTGGGCGGGCTGGCGCCCGTGCACCGGGTCTGCCTCCCGCCGCTCGGCACCGCCGAGTCGCTGCAACTGCTCGCGGGGCTCATCGGCCAGGGCCGGGTGCGGGCCGACCGGGAGGCCGCCCTGCGCATCGTGCGCGCCTGCGGCGGGTCCCCGCTGGCCGTCCGGGTCAGCGGGATGCGGCTCGCGGTGCTCCGGCACGTGCCGCTGCGGGAGTTCGCGGACCGGCTCGCCGATCCCGCGGGCGCGCTGGACGAACTGACCTCCGGGGACGTGTCCGTCCGGGGCCGGCTGGCCCACGGCTGGGAGGAGCTGCCCGAGGAGCGGAGCCGGGACGCGGTGCGGCTGGCCGCGGGCACCGAGGAGGGCCCCTTCGGCCTGACCGAGGCCGCCGAGGCCCTCGGCTGCGACGAACGGCACGCCGTCCGGGTGGTGGAGGCGCTCATCGACGCCGGAATGGTGACCTCCCCCTGCGGCGAGGTCACCGCCCACGCGGCACAGTACGAACTCCCGCACCTGATACGGATGTACGCACGCGGCTCGGGCCTCGGGGCCCCCGCACTGGCCTAGGCCGTCTCTTTCGGATCTTGCCGGTTGAGCCCGCGTCGTCCGGTGCCGTGCATCGGCGCGTTGGCGGGGCGCCCTTGTACTGGACGTAC